>JBDLRH010000011.1:0-66583 GCA_039800165.1 Pseudomonadota bacterium
CTTTCCGTTTTCCGCGATCGTCGGCCAGGACGAGATGAAGCGGGCGATCCTGGTCGCGGCGATCGACCCCGCCGTCGGCGGGGTGCTGGTGCTGGGCGACCGCGGCACCGGCAAGTCCACCGCGGTGCGCGCGCTGGCCGGGCTGCTGCCGAAGATGCGGGCGGTCGCCGACTGCCGCTACGGCTGCGACCCCGGCGCGCCGCCCGGAGGCTGCGAGCAGTGCGACGCGCTGCGCGGCTCGGGGCGCCCGAAGACGCGGCTGGTTCCGGTACCGGTCGTGGACCTGCCGCTCGGCGCAACCGAGGACCGCGTCGTGGGCGCGCTCGACCTCGAGCGGGCGCTCACCCAGGGCGTCAAGGCTTTCGAGCCCGGGCTGCTCGCCCGCGCTCACCGCGGGTTCCTGTACGTCGACGAGGTCAACCTGCTGGAGGACCACCTGGTCGACCTGCTGATCGACGTGGCCGCCAGCGGCGAAAACGTGGTCGAGCGCGAGGGCCTGTCCATCCGCCACCCGGCGCGCTTCGTGCTGGTGGGCAGTGGCAACCCCGAAGAAGGCGAGCTGCGCCCGCAGCTGCTCGACCGCTTTGGCCTGTCGGTGGAGGTGAAGACGCCTGACGACCTGGCCATTCGCGTGGAGGTGGTGCGCCGGCGCGATGCGTTCGAGCGCGACCCGCAGGCGTTCATCGCGCAATGGGCGGCCGAGGACGAGCGCGTCCGCAAGCAGATCGTCAAGGCGCGCAAGGCGCTGGATGCGGTGGCGGTGCCCGACGCGGTGCGCGAGCGTGCGGCCACCCTGTGCATGGCGCTGGGCACCGACGGCCTGCGCGGCGACCTCACGCTGATGCGCGCCGCCCGCGCGCTGGCTGCGCTCGATGGCGCGAAGCAGGTGAACCTGTCGCACCTGCGGCGCATGGCCGCACCGGCGCTGCGCCATCGCCTGCGTCGCAATCCGCTCGACGATTCGGGCTCCACCGTGCGCGTGGAGCGCATGCTCGCCGAGCACATGCCGGCCTGAGCGCCGTGCCCGGCGGCGCAGCGCTGCAACGCTTGTCGCCCCATCCCATGAACGCCGACCCGACCGAAGCCCCTGTCACTGCGGCGGCTGATGCGGCTGCCGACGCCGCAGCCGATGCGATCGCTGCCGCGGCGCTGCTGGCGATCGACCCGCAGGGCCTGGGCGGCGTGGCCCTGCGCGCACCTGCCGATGAGGCGCGCGAGGCGTGGCTGCGCCTGCTGCGCCGGCTGCTGCCCGCGGGCTCGCCGTGGCGGCGCCTGCCGCTCAACGCCGGCGATGCCGCGCTGCTGGGCGGCCTGGACTTTGCGGCCACCTTGCAAATGGGCCGGCCGGTCGCGCAGGCCGGTGTGCTGGCGCAGACCGATGGCGGCGTGGCGCTGCTGGCCATGGCCGAGCGCACCACCGCGCACACCGCCGCGCGGCTGGCGGCGGTGATGGATGCGCGCGAGGTAGCGCTCGAGCGCGACGGCATCACGCAGCGGCAGCCCGCACGCATGGCGCTGGTGCTGCTGGACGAAGGCTGCGACGACGATGAGCAGGCGCCCGCCGCGCTGCTGGAGCGCGTGGCCTTTCGCATCGACGCCGACGCGCTGAGCGCAAGCGCACCGCTGGCCGACTGGCCGGGGCTGGATGGCGACCGCATCGCCGCGCTGCGCGAACAGCTGCGCGCGGTGCCGGTGGATGACGGTGCGCTTACGACCCTGTGCGCGGTGGCGCATGCATTGGGGGTTGCATCAATGCGTGCGCCGCTGATGGCGCTGCGTGCCGCGCGTGCGGCAGCGGTGCTGGATGGCCGCGCTGCGATCAGCGCGGACGACGTCACGCTGGCGGCGCGCCTGGTGCTCGCGCCGCGCGCCACCCGCCTGCCGCAGGCGGCAGACGATCCGCCGCCACAGCAGGATGCACCGCCCCCGCAAGAGGCGCAGGACGACCCAGCCAACGATCCACCAGACGATCGCCCACCCGACACACCGCCTTCGCCCGAGGAGGTGCAGGAGATGGCCGAGCAGGTGCTGCAGGCCGCGCAGGCGGCGATCCCGGCGGGCTTGCTCAAGCTGCTGCAGATGGGGCAGGCGCAACGCACCCGCGCGCAAACCGGTGGTCGTGCCGGCGCGCTGCACAAGAGCGTGCTGCGCGGCCGACCGGTGGGCTCACGACGCGGTGAGCCACGTGGCGGTGCGCGGCTGCATGTGCTGGACACGCTGCGCGCAGCCGCGCCGTGGCAGCGCATCCGCGCCGGGCTGCACACGCCCGGGGCCGATCCGGTGGCAACGCCTGCGGCTGCACGCCGCATCCATGTGCGCCGCGAAGACTTTCATGTGCGCCGCTACAAGCAGCGCACCGGCACCACCGCCATCTTTCTTGTCGACGCTTCGGGCTCGGCGGCGCTGCACCGCCTGGCCGAAGCCAAGGGCGCGGTGGAGTTGCTGTTGGCCGACTGCTATGTGCGGCGCGACAAGGTGTCGGTGCTGGCCTTTCGCGGCACCCGCGCCGAACTGCTGCTGCCGCCCACGCGTTCGCTGGCGCGCGCCAAGCGTAGCCTGGCCGGGCTGCCCGGCGGTGGCGGCACGCCGCTGGCCTTGGGGCTGGATGCCGCGCGCGAGCTGGTGCAGGCGGTGCAGCGCGGCGGCGAATCGCCGGTGCTGGTGGTGCTGACCGACGGCCGCGCCAACATCGCGCGCGACGGATCGCCCGGCCGCGCGCAAGCCGCCGAAGATGCACTGGCCGCTGCACGCGAACTGCGTGCGCTGGGCGTGCCCTCGCTGCTGATCGACACCGCACCGCAGCCGCAAACCACGGCACAGGCCTTGGCCGAGGGCCTGGGCGGCGCCTATCTGCCGCTGCCGCACGCCGATGCACGCGCGATGTCGCAGGCGGTGCGGCTGGCCACGGCGCGGCGCTGACGACATGGAAGATCGCCTGCAGTGGGACCGCGACGGCCTGGACTGGCCGCATCGCGCGCGCAGCCGCTTTGTGGATGCAGCCGGCCTGCGCTGGCATGTGCAGCGCTTCGCCGCAGGCGCGCCGGTGGCGGCACCCAGTGCGGCATTCGGTGCAGCATCCGGTGCAGCAACGCTGGTGAAGGTGCTGCTGGTGCACGGCACCGGCGCGTCCACCCATTCGTGGCGCGATGTCGCGCCGCAGCTGGCGATCGGTGCCGATGTGCTGGCGATGGACCTGCCGGGCCATGCCTTCACCAGCTTGCCGGCGGGCGGCATCACCTCGCTGCAACTGTCGCTGCCCGGCATGGCCGATGCGCTGGCGCAGTTGCTGCGCACGCTCGACTTCGCGCCCGACCTGGTGGTGGGGCATTCCGCGGGCGCGGCGATTGCCATGCGCCTGTGCATCGACGGGCGCATCGCGCCACGCCTGCTGGTCAGCCTGAACGGCGCCATCCTGCCGCTGGGCGGCGTGGCCGGCCAGCTGTTTTCGCCGGTAGCGCGGCTGATGGCCATCACGCCCTTCGTGCCGCGGCTGTTCGCGTGGCGTGCCGGCGACTCTGCGGTGCTGCAGCGGCTGATGGACAGCACCGGCTCGCGCATCGATGCCAGCGGCATGGCGCTGTACCGGCGCCTGGCCTCCAACGCCGGTCATGCACAAGGCGCCTTGGGCATGATGGCCAATTGGGACTTGCACGCCTTCGAGCGCGACCTGCCGCGGCTGCGCACGCGCACGCTGCTGGTGGTGGGCACGCGCGACACCACGGTGCCGCCCACCGAGTCCGACAAGGCGCTGGCCCTGCTCGGCGGCCACGCGCCGGTGGAGCTGGTGCGCCTGGAGGGGCTGGGCCACCTCGCGCACGAAGAACGCCCCGACACCGTGGTGAACCTGATCCGGGACCGCTTCGCCGCGCTGTAGCCGCGCGTGGCCGGCTGCTAAGCGGCGCTAAGCGCCCAGCGCCGCTTAGCGCTGCACGCGTTCGATGCGCAGCGCCACGTCGTGCACGCCGCGCTCGCCGCGCCGCACGGTCACGGCGTCGCTGACCCAGTCGCCTGCGCTGGGCATCGCCTCGCCCGAGCGGGCCACGCGGGCACTGATCGACAGCTCGCTGAACTGTGAAGGCCGCATGTCAGGCGACATCGCCTGCCGGTCGTCGAGCTCGAAGCGCGCGGGCAGATCGGCCACCCGCATCCGCACGATGGCCACCGGCATGCGCGGCGCCGGGGCTCCGGCAGGCATCGCTGCAGCGGTGGCGCGCGCCACGATGAACACCGTGTCCTCAGGCCGGGCCTGGCTGCGCAGCGCCGCACTCAGCTCGACGCGGCCCGCCACCACCGCCGTCGAAGAACGCGCAGGCTGCGGCGCGCCCAGCAGCGGCTTGGGCGCTTGCCGGGGGTCCTGTGCGCGTTCTGGCAACTGTTGCTGCGCTTGCGCGATGCCGCGCTCCAGACCCAGCGCGAGGTCTGACCCCGCGGGCGCCACGCTCTGCGCACGCTGCCAGTGCTCGATCGCGCCGCGCCAGTCGCGCTGCTCGTAGGCGATGCGGCCTGCCAGCGCGAGCGCCTTGGGTTGCTGCGGGTCGATGCGCAAGGCGCGCTGCACCAGGCGCAAGGGCTCGTCGCTGGGGCGGTCGCCCTCGGCCGCGCGCAGCACGTCGGCGCGATCCGCCAGCAGCCGCGCATTCTGCGGATCGCGCTCGATGGCTTGCCGATAGGCGCGGTCGGCCTCGTCAAAGCGCTGCAGCGAGGCCAGCGCGCGCGCCAGCATCTCCCACGCAGGCGCCTCGTCGGCGCCGCTTTGTCCGCTGCGCGCGCGCGCCTCGAGCTCGCGGGACATGTCCAGCACCATCGCCTCGACCTGTGTGGCATTGGCCGACGCGGGTGCGCTCTGCCATGGGCCCGCCAGCAGCGCCTGCGCATCCGGCCGGCCGTGCCACAGGTAGGCACTGGCTGCGAGCGCCACCACCGCGAGCGAAAGCACCACGGCCGCGCCCCGGTCTACGCCGGAGTTCTGATGAGTGCCTTGATATGGGCTTGTTGCACCTGCTGCAACCGATGCGCTGGTCACGGCAGTGTGGGGTAGCGGGCTCGCGTCCAGGGCGGCCCGCTGCGCGAGTTCGCGACGCGCGAGCTCCCAGTCGGCCGCGTCGATCTGCCCGAGCCGATGCGCTTCGTCGATCTCGCGCCACTGCTCGCGCAGCACTGCAAGCGCCGCATCGCCGGGCGATGTGTCCATCGGCGAGGGAGCGACGGCCGCGTCACGGCTGCTGGGGCGGCGGCGCCACAGCGGCGCAGTCAAGCCAGCCACGGCCCATGCGCACAGCAAGGCGGCACCTGCGCTGAAGGCCAGCCAATCGCTCATGGCCCCGCCCTGTGCGCGTGCTTCGCATCGGCCTGCAGCAGGGCCCAGCCGCGCTCGATGGCGGCCTCGGGGCTGGATGCTGCGGTCGTTGTGCCTTGCGCCGCATCACCTGCCGTCGAAGCATCGGCGGCACGCACCCGCATACGCGACTGCACCCGCAACCGCAGCACCACCACCGCCACGGCCAGCAGCGCAAAGGGGCCGAGCCACAACAGCACGGTGCTGGCCTGCCACGGCGGGCGGTAGAGGATGAAGTCGCCGTAGCGCGCCACCATGAAGTCGCGCACCTGCAGCTCGCTGCGACCGGCGCGCAACTGCTCGCGGATCTGCGTGCGCAGGTCCACCGCCAGCGCGGCCTGTGAGCCGGCAATGGTCTCGTTCTGGCACACCAGGCAGCGCAGCTCCTCGGCGATGCGCTGCACGCGCGCCTCGAGCGCCGGGTCGGTAGCAGCGGGGGTTGCTTCGCGACTTGTGGTCGCTCCGCTCGCCGCTGCAGGCACCGCTGCGCTCGTGGCAGTGGCTGAGACGGCGTGCAGTGCCAGCAGAGCGCCCAGACCAAAGGCGGCCACGCCCTGCACCAGACGCGGCATCGTGCGTCGCACCCAGGCGATACCGATGGCCCTGGTGGTGGCTGCGGCGAGGCGCGCCATGGCGTCAGCGAAGGTCATTGGCGGCGTCATGAACGCTGCCCCTCGAGCTGCCGCAGCAGCGGTGCGATCTGCGTGTCGATGACCTGCGCGGTCAGCGTGCCCACATGCTTGAAGCGCACCACACCGGCGCGGTCGATCACAAACGTTTCGGGCACGCCGTACACGCCGAAGTCGATGCCCACGCGGCCGTCGTCGTCGCGCAGCGAGCGGTGGTACGGGTTGCCATGCCGTGCCAGCCAGCGCAGCGCGGCGTCGGGCTGGTCCTTGTAGTTCAGGCCGTACACCGGCACGCGCGAGCTGCGCGCAAAGTCCATCAGCGCGGGCAGCTCTTCGCGGCAGGCGGCGCACCACGACGCCCAGACGTTGAGCACCCAGACCTGGCCGCGCAGGTCCTCGCGCGAAATCACGGCGCCCGCCGGGTCGGCGGACAGCACCTTCAGCGAAAACGCGGGCGCGGGCCGGTCCAGCAGCGCCGAGGGCAGCTCGCGGGGCTTGCCGGTCAGCCCCGCCGCCAGAAAGCCCAGCAGCACCACGAACACCGCCAGCGGCAGCAGCGCGCGCTTCATGACCGGACCCCAGGCACGCGCGATGCCGTCGTTCGCAGCGCAGGCGAGGCGGGCGACACCGCAGCCACCGGCGACGCCGGCAATCCGCTGCTGTCGGGGTGGCCCGCTGAAGCACCGGGCGCCGTCTTCGCCGAAGCAGCGGCGGCCCTGGCGCTGCGTCGCCGGTAGCGTGCGTCCATCGCCGCCATCAGCCCACCCAGCGCCATCAGCACGCAGCCGCCCCAGATCCAGTTGACCAGCGGCTTGTGGTGGATGCGCACGCTGAAGGTGGGCGTGTCCGGCGATGCGGCGTTGCCGTTGACGATCGGTTCGCCCAGCGCAACATACAGGTCGCGCCACACGCCGCGGTCCAGCGCCACCTCGGTCATGGGCATGCGGGTGGTGGTGTAGTGGCGGCGCTGCGGATGCAGCAGCGCCACGGTGTGCCCGTCGCGCGTCACGCGCATCGTGGCGGTCAGCGCCAGGTAGTTCGGCCCCTGCGTGCGTTCGATGCCTTCGAGCGCGAAGCGGTAGCCCGCCAGTTCGGCATGCTCGCCCGGTGCCATGCGCAAGTCACGCTCGGACTGCAGGCTGCCCACCGCAGTCACGCCGGCGATGAACACCGCAATTCCGAAGTGCGCCACCAGCATGCCCCAGAAGCCACCCGACTGCGCGCGCCAGGCGCGCCAGCCGCCGCGCGCCGGGTGCTCGCGCAAGCGCTGCACCAGCTGCTGCACGGCAGTGAAGGCCACCCATGCGGCCATCAGCGCGCCCAGGCCCGCCATCGGCGCCAGCCGCCCGAGCAGCAGCATGGCGGCCAGTGCGCTCGCCACGCTCACGCCCGCAGCCCAGCGCAGTTGCAGTGCGAGGCCCCACGCGCTGGCACGGCGCCAGCGCGCCAGCGGGCCGACACCCATCAGGAAGATCGCCGGTGCGATCAGCGGCACGAACACCGCTTCGAAGTACGGCGGGCCCACCGACAGCTTGCCAAGGTTCAGTGCCTCGATCGCGAGCGGATAGACCGTGCCCAGCAGCACCGCGGCAGCAGCCACCAGCAGCAGCGCGTTGTTGGCCAGCAGCAGCGACTCGCGCGAGACGGCAGTGAACGACGCCGCCTCGCCTGCGGCAAGCGTGGGTGCACGCCAGGCGTACAGCGCAAGCGCACCGCCTGCCACCGCCGCCAGAAAGAGCAGGATGAACACGCCGCGCGCCGGGTCGGTGGCGAACGCGTGCACCGAGGTCAGCACGCCCGATCGCACGATGAAGGTGCCCAGCAGCGACAGCGCAAAGGCGATGATCGCCAGCAGCACCGTCCAGCCCTTGAGCGTGCCGCGCTTTTCGGTCACCGCCAGTGAATGCATCAGTGCGGTGGCCACCAGCCAGGGCATGAAGGACGCGTTTTCCACCGGGTCCCAGAACCACCAGCCGCCCCAGCCGAGTTCGTAGTAAGCCCAGAAGCTGCCCAGCGCGATGCCGCAGGTCAAAAAGCACCAGGCCGCGGTGGTCCACGGCCGAGACCAGCGCGCCCAGGCCGCGTCCAGCCGGCCACTGATCAGCGCCGAGACGGCAAAGGCAAACGGCACCGCCAGCCCGACGTAGCCCATGTAGAGCAGCGGCGGGTGGATGATCATGCCCGGGTCCTGCAGCAGCGGGTTGAGGTCGCGTCCGTCGTCGGGCGCCGGCAGCATGCGCAGGAACGGGTTGGACACCGCCAGCGTGAACAGCAGGAAGCCGACGCTGATGCAACCCATCACGGCCAGCACCTGCGCCACGGTGCGCTCGTCCAGCGCGCGGCAGCGCCACGACACCGCGGCGCTCCAGCCGGCGAGCACCAGCGCCCACAGCAGCACCGAGCCTTCGTGATTGCCCCACACCGCGGTGATGCGGTAGTACCAGGGCAGCGCGCTGTTGCTGTGCTGCGCGGCCAGCGCCACCGAGAAGTCGTGACCGAGAAAGCAGGCGGTCAGCGCCGCATAGGCCACCGCCAGCAAGGCGAACTGCACGCGCGCGGCCGGTCGCGCCAGCTGCAGCAGCCATGGTGTGCGCGCCGCCACTGCATGGCCGGCGCGATCGTGTGCACCGTCCTCGGCGCCGTGCGACGGCCGCACCGCAGCCCACAACGGCAGCACCGCCTGCACCACCGCCACCGCCAGCGCCAGCGCCAGCGCAAAGTGACCCAGCTCGGCGATCACGGCGCTGCCCTGGCCGCGGGCGCGGCAGCGGCCTGTGTGGCGTGCGGAGCCGGTGCTGCTTGCGCCGCGGCCTTCAGTGCTGCGGCGGCTTCGGGCGGCATGTAGTTTTCATCGTGCTTGGCCAGCACCTGCTCGGCACGGAACACGCCGTCGGGCCCGAGCCGGCCTTGCGCCACCACGCCCTTGCCTTCCTGAAACAGGTCGGGCAGCAGCCCGGTGTAGACCACCGGCACGCGCTGCGCGAGGTCGGTGACGGCAAAGCGCACCGTCAGGCCCTGGGCCTCGCGGGCCAGGCTGCCTTCTTCGACCAGCCCGCCCACGCGAAAGATGCGCCCTTGCGGCGCCTGCTGCGCATGCACTTGCGTGGGACTGAAGAAGAACACCAGATTGCTGCTGAACGCGTTGAGCACCAGCGCGCTGGCACCACCCAGCGCCGACAGGCCGGCCAGCACCGCGATTGCGCGGCGTGCGCGAAGGCTCAGTCGCATGACGCCCCCGGCGTGGTGGTTGTGCTGGGTGCGGTGGAGTGCGCAGCGCCGATCTGCCGCACCGACGGCACGCGCACCGCTTCGTGCGGCGCATCGCTTTCGTGCAGTGCACGCACCGCTTGCAGCGCCTCATGTCGCCGATGGCGCAACCAGGCGACTTCGAGCACGGCCACCAGCGCGCACATGAGCACCGAGGCCCACACGTAGCCGCCGTGGCCGCCCAGGGTGATGAAGTGAGGCAAGGCATCCATGTCAGTCCACCTTGCGCGCAGGCGCTGCAGGCATCGGGTTGGCAAGTTCGTGCACCCACGCCGCATGGGCTTCGCGCTCGAGGATGAGCACGCGCAGCCGCGCCAGCGACGCCGCCATCGCATACAGCCAGAAGGCCACCGCCATCACCAGCATGCCCGCCAGCATGGTGGCGGCCATGCTGGGCGCCTGGGTGAAGCTGACCGACGCACCCTGGTGCAAGGTGTTCCACCACTTCACCGAGAAATAGATGATCGGGATGTTGACCACGCCCACCAGCGCCAGCACGCCGGCGGCGCGGTCGGCGCGGCGGCGGTCTTCGATCGCCCCGTGCAGCGCCATGAAGCCGATGTAGAGGAACAGCAGCAGCAACTCGGATGTCAGCCGCGCGTCCCACACCCACCAGGTGCCCCAGGTCGGCTGGCCCCACAGGGCGCCGGTCCACAGCGCCAGAAAAGTCATCAGCGCGCCGGTGGGCGCCAGTGCGCAGGCCATCATCGATGCCAGCCGCGCGTTGTAGATCAGCCCCACGGCGGCCCAGAAGGCCATTGCCAGGTACACCACCATCGACATCCACGCTGCGGGCACATGCACGAAGATGATGCGATAGGCCTCGCCCTGCTGCGCATCGGTGGGGGCCACCACAAAGCCGATGTACAGGCCGATCAGCGCCAGCGCGGTGGCGCCGGCAGCGAGCCAGGCCACCAGCCGCCCGGCCATCGGATAGAAGCGTTGCGGTGCGGCGTAGCGAAACCATCCGCCCGAGGGCGCAGACGCACTGCCGGGCGTCACATGCGTGGCGGATTCGTTCATCGTGTCTCAGGCCTCCAGCGCAATGCGCAGTGACTGCGCTGCCGCCCATGGCACCAGTGCCAGCGCCGCCAGCAGCCCGGCGCCCAGCAGCGAAAAGTGCGCCGCGGTGCCCAGGCCGGCGTGAAAGGCGTCCAGCGCACCCGCGCCAAAGATCAGCACCGGCACGCACAGCGGCAGCACGATCAGCGGCAGCAGCAGGGCCGCGGCACGCAGGCCCACGGTGAGGGCAGCGCCCAGCGCCATCAGCAGGCTCAGCAGCGGCGTTCCGATCAGTAGCGACAGCGCCAGCACCGCGGCGGATGCAGGCGCCAACCCGTACTGCACAGCCATCAGCGGCGAGGCCAGCACCAGCAGCAGGCCCGAGGTCAGCCAGTGTGCGGCCACCTTGGACAGCACCGCCAGCCACAGCGGCAGAGGCGACAGCAGCAACTGCTCGAGCGTGCCGTCGGCGTGGTCGTGCGCAAACAGGCGCGGCATCGACAGCAGCGCGGCCAGCAGCGCCGAGACCCACACCACGCCGCCAGCCAGTGGCCGCAGCTGGGCCGCATCTGCAGCCACACCCAACGGGAACAGGCTGGCCACCAGCACGAAGAACACCAGCGCGGCCAGCGTGTCGATGCGCTGCCGCGCGGCGATGCGCAGGTCGCGCCGCAGCAGGGCCGCCATGGGGCCGAGCCATCCCGCGGCGGGTTCGGCTGCGCGCGACGCGTCCGCTGCGGGCGCGCTGTGCATCGAACCGAGGGTGCTGGCGGTGTTCATGAGTGGCGCGCAGGTGCTCAGAGGTCGACGGCCAGGTGCGGCTCGGCGTCGAGTGACAGGTCCTGGTGACTGGTGAGCACCAGCAGCCCGCCGCGCTGCAGGTGGCGGCGCAGCAGGGTGTCGACCCAGGTGGTGGCGTCGGCATCCAGCGCGGTGAAGGGCTCATCGAGCACCCACAGCGCGCGACGGTCGGCCAGCGCCAGGCGCGCCAGCGCGCAGCGGCGGCGTTGGCCCTGCGACAGGCGCTTGATGGGCCGGCGCTCGTGGCCGCCCAGGCCCGCATCGCGCAGGGCTGCGCGCACCCGCTCGCCCGGCGCGGCTTCGCCTGCCAGCGCGCTGGCAGCGTGCAGGTTTTCCTCGGCGCTGAGCTCATCGCTGAGCGCCAGCGCGTGGCCCAGATAGGTGAGCGACTGCGCGAACGACTCGCGCTGCGCGGCAATCGGGCGTCCGCGCCACAGCACGCTGCCGCGCGCGGCGGGCTGCAGGCCGCACAGCACGCGCAGCAGGCTGCTCTTGCCTGCGCCATTGGCGCCGCGCACCCGAAGCATCTGGCCGGGCTGAAGGCTCAGGCTCAGCCCGTCAAACAGCAGGCGGCCACCGCGTTCGCAAGCGACGTCGTGCAGCGTCAGCGCCGCGGCGGGCAGCGGCTGGGGCGACGCTTCGGTCCGGGGACTCAACTGAATGTCCCTCCAAGTGTCAAATCAGATTGACACTTATAGCACGCTCCTAAAAGTTACACAAACGGGAATCCGAGCAACGATTCGGTTGACAAGCCTGTATGTCATGTTAGATTGACACTCTAATACGTCGCGTGGTGCTGACAAGTGCCGCGCCTCGGCGCCCATCCACCCACCGGGATTCGACCATGCAACAACGCATCGAGCAGGCTCTGGAGCGCCACTTCGCCCCCCTGTTGACCGAGTCGGCGCCGCCGCGGCTGCTGGCCGCGATGCGCCATGCGGTGTTTCCGGGCGGCGCGCGCATCCGACCGCAGCTGTGCCTGGCGGTGGCGCGGGCCTGCGGCGACGACGCGCCCGAACTGGCCGATGCCGCCGCCGTGGCCATCGAGCTGCTGCACTGCGCCTCGCTGGTGCATGACGACATGCCCGCCTTCGATGACGCCGACCAGCGGCGCGGCCAGCCCACGGTGCACAAGGCCTATGGCGAGCCGCTGGCCTTGCTGTCGGGCGATGCGCTGATCGTGATGGCCTTCCAGGTGCTCGCGCGCGCCGGCGTGCGCCAGCCGCAGCGGCTGGCCGGGCTGCTGGCCACCATCAGCGAAGGCGTGGGCGCACCAGACGGTATCGTGGCCGGGCAGGCTTGGGAATGCGAGTCGCGGGTGGACCTGGGCCGCTACCAGCGCGCCAAGACCGGCGCCCTGTTCGTGGCCTCCACCTGCGCCGGGGCGCTGGCCGCCGGTGCCGAGCCGCAGCCCTGGCGGCGCCTGGGTGACTGCCTGGGCGAGGCGTATCAAGTGGCCGACGACATTCGCGACGTGATGGGCGACGCCGCGCAGCTGGGCAAGCCCGTCGGGCAAGACCAGCACCATGGCCGGCCCAGCGCCGCCGCCGACCTTGGCCTGGTCGGCGCGCTGGACTACTTCCGCGCACTGATGCAGCAGGCGGTGGACTCGGTGCCGGCCTGCGCGGCGCGCGATGCGATGCGCGCGCTGGTGCTGCACGAGTCCGAGCGCCTGGTGCCGCAGGCCGCACGCGAGCAGGTGATGCGCCGCGCCGCCAGCTCGTCTGCAGCGGCATCCGCACACCAGGCGGCTGCCTGAGTCACTAGCGTCTGCTGACTGCCGGATTGTTGCGTGAGCGCACCCCACCTGCCCCATCCGATGCGGCTGCCCGCCGAGCGCCCGGCCTGGCGACGCGCCCTTGACGCGCGCATCGACCGCTGGCTGACGCAGCCCGAGCTGTACCGCTTCGCCATCGGCAACCCGATCACCCGCTGGTTCACCCGCCGGCGCGCCGAAAGGCTGTTCGGCGTGATGGCCGGGTTCGTGCACTCGCAGGTGCTGCTGGCATGCGTGCGCCTGCAACTGCTCGAGGCGGTGCGCACTCAGCCGCGCACGCTGGAGGAACTGGCCACGCTGGCCCAGGTGCCGGCTGCGCCGCTGGAGCGGCTGATCCGCTCGGCGGTGTCGCTGCAGCTGCTCGAGCCGCGCGGTGGCGGGCGCTTTGGTCTGGGTGCGCTGGGCGCGCCGGTGGCCACCCACGCCGGGCTGCGCGACATGATCGAGCACAACGCGGTGCTGTATGCGGACATGGCCGATCCGGTGCAGCTGCTGCGCGCACAGTCCGACGCTGCCATGCACGCGCTGTGGCCCTACACCGACGCCAGCGATGCGCAGGCGGTGCAAGGCTGGTCCGATGTGAAGGTGGCGCAGTACTCCGACCTGATGGCCAGCTCGCAGCGCTTCGTGATCGACGAGCTGCTGGCCACCTACCCCTTCGAGCAGCACCGCTGCGTGCTGGATGTGGGGGGCGGCAAGGGCGGCTGGATCGGCGCGCTGGCACAGCACGCCCCCACCCTGCAGCTGCAACTGTTCGACCTGCCGCCGGTGGTGGCGCTGGCACGCCGTCACCTGCAGGGGCTCGGCGTGGCGCAGCGCGTGGCGGTGCACGGCGGCAGCTTCGCGCACGACCCCTTGCCACGCGGGGCCGACCTGGTGACGCTGCTGCGTGTGGCGCACGACCACCCCGACCATGTGGTGCGCGCGCTGCTGGCATCCATCCATGCAGCGCTGCCCGACGGCGGCGCGCTGCTGCTGGCCGAACCGATGGCCGAGCCGCAAGACCGCCCGGCCGTGGGCGACCCGTATTTCCACTTCTACCTGCTGGCGATGGGGCAGGGCCGCCTGCGCACGCCCGACGAACTGATGGCCTTGATGACCGAGGCGGGCTTCCGTCGGCCCGAGCTGCTGCGCAACCCGATGCCGATGCATGCGCGCCTCATTGTCGGGCGGAAAGACTAGGGTAAACCCTAGGTGACACCCTGAAATGTCTAATTTAATTGACAGTTCTCAACGTCAAGCCAAGAATACAAGCATGAAAGCGTCCGCCATCGTCTTCCAGGCACCGTGCCAGCTGTCGGTGCAGGCCGTGGCGCTGCGCCCGTCCACGCCGGACGACCTGGCGATCGAGGTCGACTTCAGCGGCATCAGCACCGGAACCGAGCGCCTGCTGTGGGACGGCAGCATGCCGCCCTTCCCGGGCATGGGTTATCCGCTGGTGCCGGGCTACGAGACCGTGGGCCGCGTGGTGAAGGCGCCCGCGGGCAGCCCCATCCGTGAGGGCGAGTCGGTGTTCGTGCCGGGCTCGTACAGCTTCGAGGGCGTGCACAACCTGTTCGGTGGCGCGGGCTCGCGTCTGCTCGCGCCCGCCTCGCGCGTGGCGCGCATCGACCCGGCCTGGGGCGAGCGCGCGGTGCTGCTGGCACTTGCGGCCACGGCGTATCACACGGTGGCGCTGGGCGGCCGACAGGAACCCGCCACACCGCCCGACCTGATCATCGGCCACGGCGTGATGGGCCGCCTGCTCGCGCGCCTGACGGTCGCTGCCGGCCTGCCTGCGCCCACCGTCTGGGAAACCAGCGAGGCACGCCGCTCGGGCGCACACGGCTATGCAGTGGTGCACCCCGACGACGACGCCCGCAAGGACTACCGCGCCATCTACGACGTGAGCGGTGACGCCGCCATCCTCGACCGCGTGATTCCGCGCCTGCAGTCCGGCGGCGAAGTGGTGCTGGCAGGCTTCTACACACAAAGCCTGTCGTTTGCCTATGCGCCGGCCTTCATGCGCGAGGCCCGTATCCGCGTGGCCGCCGAATGGAAGCGCCCCGACCTGCTGGCCGTGATCGAGCTGGTCGAACAGGGGCGCCTGTCGCTTGACGGCCTGATCACCGGAATCGAATCGCCTGGCCGTGCACGGCAGGCCTACGAGGTCGCCTTTGGCGACGCACATTGCCTGAAGATGGTTTTGGACTGGAGACACTGAGATGGACAAGCCCCAAGCTGCAACACAGCCGATCCAGTTCGTCGAGAACCTGCGCCGCGAGGCCGCGCAGGAGCCCGATCCGGTGCACACCGGCGACACGCCCAAAGAGACGCAGATCATCGCGATCTACGGCAAGGGCGGCATCGGCAAGAGCTTCACCCTGGCCAACCTGAGCTACATGATGGCGCAGCAGGGCAAGAAGGTGCTGCTGATCGGCTGCGACCCCAAGAGCGACACCACCAGCCTGCTGTTTGGCGGCAAGGCCACGCCCACCATCATCGAGACCTCGTCGAAGAAGAAGCTCGCCGGCGAACCGGTGACGATCGGCGATGTGTGCTTCAAGCGCGATGGCGTGTTCGCGATGGAGCTTGGCGGCCCCGAGGTGGGCCGTGGCTGCGGCGGTCGCGGAATCATCCACGGCTTCGAGACGCTCGAGAAGCTCGGCTTTCACGACTGGGGCTTCGACTACGTGCTGCTCGACTTCCTGGGCGATGTGGTCTGCGGCGGCTTCGGCCTGCCGATCGCGCGCGACATGTGCCAGAAGGTGATCGTCGTTGCCAGCAACGACCTGCAGTCGCTGTATGTGGCCAACAACGTGTGCAGCGCGGTCGAGTACTTCCGCAAGCTCGGCGGCAACGTCGGCGTGGCCGGCATGGTGATCAACAAGGACGATGGCACCGGCGAGGCACAGGCCTTCGCCGGCAAAGCCGGCATTCCGGTGCTGGCGGCGATCCCCGCGCACGAGGACATCCGTCGCAAGAGCGCGGCCTACGAAATCATCGGCAAGCCCGACGGCCAGTGGGGCCCGCTGTTCGCAGAACTCGCCACCAACGTGGCCGAGGCACCGCCGCGCCGCCCCAAGCCGCAGACACAAGACGAGCTGCTCGCGCTCTTCAGCGGCAGCGCGGTCGGCCGCGATGTGGTGCTCGAGCCCGCGACCATCGCCGACATGACCGGCAAGGACGCGGTGATCAAGCCCTCGCTGGAAATCATCTACGACGACGCCTGAAGCGCCCGTCACCGAGATCACCGCCATGGCCCGCACCATCCCGATCCAGCCCGCTGCAGCCACCCCCCAGGCCGGCGCAGCCGTGCCCGTGGACGGACTGGGCTGCCACGCCGGCAAGGACCAGATGCTGGAGGCCGCCGCGCAGGCCGGCAAGAGCGAGGTGCTGGCGCAGTACGCGGCCGACTACCCGAAGCGCGCGGATGCCGGCCCGCACGACCAGCCGCAGAGCATGTGCCCGGCCTTCGGTTCGCTGCGCGTGGGCCTGCGCATGCGCCGCACCGCCACCATCCTGAGCGGCAGCGCCTGCTGCGTGTACGGCCTGACCTTCACCAGCCACTTCTACGGCGCGCGCCGCAGCGTGGGCTATGTGCCCTTCAACAGCGAGACGCTGGTCACCGGCAAGCTGTTCGAAGACATCCGCGATGCGGTGCATGTGCAGGCCGACCCGAAGCTGCTCGATGCCATCGTCGTCATCAACCTGTGCGTGCCCACCGCCAGCGGTGTGCCGCTGCAGTTGCTGCCGCAAGAGATCAACGGCGTGCGAGTGATCGGCATCGACGTCCCCGGCTTTGGTGTGCCGACGCATGCCGAGGCCAAGGACGTGCTCGCTGGCGCCATGCTGCGCTACGCACGCGCCGAGGCGGCTGCCGGCCCGGTGGCCGCACCGCGCCAGGGCCGCAGCGACAAGCCCACCATTACCCTTCTGGGCGAGATGTTCCCGGCCGACCCGCCCGGCATCGCGCACATGATTGCGCCGATGGGCCTGGCGGTGGGCGCCACCGTTCCCACGCGCGAATGGCGCGAGCTGTACGCCGCGCTGGACTGCGCCGCCGTGGCGGCGATCCATCCGTTCTACACCGCGAGCGTGCGCGAATTCGAGGCTGCCGGCCGGCCGGTGGTCGGCTCGGCGCCGGTGGGCGTGGAAGGCACGCATGCGTGGCTGGGCGCCATCGGTGCGGCAGCGGGTGTGGCGCAAGACAAGATCGATGCCGCACGCAATGCCTCGCTGGCGGCGATCCGCGGCGTGCTGTCACAGCAAAAGATCAAGGGCCGCATCACGCTGAGCGGCTACGAAGGCTCCGAGCTGCTGGTGGGCCGCCTGCTGGTGGAATGCGGCGCCGACCTGCGCTATGTGGGCAGCGCCTGCCCGGCCACGCCTTGGAATGCGGCCGATGCCGAATGGCTGAAGGCGCACGGTGTGCAGGTGCAGTTCCGCGCCTCGCTGGAGCAGGACATCGCGGCGGTGCACGAGTACCGGCCCGACCTGGCCGTGGGCACTACCCCGGTGGTGCAGGCGGCCAAGGAGGCCTGCGTGCCGGCGCTGTATTTCACGAACCTCATTTCTGCGCGCCCGCTGATGGGCGTGGCCGGTGCGGGTTCGCTGATCCAGGTGATCAATGGTGCGATTGCAAACCGCACGCGCTTTGACACCATGAAGAATTTCTTTGGTGCGGTGGGACAGGGCGATGAGGCAGGCGTCTGGGAGGACGTACCGAAGCCTCACCCCGAATTCCGCAAGGAAGTGCGCCGCCTGGCCGAAAAGCAGGCGAAGAAGCGCAAGGCCGAGGAGACGGGTCCATGAATCCGTCGCTGAATTTCGTCCTCGACCACGATCGCGCAGGCGGCTACTGGGGTGCCGTCTACGTGTTCACCGCCATCAAGGGGCTGCAGGTCGTCATTGACGGCCCGGTCGGTTGCGAAAACCTGCCGGTGACCAGCGTCCTGCACTACACCGACGCGCTCCCGCCGCACGAGTTGCCCATCGTGGTGACTGGCCTGGCGGAGGAGCAGTTGGGGAGGGAGGGGACCGAGGGCGCGATGAAGCGTGCCCACGGTGTGCTCGATCCGGACCTGCCCGCGGTGGTGGTGACCGGGTCGATCGCGGAAATGATCGGCGGCGGCGTGACGCCGGAGGGCACCAACCTCCTGCGCTTCTTGCCGCGCACGATCGACGAAGACCAGTGGCAGTGCGCCAACCGCGCGATGGCCTGGCTGTGGACCGAGTACGGCATGAAGAAGGTGCCCGAGCGCCCGTCGCCGAAGGACCGCAAGCCCGGCGAGAAGCCGCGGGTCAACATCATCGGCCCGTGCTACGGCACCTTCAACAGCGCCAGCGACCTCGCCGAGATCCGCCGCCTGGTGCAGGGCATCGGCGCCGAGATCAACATGGTGTTCCCGCTGGGCAGCCACCTGGCCGAGGTCTCGCGCCTGGTCGAGGCGGACGTGAACATCTGCATGTACCGCGAGTTCGGCCGGCTGCTGTGCGAAACGCTCGAGCGCCCCTACCTGCAGGCACCCGTGGGTCTGCACAGCACCACCGCCTTCTTGCGCATGCTGGGCGAACTGCTGGGCCTGGACCCGGAGCCCTTCATCGAGCGCGAGCGTCACACCACGCTCAAGCCGCTGTGGGACTTGTGGCGCTCCGTCACGCAAGACTTCTTCTCCACCGCCAGCTTCGCGGTGGTGGCCAACGAGACCTATGCCCGCGGCCTGCGCCACTTCCTGGAGGACGAGTTGGGGCTGCCGTGCCGCTTTGCGATTTCGCGCAAGGCCGGCCAGAAGACCGACAACGCCACGGTGCGCGAGCTGGTGCATACGCAAACGCCGCTGATCCTGTTTGGCAGCTTCAACGAGCGCATGTACCTGAGCGAAGTGGCCGGTGGCGCGATGCGCGCGGCCTTCATTCCGGCGTCGTTCCCGGGCGCGGTGATCCGCCGCCACACCGGCACGCACTTCATGGGCTACAGCGGCGCGACCTATCTTGTGCAGGAGGTGTGCAACGCGCTGTTCGATGCGCTGTTCCACATCCTGCCGCTGTCCACCGACATGGACCGCGTCGAGGCGACGCCCGCGCGTGGCGTGGCGGGCGCTGCCACGGGCGGCGACACGCCGTGGGACGAGCAGGCGCAGGCACTGCTGCATGCGCTGATCGCGCGCCAGCCGGTGCTGGTGCAGATCTCGGCGGCCAAGCGGCTGCGTGACCAGGCCGAGCGCTCTGCGCGCGAGCAGGGTGACGAGGCCGTGCGCGAGTCGCATGTCCAGCTGGCCGGGCGCTCGCTCGGCCTCGGGGAGCCCGCATGAGCGCGGGCAGGTTGTCCAGAAGTTTCCAGCGACCGGTTCCGGGCGCTGCGATCCAGTCCGTACGCATGGATCTGCCGAATGTCGTGGCATGCCGTCACGACAACCCAGGCTGCGCGGGTTGGGCGCAGCGGTGGCCGACAGGCCTCATTGAAGAAGGAGCAGTCGTATGTCGAATCGGACTTCCATATCCGGCCTGACCGACGAAGAAGCTCAGGAGTTCCATCACTACTGGATGCAGGGTCTAGTGGGCTTCACGGCGGTCGCCGTCGTCGCACACATCCTCGTCTGGGCGTGGCGGCCCTGGTTCTAAGGCGGGCACACATCCACAGTAACGGAGGCCACCATGACCGACATCCCCTTGTCATCGCACAAGCACCCTTCACGGGGTGACCGACTGACGTTTGTCTTGATCTTTGTTCCCTGCTTCGCCGTGCTGCTTGCGGTTGCACTCCTTGGCCAGCTGGTCGGGTTGCACTGGAAGGGCTGGCTGCCGGGTGCAGAGAACATGACCAATGTCTTCTCCGGGGTGAAGGCCGCGGTCTACACCTTCATGTCGCACATCATTTAGGAGAAAACACCATGTGGCGAATTTGGCGTCTCTACGACCCGCTGCGTGCCATGGTCGTGCAGGGCATCTTCCTGTTCGGACTGGCTGCAATGATCCATCTCATCTTGCTGAGCACCAACAAGTTCAACTGGATGGATGGCCCGAAGAAGGCGGTGGCTGCATCGGCGCAAAACGCACCGATGCCGGCCCCGACTCCGGCGAAGTCCTGATCCAGGCGATTGGCAGGTGCCGTCTCTGGACGTGATCCAGCACGGCATCGGCCCTCGCCTCCCCATTACTTTTTCGTGCAGTTCATCGAATCCATGAAGCAGGAGGGCTAGACCATGGCCATGCTCAGCTTTGAAAAGAAATATCGAGTGCGCGGTGGCACCCTGCTTGGCGGCGACCTGTTCGATTTCTGGCTCGGTCCGTTCTACGTCGGTTTCTTCGGCGTGACGACCATCTTTTTCTCGTTCCTCGGCACGGCGCTGATCCTGTGGGGTGCGTCGCAGGGACCGACCTGGAACCTCTGGCAGATCAGCATTGCGCCGCCTGACCTGAAGTACGGGCTGGCGCTGGCACCGCTGATGGAAGGCGGCCTGTGGCAGCTGATCACGGTGTGCGCGCTCGGCGCGTTCGGCTCGTGGGCCATGCGCGAGGTCGAGATCTGTCGCAAGCTCGGCATGGGCTACCACGTGCCGGTGGCCTTCAGCGTCGCGATCTTCGGCTACTTCACGCTGGTGGTGATCCGCCCGGTGCTGATGGGTGCCTGGGGCCACGGCTTTCCGTACGGCATCTTCAGTCACCTCGACTGGGTGTCCAACGTGGGCTACCAGTACCTGCACTTCCACTACAACCCGGCGCACATGCTGGCGGTGACCTTCTTCTTCACCACCACGCTGGCGCTGTCGCTGCACGGTGCGCTGGTGCTGTCGGCCACCAACCCGAAGCCGGGCGAGACAGTGAAGACGCCCGAGCATGAGGACACCTACTTCCGCGACATCATCGGCTATTCGATCGGAACGCTGGGCATTCACCGCCTGGGCCTGTTCCTCGCACTGGCCGCCGTGCTGTTCAGCGCCCTGTGCATCGTGCTCAGCGGCCCGTTCTGGAGCCGCGGCTGGCCCGAGTGGTGGGGCTGGTGGCTGAACCTTCCGATCTGGTCGCAGTGGCCGCTGAAGTGACGCAAGGGAGCACAACATGCAATACCAGAATCTCTTCACCACGGTGCAGGCCACCGGCCCGGTCAGCCACGGCATCGAGCTTGGCCCCGGCAACAGCCCGCGCACCGGCCAGCCCTTCCTGAACTACTGGGCCGGCAAGCTGGGCAATGCCCAGCTCGGGCCGATCTACCTGGGCGGCCTGGGCCTCGCGTCCATCATCTGCGGCGTGTTCGCGATCACGCTGATCGGCATGAACATGCTGGCCTCGGTCAACTGGAACCCGATCCAGTTCGTGCGCCAGCTGTTCTGGCTGTCGCTGGAGCCGCCACCGCCGCAGTACGGCCTGTCGATTCCGCCGCTCAACCAGGGCGGCTGGTGGCTGATCGTCGGCCTGTTCCTCACCGCCTCGATGCTGCTGTGGTGGGCGCGCACCTACCGCCGCGCCCGCGAACTCGGCATGGGCACGCACATTCCATGGGCCTTTGCCGCGGCCATCTGGCTGTACCTGGTGCTCGGCCTGTTCCGCCCGATCCTGATGGGCTCGTGGGCCGAGGCGGTGCCCTACGGCATCTTCAGCCACCTCGACTGGACGGCCGCCTTCTCGCTGCGCTACGGCAACCTGTTCTACAACCCGTTCCACGCGCTGTCGATCGTCTTCCTGTACGGCTCGGTGCTGCTGTTCGCGATGCACGGCGCCACCATCCTGGCGGTGGGCCGCTACGGTGGCGAGCGCGAGATCGAGCAGATCGTCGACCGCGGTACCGCGTCCGAGCGTGCCGCGCTGTTCTGGCGCTGGACCATGGGCTTCAACGCCACAATGGAATCGGTGCACCGTTGGGCCTGGTGGTTTGCGGTGCTGTGCCCGCTGACTGGCGGCATCGGCATCCTGCTGACCGGCACGGCGGTCGACAACTGGTACCTGTGGGCCGTCAAGCATGGCGTTGCCCCGCCCTACCCGGACGTGTTCCCCGCGGTGAGTGACCCCGCCCTCGCTGCAGGAGTCAAGCCATGAACCGCACCCTCAACCTTCGCGCCACTGCGCTGCGCGTCCTCGCGCTGGGCTCGCTGGTGCTGCTGGCCGCCTGCGAGCGCCCCCCGATGGAGTCTGTGCAGCATGGCTACCGCGGCACGGGCATGGTGCAGGTGTACAACCCGCGCACGCTGGATGACCGCATCACCGCCAACGAACTGCCGGTGGCGCTGCCCGCCGCCGACCCGGGCGGCCAGAAGGCGTCGCAGATCTACAAGAACGTGCAGGTGCTCGGCAACCTGAGTGCCGGCCAGTTCACGCGGCTGATGGCGTCGATGACGACCTGGGTGTCGCCCGAAGAGGGCTGCACCTACTGCCACAACCCGGCCAACTTCGCCGAGGACAGCAAGTACACCAAGATCGTCGCGCGCCGCATGATCCAGATGACGCAGACGATCAACACCGACTGGCAGCCGCATGTGGCGCAGACCGGCGTGACCTGCTGGACCTGCCACCGCGGCAACCCGGTGCCCAAGGAGATCTGGTTCACGGCGAACCATCAGCCGCAGGGCTCGAACTTCATTGGCGACAAGGCCGGCCAGAACGATCCGAGCCCGGTGGTGAACCTCTCCACCCTGCCCAACGATCCGTTCACGCCCTTCCTGCTGGAAGACAAGCCGATCCGCGTGGGGGGAACCACCGCGCTGCCCTCGGGCAACCGCTCGTCGATCAAGCAGGCCGAGTGGACCTACGGCCTGATGGTGCACTTCTCGCAGGGCCTGGGTGTCAACTGCACCTATTGCCACAACAGCCAGAACTTCGGCAAGTGGGAAGGCGGCCCGCCGCAGCGCGTGACCGCGTGGCACGGCATCCGCATGGTGCGCGAGCTCAACAACAAGTACATGGAGCCGCTGACCGACGTGTTCCCGGTGCACCGCAAGGGCGAACTGGGCGATGTGGCCAAGGCCAACTGCGCGACCTGCCACAACGGCGCGTACAAGCCGCTCAACGGCCAGTCGATGCTCAAGGACTTCCCCGAGCTCGCCAGCCGTCCGCCCGAAGTCACGGCAGCCGTGACGGGCAAGGCCGCGCCGGCCAAGGCCAAGTGAGCTGACGTCCCCTTTCATGCACTGCGCCAAACTGACCGAGGGCCCCGTGGGCTGAACACATGAGTACACCTGATCCGGTCGCCGCTGCCCTGTCGGGGGTGGTGGTCGTGATCCTGGTGGACTACCTGCGGCAGCACCAGGCGTGGGGATGGATGCGGCTGGTTCAGGGCCCGGGCGTGCTGCGTGACGAGCCCGGGCTGCAGTTCGCCAAGGTGATGGGCAGCGGCCATGAGGGCGGCTTCAGCCTGCGGCCGAGCACCACCCATCAGGGCCTGATCTGCATGTTTGCCAATGCCGCGCAGGCCGATGCGTTCCTCACCGGCCCGCATGTGCAGCAGATGCGCGAGCGCGCCCGCGAGTCGTGGACCGGCATCCTGTCGGTCACGGCCTCGCGTGGCAGCTGGGACGGACAGGTCTGGGGCACCACACCGGCTTCGGTGCTGGGCGCCTATGCGTCGGCCGGGCAGGCCGAATCGGGTGCGATTGCTGCACTGACGCGCGCGAGCATCCGGCCGGCCAAGACCGCCACCTTCTGGCGCATGGCGCCCGCCGCACAGTCCGAACTGGACCACGCACCGGGTTGCGAGATCGCCGCCGGGCTGGGCGAGGCGCCGCTGCTGCGCCAGTGCACCTTCAGCGTATGGCGCGACACGGAGTCGATGGACAGCTACGCGCGCCACGGCTCGCATCAGCAGGCCATCGCCGCCGCCTACCGCCACGGCTTCTTCTCCGAGTCGATGTTCGCGCGCCTGCGCTTGCTGGCCTGCAGCGGGGACTGGAAGGGCAAGAGCCCGCTCACCGATACGGCTGCCTGCGAAGTCCATGCCGCCGGAGGCGCCCATGGCTGACGCGCGCGTGGTCGTCATTGGTGCCGGCATGGGCGGGCTGGTGTCGGCGCTCGAGCTCGCGCAGCGCGGCTTGGCGGTGACGGTGGTCGAGGCAGGCCTGGCACCCGGCGGCAAGATGCGGTCGGTGCTGGTGGATGGGGCGCCGGTGGACAGCGGCCCCACCGTGTTCACCATGAAGTGGGTGTTCGACCAGATCCTCGCCGATGTGGGCACGCGGCTCGAACGCGAAGTCGCCCTCGATCCGCTGCCCGTCATCGCGCGCCACTTCTGGGACCCGCGTGGCAGCGACGCACCGGCGCAACTGGACTTGCATGCCGATCCGCGCGCTTCGGTCGATGCGGTTGCGCAATTCGCGGGGCCTGCCGAAGCGCAGCGCTTTCAGGCCTTCTGCGCGCTGGCGCGCGAGGTGTACGACACGCTGGAAGGACCGTTCATCCGCTCCACCTCGCCCACGCTCTTGCGCATGGTGGGTGACCTGGGCGTGCGCGGGCTGGGTGTGCTGGCGCGCCTGGGGCCGATGCGCAGCCTGTGGGACAGCCTGGGTCAGCAGTTCGCCGATGAGCGCATGCGCCAGCTGTTTGCGCGCTATGCCACGTACTGCGGCTCGTCGCCCTGGCACGCGCCCGCCACGCTGATGCTGATTGCGCAGGTCGAGATGGATGGCGTGTGGTCGGTGCGTGGCGGCATGCATGCGCTGGCGCGCATGTTCGAGCGACTGGCCCGCGAGCGCGGCGTGCAGTTCCGCTACGGGCAGACCTGCGAGCGCATCGATGTGCGCGACGGCCGCGCCTGCGGCGTCACCTTGCGCGGCGGCGAGCGGCTGGACGCGCAGGCGGTGGTGTTCAACGGCGATGTGGCGGCGCTCTCCACCGGTCTGCTGGGCCACGCAGTGCAACAGGCCGCTGCGCGCAGGGGTGCTGCGGCGCCCGGGCGCTCGCTGTCGGCGCTTACCTGGTCACTGAACTGCGCGGCACAGGCCGAACCTGCCGGCGCGCTGGACCGCCACAACGTGTTCTTCCAGCACGGCTACCGCAGCGAGTTCGACGACATCTTCGGCGCGCGGCGGCTGCCCTCGCGCCCGACGGTGTACGTGTGCGCGCAAGACCGCGGCGCCTTCGCGGCGGGTGGCGCCGCAGGCGTCGCCAGGGCTGATGCGCCCGATGCAGCTGCGGTGACTTCCGCACCGCAGGCGCAGCGCCTGCTGTGCCTGGTCAATGCGCCTGCCGTGGGCGACCGCACCGATGCCGCCGGCGCCGAGTTGATTTCCGAGGAGGCCCTGGCCCGATGCGAACACGAGAGCTTTTCCCTGCTGCGCCGCTGTCGCCTGGACCTGCAGCCGCAGGCGGGCCAGTCGGTGCGCACTGGCCCGGCGGAATTTCACCGCCTGTTCCCGGCCACCGGCGGGGCGCTGTATGGGCAGGCCAGCCACGGCTGGATGTCGGCGTTCTCCAGGTCGCCGGCGAAGAGCCGCCTGCCGGGCTTGTTCCTGGCGGGGGGCAGCGTGCACCCGGGGCCGGGCGTGCCGATGGCGGCGATGTCGGGGCATCTGGCGGCCGCGGCCGTGATGGGGCACCTCGCTTCGACCAGCCGGTCGCGCGTGGCGGCTACCTCTGGTGGTATGTCGACGCGCTCAGCGACGACGGACGGTTCGGCCTGACGGTGATTGCATTCGTGGGCAGCGTCTTTTCCCCCTACTACGCCTGGTCGCGCCGACGCGGCAGCGCCGACCCCGAGCAGCACTGCGCGCTGAACGTGGCGCTGTACAGCCGCCACCAGCGCCGCTGGACGATGACCGAGCGCGGCGCGCGCCACTGCGTGCGCGACCGCCACAGCTTCACCATCGGTCCGAGCCGGCTGCGCTGGGACGGCCAGAGCCTGCACATCGACATCCATGAAGTGGGCATGCCGATCCCGCACCCCGTGCGCGGTCGCCTGCGCATCACGCCGCAGCGCCTGTTTGACTTCAGCACGCCGATCGACCGGCTGGGCCGTCACCGCTGGGGGCCGATCGCGCCCGGCGCGCGCATCGAGGTCGACCTGCATGCGCCTGCACAGCGCTGGAGCGGCAGCGCCTACCTCGACTCCAACGAGGGCGACGAGCCGATCGCGCACGCCTGCCGCGAGTGGGACTGGTCGCGCAGCCCGCTGGCGGATGGCAGCACCGCAGTGCTGTACGACGTTCAGCACGACGACGGCCGCGACCATCTGCTGGCCCTGCGCTTCGGTACTGACGGCTCGGTCTCGTCTTTTGACGCGCCGCCGCGCCAGGCCATGCCGCGCACCCTGTGGCGCATCGAGCGGCGCATGCGCAGCGAGGCGCCGGTGCAGGAGATCGAGCGCCTGGAAGACACGCCTTTTTACGAACGCAGCCTGCTGCGCGCCCGGCTGCTGGGCGAGACGGTCACCACCTTCCACGAAACACTGAACGTGCCGCGGCTGGTGTCGCCCATCGTGCAGTCCTTGTTGCCGTGGCGCATGCCGCGGCGCCCCTGATCCATGCCGTCCACCCAGTTCCGTGGGGCGACAGATACATATTTGACGAGCCTGACCGGCCATGCGTCACTTTTGTTTGACACAACTTATTGTCAATCTAAAATGACTATCGCCTGTGTCTGGGTTCTTCGACGCCGGTTTTGCAGCCATGCGGGCTGCGGAAACCCTCGTGCGGGTCCAGCACGTGAAGTACTTCCTTCCAAGGAGAAACGCGATGTCTGATAAAGACAAAGTGTGGCCTACCGGTTTGACCGAGGCCGAGTCGGAGGAGATCCACCGACACTTGATCCAGGGAACGCAGATCTTCGGCATGATTGCTGCCTTCGCGCACCTTCTTGCCTACATCTACTCGCCTTGGCTCAAGTAAGGAGGACACAGCATGATCTACGGAAAAATCTGGTGTGTCGTGAAGCCCTCGGTGGGCATTCCCCTCTTTCTCGCCGCGGTTGCGGTGGGATCGTTCAGCGTCCATCTCGCGATCGCGACCAACACGACGTGGGTGAAGGGCTTCCTGAACGGGGGCAACAAGGCAGTGGCTGCGGCTCCAGCCGAAGCGGCTGCGCCCGCCAAGAAGTAGCGGCGGGACCTTGCCATGTGTGGGGCTGGGGCGGCGACGCTCCGGCCCTGCCTGATTTTGCGATGCGCTGCGCGCTGCGTCACCGGGTCTGCGCCCAGGCGCCGGGCTTGCACTGCGCTGCCGCCTTCACTGTCCGGCGCGCTGTCCGCCGCATTCTCCGCCTGAGCGCCAGCTTCACGCCATGAGCCGCCTGAGCCAGAAGTTTGCCGGTGCCTGGACCACCTGGGGGCTGCGCTTTCTTCCCTTTGCCGATGCGGCGTCGCCCGACCTGCCGCTGCCGCGCCTGTTGCGCCTGTCGCTGTTCCAGGTGTCGGTGGGCATGGCCTTGGTGCTGCTGGTGGGCACCCTCAACCGGGTGATGATTGTCGAGCTCAAGGTGCCCGCATCGCTGGTGGCGGTGATGGTGGCCATGCCGCTGCTGTTTGCGCCGTTTCGCGCGCTGGTGGGCTTTCGCTCCGACCACCACCGCTCCGAGCTCGGCTGGCGCCGGGTTCCCTACATCTGGATGGGCACGCTGATGCAGTTCGGCGGCCTGTCGATCATGCCGTTTGCGCTGCTGGTGCTCGCGGGCGCAGGCCAGTCGGCCAGCGCGCCGACCTGGGTGGGTCAGCTCAGCGCGGCGATTGCCTTCTTTCTGGTGGGGGCGGGCCTGCACACGGTGCAGACCGTCGGGCTGGCGCTGGCCACCGACCTCGCGCCGCCCGAGGACCATCCCAAGGTGGTCGGTTTCATGTACGTGATGCTTCTGGTGGGCACCATTGGCAGCGCCTTCGTGTTTGGCGATTTTCTGTCCGAGTACAGCCCGGGGCGGCTGATCCAGGTGATCCAGGCCGCGGCGATCATGACGCTGGTGCTCAATGTGGCGGCGATCTGGAAGCAGGAGGCGCGCAGCCGCTCGCGCAAGCCCCGGCCCGGCGATGCCTCCGAGCAGGCTTCGTTTGTGGCTGCCTGGCGCGGCTTCAGCACCGGGGGGCACACCACGCGACGCCTGTGGGCCATCGCCCTGGGCACCATGGCCTTCACCATGGAAGACGTCCTGCTCGAGCCCTACGGCGGCGAGATCCTCGGGCTGAGTGTGTCCTCCACCACCTACCTCACCGCAACGCTGGCGCTGGGCGGCCTGATCGGCTTTGCCTGGGCCTCGCGGGTGCTCGGTCGCGGCGCCGACCCGTACCGCATGGCATCGGCCGGCGTGCTGGTGGGCGTGCCGGCATTCATCTGCGTGATCGTGGCCGCGCCGCTGCAGGCGCCCCTGGTCTTTGTGCTCGGCACTTTCCTGATTGGTCTGGGTGGCGGGCTGTTCGGCCACGGCACGCTGACGGCCACCATGCGCGCCGCGCCGCCCGGTCAGGCCGGACTGGCGCTGGGCGCGTGGGGCGCCGCGCAGGCGACGGCGGGGGGCTTGGCCATGGCACTGGGCGGCCTGCTGCGTGACGTGATAGCCTTGCCCTGGGGTGCGCTTGCCGGCTACGAAGCGGTGTACGCGATCGAGCTGCTGCTGTTGCTGGCCACCCTGTTCGTGATGCGGCCGATGTTGAGCCGTCGTGTGTCAACTTCCGCCTGAGCTTGCGGCGGTCTTTAGGTTTCTTCCAGGAGCTTCGAATGAAAACCCATCACATCCTGATCCTGATCTTCGCGCTGGGCGCCGTCTTCATGATCGCCAACTGGCTCAACCGCCCGCGCAAGTGATGTTCGCGGGCTTGCGTACAAGCCCGTCGTGAAGCCACTTCGGCCTGTGATGCGTCTCAGGCCATTTGCGTGCCGTCGCGCTGCGGCACGCGTCGCCGTTCATGCCATTCGCGGCGCACCGTCTCGCGCCGCTCGAACAGCTCCAGCAACCATTCGATGCGGTGCGGCATCGCCCGGTTCGGGAACATCCCCGGGCCCCGGATCGCCGCGGTTGCAAGGCCTGCCTCGGCCTCGCTGAGCTCACAGCCTTCCAGCAAAAAGCGCACTGCCTGCAGCGGCTGCGGCGGGTTGGGCTGCGCGTAGATCCAGCCCGACTGCGTCCAGGCGCTCGCCAGCAGCATCAGCTTGCGCGGAGTACTCACCACCGTGCGGCGGCTGACCGAGTCCAGGCCGTCACGACGCAGCTGATGGCCGATCTCTGCATAAATGCAGCTTGCCGCACAGATGGCGGCACGGCAGTCGGCGGGCAGCTCGGCAATGCCGGGCTGCGCCTGGCGGTACAGGCGGTCGGCCTCGTCCAGCAGCCGCGCCACCACCGAGCGCAACGCGGGCGTGGGTTGCGGGTTGGCGAGCCACGCGTCGGCGTCGATGCCGGCTTCACGCATCCATGCGCGCGGCAAGTACAGCCGGCCAAGCGCCGCGTCTTCGCCCACATCGCGCGCGATGTTGGTCAACTGCATGGCGATGCCGAGCTCGCAGGCGCGCGCCAGCGTCTGCGCCTCGCGTGGCCCCATGATCCAGCACATCATCGCGCCCACGCTGCCGGCCACGCGCGCGCCGTAGCCGTGCACCTCTTCCAGCGTTTCGTAGCGGCGCTGCGCTGCGTCCCAGGCAAAGCCGTCGATCAGTGCGTCCAGCAATGGCCGGGGTAGCGCATGCTGCTGCACCACGAGGCTGAGCGCATGGTCCTCCACCAGATCGGCGGGGGTGCCGGCATAGATGCGGTCGAGCCGATCGGTGAGCTCGGCCACACCCGCAGCGCCGGTGCTGCCGCGCTCGGCGGCCTCGTCCACACAGTCATCCGCGACACGGCAAAACGCGTACAGCGCAATTGCCGGTGCGCGCACCCGCGGTGGCAGCAGGCGGCTGGCGGCAAAGAAGGTCTTGGAGCCGCCGCGCATCAGGGCCACGCAGGCCTGCAGGTCGGCGCTGGCCAGGCCTTCGGTGGGCGCGGAGGCCGGATCAGCGGACATGGCTTGCCTCGGGCAGCACCGACTCGAGTGCCTTGGCCGACATCAGCACGCCGGGCACGCCGGCACCGGGGTGGGTGCTGGCACCCACCATGAACAGGCCCTGCACATCCTCGCTGCGGTTGTGCGGACGGAACCACGCGCTTTGCAGCAGCAGCGGCTCGAGGCCAAAGCCGGCGCCCTTGTACGACCACAGCCGGTCATGAAAGTCCTGCGGGGTCACGACCTTGGAGCTGACCACATGTGCCGACAGTCCGGGCAGCACCGTGCGCTCCAGCCGCTCGCAGACCGCCTGCCGGTAGGTCTCGGCGTGCGCGGCCCAGTCGGTGCCGCTGTCCAGATGCGGTACCGGCGACAGCGCATAGAAGGTGTCGCCGCCGGGCGGAGCCAGTGCCGGGTCGGTGGCGGTGGGCCGGTGCAGGTACAGGCTGAAGTCTTGTGACAGGTGCTTGCGCTTGAAGATGTCGGTCAGCAGTTCGCGGTAGCGCGGCCCCAGCACCATCATGTGGTGCGGCACGTCCTCGTAGCGGCGGTTGGTGCCGAAGTACCAGACGAACAGGCCCATGGAGTAGCGGCCGCGGTCGATGCGCGCATTGGTCCAGTGCGGGCGGTGCTGCGGCTCCACCAGGTAGCGGTAGGTCCAGGCCGAATCGGCATTGCTGACCACGATGTCGGCCGGGATGAATTCGCCGCTGGCCAGCTCGACGCCCCTTGCGCGGCCGCCCTCGACGCGGATGCGCGTGACCGCGCGGTTGCACTCCACGCCCACGCCACGCTCGGCCAGCAGATCCACCAGCCCCTGCACGATGGCGCCGGTGCCACCCATGGCCGAGTGCACGCCCCAGTTGCGCTCCAGCGAATGGATCAGTGAATAGGCGCAGGTCACGGCAAACGGGTTGCCGCCGATGAGCAGCGGATGAAAGCTCATCACGATGCGCAGCTTGGGGTGCTTCAGGTGCTGCGCCACCAGGCTGTAGATGGTGCGCCAGGCCTGCATGCGCGCAAAGCCCGGTATCGCCTTGATCAGGTCGCTGAAGCGGTCGAAGGCAATCGAGCCCATGCCCTCAAAGCCGATGGTGCGGCACTTCTCGGCAGCGGCCATCAGGCGATGGAAGCCCGGCACGTCCGACGGGCTGAACTTCGCGATCTGCGCCTCCATCGCCGGCACGTCCGCGCTGTAGTCGAAGTGCGTGCCGTCGTCGAAGCGGATGCGGTAGAAAAACGGCTCCATGCGCCGCAGGTCGATGTCATCGGCCATGCGGCGGCCACACATCGCCCACAGCTCCTCCAGCATGAAGGGTGCGGTGATGATGGTCGGACCGGCGTCAAAGGTGAAGCCGTCCTGGCGGTGCACATAGGCGCGGCCGCCGGGCGCGTCGAGCTTTTCCAGCACGCGCACGCGCCAGCCGCGGCAGCTCAGGCGGATCGCGGCGGCCAGCCCGCCAAAGCCGCTGCCGATCACCACCGCCAGGGGCGCCTGGGTGGTGGGCAGCGCGGGCGTGCTGCGCTCGTCGAGTGCGCGAAAGGCGTTCATGGGCTTGCGGGGAAGGCTCAGCCCTGGTCGGACTTGATGGGCGCCGTCACCAGGACAGCGGGCATGACCGGCACCTGCGGCACCGGCATGGCAGGCACGGCCACGGACGCCACGGCGCCGCGTGACAGGGACGAGCGCATTGCCCAGCCCCACAGCCGCTGCAGCGGCAGCGGAAACACCATCAGCAGGTGCTCGATGATGGCGAGACCGAGCAGCGAGGCCAGCAACACCCAGCCGGTGCTCATGGCCACCGAGCCGGTGAAGGCGAGCCACACCACCCAGGCCCATGCCACCAACGCTACCGTGACCGAGGCGATGAAGAAGGCGCTGATGCGACCGCTGCGGAAGTAGCTTGCAAGGTAGCGCAAATGTTCGGGCAGGTACTGCGCGCCGACTTCGGGCACGCCGAAGTACAGGTTGAGCTTGGCGCTCAGGCGCATGCACCACAGAAGCGCAAAGGTGCACAGCGCCACATGGCTGGGCTGGCCCTGTTGCAGCAGCCACAGCACGCCGAAGTTCCCCGCCAGCACCAGCTCGTGGTGCAGCACCGCCTGCAGCGACTGCGCAAAGCGCGCCGAGCCCTGGCTGCCCGGGGCCAGCACTTCGCGCCGCGGGCCGGTGATCACGCCGCTCAGAAAGGCGAACTCATGCCAGCCCCACATCGCGATCACGCTGGCGAACGCCACATACGCGCCGATCACCGAGGGCTGGCCCATGCTCCACCATGCGCCCCACAGGCTGGCCAGCAGCAGCGCGCTCATGCCGGTCATGCGAAGGCCCAGGCTGCGGCCCGGCCTGCGCACCAGCCACAGGATGGCGCCGGTGCCAAACCACCAGCACAGCAGCGCAAACAGCGCCGGCGCCAGGGTGGAGCCCACGAAATCGCTCATCAAGGGCAGCGGCGGGTTACCACACCGGTTGCACGCGGATCTGCTGGGGCAGCTCGCGATGGCGCACCGGGATCAGGAACATGCGGGCGAAGGTCAGCGCGGCCGACGCGGCATGCCGCGCCTGACCCAGCAGGCCGAGCAAGCCGCCGCGCGCCTTGGCCTCGGCGTGTCCGACGGCGGCCACCACAAGCTGGTCCATGCCGGCGCGAAAGGCAGGGTGATCGATGTCCAGCTCGACCGGGAACACCTGCGCCGAGATCTCCGAGGTCAGGCGGAACACCTCGTAGCCGTAGGCGCTCGAGTCCAGCCCCATTGCCTGGTGCATCAGCGGCCGCGTGTGGTCGCGCACGTACATCGTGGTGTACACCGCCAGCGTGAAGAAGCGGATCCACAGCTTGTTCAGGCCGCTCAGCAGCTCGGGCTGCGCGCGCATCATCAGCGCGAACGACTCGCCATGGCGGAACTCGTCGTTGCACCAGCGTTCGAACCAGCGAAAGATCGGGTGAAAGCGCTTGTCCGGGTGCCGCTCGAGCTGGCGGTAGATGGTGATGTAGCGCGCGTAGCCGATCTTCTCGGACAGGTAGGTGGCGTACAGGATGTATTTGGGCTTGAAGTAGGTGTATTGCTTCTGCTTCTTCAGGCCGCCGAGGTCGATACCGAGGTCGAAGTCCTTCAGCGCCGAGTTGATGAAGCCCGCATGACGCGACTCGTCGCGTGCCATGAAGCGCATCAGCGCCTTGATGTCGGGGTTGGTGACGCGCTTCTGGATCTCGTTGTACAGGATGCAGCCCGAGAACTCCGAGGTGCACGAACTGATCAGGAAGTCGAGGAACTCCTGTCGCAGCTCGGGCGACAGGCGGGGCATCAGCGTGCGCACCTCTTCGGCGAAGGCGTCATCGCGCTGGAAGTGGTCGTGGTTGTTGTCGCCCTCGTACTCGGCCAGCATCTTGTCCCACTCTTCGCGTACCGAAGACACGTCAAAGCGGTCCATGGCATCGAAGTCGGTGGTGTAGAAGCGCGGCGTGAGCATGGTGCTCTTGGTCGCCTTGGCCATCGCATCGGCCGAGTTCTCGACCGACTCGATCAGCAGCGCGACATGGTCGTGCTCGAGTGTGGTGGTGCTCATGGTGTGCTCCTTGCGGGCGTGGACTGGGTGGGGCCGTCGTCGAGCAGTGCTGCAAAGACGGCCAGGTTGCTGGCGCCAAAGGACTCCAGCGCGATGCGCTGTCCGGTGGCGGGGTCGATCAGTGAGAGCCGGCCGTGGTCATGGGCGACCAGCTCCAGCGGCCGATCCGGGCTGATGCCGTGGCGCGAGCGCTCGCGGGCCACGGCGCGCAGCGTGCCGCGCAGGAACCCCTGCTCGCCCTGGTAGCGCGCGGTTTCGCTGCCGCTGCGCACATCGATGGCGACCACGTCGCCGTTGGGCCGGTCTTCAAAGCGCAGCCAGCGCCGGCCCTGCACCGAGCCGGGTGCCAGCTCAGGGCTTGCCGCATGACCGGGCGCGCCTGTGGCTGTGGCGGGCACGGACGCGCTGCCCGATGCCGCATCGTTGGTCTCGCTGTGCCACAGCGCCAGGCCCAGCAGTGCCAGCACCGCCACGGCCCACGGCAGTGGCGAAGTCGTGCTGCGCGCCGCGCCGGGGGCGCGGGGGTGCGAAGGAGTGGTGGCGCGGGAGTTCATGCGTGCAGGCCGGGCCGCTCAGGCGGTGGCGGGTCGGTTGCTCTGGCCGGGCTTGGCCGAAGCGTCGTTCGCGGCATCGGCGCTGGCCGTGCCGTACACCGCAGGCACGCCGGCATTGACGGTCTGCCAGGTGGACTGGATCAGCGCAGCCACCTGATCGACATCGGGGATGCAGCGCAGCGTGGGCTGCGGATCACGCAGGAACCAGGGCCGCGCATGCGGCCACAGGTGCAGCCAGCCGATGCGGTCGCTGCCGGCCAGTGCCAGCGCGATGTCGCCCTGCCCGGCCTTGCGCGGCAGCAGGGACGCACCGCGGATCTGCTTGAGCGGCAGGTTCAGCGTGATCGTCAGCACGATGCCGATGCGCATGACCAGGCGACGCGTGGTCAGGGTGTAGAGCGTTCCGCGCGCACTGAACCAGGCAATCAGGGCGAGCATGCCCAGGCAGGTGAGAGCCAGCATCACGCTGGTGCCCAGCGACCCGAACAGGCTGGCGCCCGGTTCGCCCAGCAGGTACAGCGTCTGCAGCACAAGCATGAAGGCGAAGTAGGCCGCGAGCTTGCGCAGGTGAAACACGTGCACGCACAGGGCACGCCACTGCGGGGCGCCCTGCCAGAGGATGCGCTCGCCCACCGGCAGCGGCGCCGGCAGGCCGGGCGCCGCCTCGAATTCGTGCTCGTGGTGCGCTCTCACACCAGCGGCTCCGAGCGGTGCGGCGTGGCGTACAGCAGACCGGCGCCGTAGTAGGCGGTGATCTTCTCTTCCTCCAGCAGCGTGATCTGCTCGGGGTGCTTCGTGGCCGGCACGCCCGCGAACTGCGAGGCCAGCAGCGCGTGCACATGCACGCCGCTCTTGCGGATGCGCGCAAAGTTCACCGGCAGCAGCACCGTCTGGCCCGAAGGCAGCGACACCTCCAGGTAGCGGAACATCATCTCCATGCGGTCGACCCACAGGTCCTTGACGCGGCCGGCTTCGTCGCCGTTGGCATCCATCACCGGCAGGCCGCGCGGGTCGGTGTCGCGCTTGGCGATGGCGTGTGCCGATGCGTTGCGCAGCGGTACGATCTTTGCGCCGCCGTGCTCGTCCAGGTCAGGCTCATCGGCACGCATCGCCCAGGCGCCGGGGCCCACGCCTGCGGTCAACGGGTTGCCCACCGGCTCGAGCGGCGCACCGTTGAACGGGCTGGTGGGCTGTGCGCGGTATTCGCCGTCGCGCCGGTTGAAGTCCGGCGCGTGCACTTCGCGCCCGTCGTGCAGCTTGTAGGTCTTGGGGTCGGGCACGGGCCAGCCGATGATCTTCGGGCCGTTCTCGCGGCCGCTGTCCATCGGGTAGCCCTCGCGGTGGTTCTCACGCGCGATGTAGTAAATCAAACCTGCAAAGAAGGCCCAGAACAGGTACAGCACGATCTGGGCAACGTCGACGTACTGCGTAATGGCGCCTGATTCCATGGTTTTCTCCTTGAGCGAGGCGGTGTGAAAGCGAACGGTGTGATCGGATTCAGCCCGGCAGTTCTGCCAGGCCAAAGGGTTGCGAATGGCGTGCCGGTGCACTGGGCGCCCGCGCCTGCCGGCGCACCAGCGGCCCGAGTGCGACAAGCACCACGAACAGCAAATAGATTTCGACGTGGAACACCACGCTGTAGCTGGTGGCGGGCGTGTTGAGTGCCTCGCCAAAGACGCCCTGCTGCGCCAGTGCGTGAATGACATCGCGCAGCACGCCGCCAAGCGCCATCGCCACGCCGGCCGCGGTGGCCTGCACGGCGCCCCAGGCGCCCAGCACCATGCCGGTCAGGTCGCGCTCGGGCAGCTGCATCGCGGTGTAGAGCATGCCCACCGAGAACAGGCCGCCGCCGAATCCGATCAGGGCGGCGCCGGCGCGAAACAGGCCGGGTGATGCCAGCGGCGCAGAGAAGATCACGAAGGCCAGGGCCGGCAGCCCCAGCAGCGCGCCGGCTGCAGCCACGCGGCAGGCGTCCACGCCACGTGACAGCAAGCGCGCGGACAGCACAAAGGCAAACAGGGCGCCACCGGCACTCAGGGCGGTCAGCGCGCTGGTGAAGCCGACATCCAGGCCCAGCACTTCGCCGCCGAAGGGCTCGAGCACGATGTCCTGCATGCTGAAGGCGGCGGTGCCCAGGCCCACCGTCCACAGGAAGCGGCGCATCTTCGGGATGGCCATCAGGCGCGCCCAGTTGCGGCGAAAGCCGTCGGCCGCACGAGCACCGCGGCGCTGGCCACGTGCTTCCTGCTTCCACAGCGACATCAGGTTGAGCACGACGGTGACCACTGCCGCGCCCTGCACCACCTGCACCAGCCGCGTGGGGCTGAAGTGCTCGAGCAACAGGCCCAGCATCGCGCTGCCGGTGATCAGGCCGATCAGCAGCATGGCGTACAGCAGCGCCACCACGCGCGGGCGCTTGTCGGCCGGCGACACGTCGCTGGCCAGCGCCACCCCGGCGGTCTGGGTCAGCTGCATGCCCGCACCCACCACGATGAAGGCCAGCGCCGCGCCGATGCGGCCGAGCCACAACGCGCCGTCCTGCGCACCCGACAGCAGCAACAGGGCAAACGGCATGATGGCCAGCCCGCCGAACATCAGCAGGCCGCCCATCCACAGGTAGGGCAGGCGGCGCAACCCGAGCGGCGACGGATGCGTGTCGCTGCGATAGCCGATCAGCGCACGCAGCGGCGCGAACACCAGCGGCAGCGCCACCGACAGTGCAACCCACCAGGCCGGCACGCCCAGCTCGACGATCATCACCCGGTTGAGCGTGCCCACCAGCAGCGCGGTGGCGATACCGATGGCCGCCTGGAACAGCGACAGGCGCATCAGCCGGCCCAGCGGCAGGTCGGGCGACGCCGCGTCGGCAAACGGCACGTAGCGCGCAGCCAGCGCCAGCACCCACGCGGGCGGGCGCAGCCATGGCGTGCGTGACGCGCCGCGTGCACTCATGCGGCGCCCTCGGATGCAGGCAGGCCACGCTTCCACTCCCAGGCCTGCGAGGTGTAGAAGCCGCTGGCGATGCGCTCGGTGCGGCCTTCACTCCAGCCTTGCGGACCCAGGGTACCCAGCAGCCCCGAGCGCAGCAGGGACTGCGATTGCGGCTCCAGCGCCGGCGAGCGGTCGCTGCGCGGAAAGATGCGGCCCACGCGGTGCATCGCTGCCAGCAGCGGCGTGCGCGGCGCGAAGGTGAACACCATCGATGCGCGGGTGCGCAGCGAAAGCCGCTCCAGCGCGGCGACGATGTCGTGGGTGTCGTAGTGGATCAGCGAGTCCATCGCCACCACATGATCGAAGTGGCCCAGCGCTGCATCGAGCATGTCACCCGAGCGGAAGTCGATGCGCCCGCGCAGCGCGGCCGGTGCTTGGAGCTCGAAGCGCTCGCGCGCCAGCGACACCAGCGTGGGCGACAGGTCGATCGCCACCACCTGCGCGCCGCGGGCAGCGGCCTCTTGCGCCAGCGCGCCGGTGCCGCAGCCGGCGTCCAGCAGGCGCATGCCGTTCATGTCGGCTGGCAGCCACGACAGCAGCGTGGCGCGCATGCGGTCGCGGCCGGCGCGCACCGTGGCACGGATGCGCCCCACCGGCGCGGTGGAGGTCAGCCGCTCCCAGGCTTGCGCTGCGGTGCGATCGAAGTAGTGCTCGATCTCGCCGCGTCGTTCGATGTAGCGCGCGTGTTCCATGCCTTGTTCAGTCAAAGCCCAGCAGGTCGAAGATGTCGCGGTCCTTCATCGGCACCGCGCTGTACTGCTTGCCGCCCAGCCACAGGTCGGCGGCCAGGCGCATGTATTCCTTCTGCACCGCCTCAAGCTCGGGGCTGTCTTCCATCTCGAACAGCGTGGCCTTCTTCAGCCGGCTGCGGCGGATCACGTCAAGTGACGGGAACTGCGCCGCGATCTCCAGGCCGATGCGGCCGGTGTACTTTTCGATCTGGTCCACCGCGTCGCTGCGGTTGGCGATCACGCCGCCCAGGCGCACGTTGTAGTTCTTGGCCTTCGCGCCGATCGCCTGCACGATGCGGTTCATCGCGAAGATGGAATCGAAGTCGTTGGCGGTGACGATCATGGCGCGGTCGGCATGCTGCAGCGGCGCGGCAAAGCCGCCGCACACCACGTCGCCCAGCACGTCGAAGATCACCACGTCGGTGTCTTCCAGCAGGTGGTGCTCCTTGAGCAGCTTGACCGTCTGCCCGACCACATAGCCGCCGCAGCCGGTGCCTGCCGGCGGACCGCCCGCCTCGACGCACATCACGCCGTTGTAGCCCTCGAACACGAAGTCCTCGACGCGCAACTCCTCGGCGTGGAAGTCCACCGTCTCGAGCACATCGATCACGGTGGGCAGCATCTTCTTGGTCAGGGTGAAGGTGCTGTCGTGCTTGGGGTCGCAGCCGATCTGCAGCACCCGCTTGCCCATCTTGCTGAAGGCGGCGCTCAGGTTGGAGCTGGTGGTGCTCTTGCCGATGCCGCCCTTGCCGTAGATCGCGAACACCTTGGCGTTGCCGATCTTCACGTTCGGGTCGAGTTGCACCTGCACCGAGCCCTCGCCGTCGGGGCGGGAGGGCTTGCCGTGCCCTACGGAACTGACAGGGACTGTGGCGACGTTCATGCGCTGGCTCCTTCGTAAATGCCTTCGAGGCGGTCCTCGAGTTCTTCGCCCGCGCGCTTGAGTGCTTCCAGCACATGCGCTTCAGGCTTCCAGTACTGCCTCTCGGAGGCTTCGATCAGTCGGTGCGCCACGCGCGCCGATGCCGTGGGGTTGAGCTTGGCCAGGCGTTCGCGCATGGCCGGGTCGAGCATGAAGGTCTCGGTGAGCTGCTTGTAGACCCAGGGCTGCACCTGCCCGGTGGTCGCGCTCCAGCCCATGGTGTTGGTCACATGCACCTCGATCTGGCGCACGCCCTCGTAGCCGTGCTCCAGCATGCCCTCGTACCACTTGGGGTTGAGCATGCGGGTGCGTGTCTCCAGCGCCACCTGCTCCGACAGGCTGCGCACGGTGCCGTCGCCGCGGGTCTGGTCGCCGATGTAGACCGGCGGTGGCGTGCCGCCACGGGCATGGCGCACCGCACCGGTGATGCCGCCCAGCGTGTCGAAGTAGTTGTCCACCGTGGTCACGCCGAGCTCCACCGACTCGAGGTTCTGGTAGGCCAGCTGCACATCGGCCAGCACGCTCTTGAGCAGCGCACCCTGCGCGCTCGGGCGGCCGCTGCGGCCGTAGGCAAAACCCTTGCGCCGCGCATACATGTCCGCGATCTCGTTCTCGCACTCCCAGCGGCTGCTCTCGATAAGGTGGTTGACGTTGGAGCCGTAGGCACCTTCGGCGTTGCCGTACACACGCAGCGCCGCGTCTTCGAGCGAGCAGCCATGCTCGGCCATGTAGGCCAATGCATGCTTGCGCACGTAGTTCATCTCGGGCGGCTCTTCGGCGGACGCGGCGAGGTAGGCGGCTTCGGCCAGCAGGCGGATCTGCAGCGGCAGCAGGTCGCGGAAGATGCCCGACAGCGTGATCACCACGTCGATGCGCGGGCGGCCGAGGTCGGCCAGCGGAATCAGCGTGGCGCCGGCGACACGGCCGTAGCTGTCAAAGCGCGGCAGCGCGCCGAGCAGCGCCAGTGCCTGTGCGATCGGTGCGCCTTCGCTCTTGAGGTTGTCGGTGCCCCACAGCACCATCGCCACCGACTCGGGCAAGGCGTGGCCATCTGCCTGGTGACGCTCGATCAGCCGCTGTGCCTGCCGCGAGCCGTCACGCACCGCGAAGCTGCTCGGAATGCGGAAGGGATCAAAGCCGTGCAGGTTGCGCCCGGTGGGCAGCACCGCCGGCGTGCGCAGCAGGTCGCCGCCAGGCGCCGGGCGGATGTAGCGGCCGTCGAGCGCGCGCAGCAGCGCATCGAGCTCGGTCTCCTGCGTGAGCCAGTGTGCGGTGTGCGCAAGGTCGGTGATCCAGGCGCGGTGCTCCTCGTCACGCGGCAGGCCGGCAAGTGCCAGCACCTCCTGCGCCGAGCGACCGGCCAGCAGCGCTTCCACTGCATGCGGCGGCAGCGGGCGTTGCGGGTCGCCTTGCGCCATCGCCGACACCAGGTCGGCACGCTCAGTCGCGGTCGGTGCGCGCCCGACCACATGCATGCCATGCGGGATCAGCGTGTATTCGAGCTCCAGCACCTGCTGCTGCAGCTGGTGGATGCGCGGCTCGGCGTCGCCGCCTGCGCCTGCGTTCCATGCTGGTTCGGCGGCGGCCAGCTCGAGCTCGGCGGCCTGGGCCTGGATGGTGGCAGCCAGATCGGCGCGCTCGCGCGATGCGCCGCTGCCGGGGTCCAGCCCGCGCCAGCGCTCGATGGCCGAGCGAAGGTCGAGCAGCCCGCGGTACAGGCCGGCCTGCGCGATCGGCGGCGTCAGGTGGCTGATCAGCGTGGCGGTGGCGCGTCGCTTGGCCAGGGCGCCTTCGGACGGGTTGTTGGCTGCGTAGAGGTACAGGTTCGGCAGGTCGCCGATCAGCCGGTCAGGCCAGCAGGCGCCCGACAGGCCGGACTGCTTGCCGGGCATGAACTCCAGCGCGCCGTGGGTGCCGAAGTGCAGCACCGCATGGGCGCTGAAATCTTCGCGCAGGTAACGGTAGAAGGCCGAGAAGGCATGCGTCGGAGCAAAGCCGCGCTCGAACAGCAGCCGCATCGGGTCGCCCTCGTAGCCGAAGCCGGGCTGCACGGCCACCAGCACATTGCCGAACTGGCGGCCCAGCACGAACAGCGACTGCCCGTTGCTCAGGTGGCGGCCGGGCGCCGGGCCCCACTGCGCCTCGATGTCCTTGAGCCAGGGCTCGCGGCGCACATGGTCGTCGGTCGGGATCAGCGCATGCACATGGGCCTCGGCGCCGTACTGCGCCGCGTTGCCCTTGAGCAGCCCGTCGCGCAGTGCGTCCACGCTGTCGGGCAGCTCCACGCCATAGCCCTGCGCCTTGAGCGCCTTGAGCGTGTTGAACACCGACTCGAACACCGACAGGTAGGCGGCGCTGCCCACGCTGCCGGCGTTGGGCGGAAAGTTGAAGATGACCAGCGCGACCTTGCGATCGGCGCGGTTGCTGCGGCGCAGTGCAATCAGGCGGGCCACGCGGGCGGCGAGCATCTGCGCGCGCTCGGGGCAGGGCGCCATGTCCTGTGCGCTCAGGCTGCCGTCAAAGTGGCACTGGCGGTGGCAGCCCTTGCAGGTGGTGCCCGCGGCGCCCGGGCGGCCGCCAAACACCGTGGGGCTGGTGGCGCCGTCCAGTTCGGGGATGGCCACCATGATGGTGGACTCCACCGGCATCAGGCCGCGCTCGGAGCTGCCCCACTGGTCCAGCGTCTGGAATTCCACCGGGTGCGCGGCGATGTAGGGCACGTCCAGCTGCGCCAGCATGTCCTCGGCTGCCTTGGCGTCGTTGTAGGCGGGCCCGCCCACCAGCGAGAAGCCGGTGAGCGACACCACTGCGTCGACCGTGGCCTGACCGTCGCGCATGAAGAAGCGCTCGATGGCCGGTCGCGCGTCGAGGCCGGCAGCGAAAGCCGGCACCACCTGCAGGCCGCGCGCCTCCATCGCCGCGATCACGCCGTCGTAGTGCCCGGAGTTGCCCGCCAGCAGGTACGAGCGCAGCACCAGCAGGCCCACCGTGCCGCGCGCGGGCTGGTCGGCCGGCGGCGGCAGCGCCGACTCGCGGTCGCTCAGGCGCGAGCGCAGCCGCGGGTGATACACGCCCACCTCGGGGTAGTCGATCGGCGCGTCGGCCTTGAGCGTGCCGCGCAGCGCACGGCGCGGGCCGTCGGCGTAGCGGTCGATCAGGAAGCGCAGCAGGTGCTGCATGTTGTCCTGCGAGCCGCCCAGCCAGTACTGCATGGACAGGAAGTACGCGCGCACGTCCTGCGCGGTGCCCGGGATGAAGCGCAGGAACTGCGGGATGCGGCGCAGCATCTTCATCTGCGACGCGCCGCCGGTGCTGGGCTTGTCCTTGTTGCCGCGCAGCCGCTTGAGCAGCGCCAGCGGCCCGCTGGCAGGCTTGTCCATGTCGAACGCGCCGAGCTTGGTGAGCTTGACCACCTCGCTGGCGCTCACCATGCACAGCATCGCGTCGCACTGGCTGCGGCGCGCGCGCAGCGCATCGATCACCGGCAGGAAGTGGTCTTCCAGGAACAGCATCGCCACGATCACGATGTCGGCCTGCGCGATGTCGTCGCGGCAGCGTGCAATCGCTGCAGCGTCGCCCGCAAACTCGGCAGCGGCGTGCATGCTGAACTCCAGCCCCGGCACCTGGCGCACCAGCGCCAGACGCGCGCGGGCGGTCGCGCTCATCAGGTGCGTGTCCATGCACACCAGCGTCACGCGCACGGGCGTGGCGGCGGCGGGGGCGTGCGCGTCAGCGTCCGAAGTGCGCTTTCGCGTCATACAGCGTCTCCACCGTGATCATCTGCACGCCACGCTCGGCGGCGAATCGCTCGGTGTTGCGGCGCGCCTTGCCGCGCACGAAGAAAGGAATCTTGCCGAGCTCGCGCTCGGCCTCGGGCGCCCAGCGCGTGATGGCGTCGTTGGCAGCGCCGGTGCTGATGCCCACATTGCCGGTGCCATGGGTTGGCGCTGGCGCGGTGTCCACAGTCTGACTGGTGGCCACCATTGCTACTGCGTCGGTACCAGGCGCCTGCGCCGGCGTGGCGGCCTGCGCTGCCTTGCCTGCAGCATGACCATGACCGAGGTGCGAGGGCGCCGCACCGTCGTGGAACTCGAAGTCGTGGCGGAACATCGCCAGCAGGTGTTCTTCCAGGCCCATCATCAGCGGATGCACCCAGGTGTCGAACAGCACGTTGGCGCCCTCGTAGCCCATCTGCGGCGAGTGGCGCGCCGGAAAGTCCTGCACATGCACCGGTGCCGAGATCACCGCGCACGGAATGCCCAGCCGCTTGGCGATGTGGCGCTCCATCTGGGTACCCAGGATCAGCTCGGGCTGCAATTCGGTGATGCGCGACTCGACCTCAAGATAGTCATCGGTCACCAGCGCCTCGCAGCCATGGTGCTCGGCGGCGGCGCGCACCTCGCGCGCGAATTCGCGGCCGTAGGTGCCGATGCCCACCACGGTGAAACCCATTTCGTGTGCGGCCACGCGTGCTGCCGCCACGGCGTGGGTGGCGTCACCGAACACGAACACCCGCTTGCCGGTGAGGTAGGTCGAGTCCACCGAGCGCGACCACCAGCCCGAGCGCGAATGACGCCGCGCCGCAGCCAGCGCCTGTTCGGCGTCCAGGCCCGCCAGCGTGGCGACTTCGCGCACGAAGGCGTCGGTGCCGTTCACGCCGATCGGCACGCTGCGGGTGAAGGGCTGGCCGTGCTGGCGCTGCAGCCACTGCGCGGCGGTGAGCGCCGTTTCGGGGTACAGCAGCACGTTGAAGTCGGCCTCGGGCAGCCGGGCGATGTCGTCGGCACCGGCGTCCAGCGGCGCGACGACCGATACGTCCACGCCGATGTCGATCAGCAGCTGGCGGATCTCGCGCACATCGTCGCGGTGGCGAAAGCCAAGCGCGGTGGGTCCAAGCAGGTTGCAGCGCGGGCGCCGGCCGGCGGCCTGTGCGTCGGTGCGCTCGTGCGGCTGGGCAAGCGCGCGCACCAGCTGGTAGAAGGTCTCGCTGGCGCCCCAGTTCTCCTTGCGCTGGTACGAGGGCAGATCCAGCGGCACCACCGGCACCGGCAGGTTCAGGGCCTGCGCCAGGCCGCCCGGGTCGTCCTGGATCAGCTCGGCGGTGCACGAGGCGCCCACCAGCATGGCCTTGGGCGCAAAGCGTTCGAAGGCCTGGCGCGCAGCGGTCTTGAACAGCTCGGCGGTGTCGCCGCCCAGGTCGCGCGCCTGGAAGGTGGTGTAGGTCACCGGCGGACGCTTGCTGCGCCGCTCGATCATGGTGAACAGCAAGTCGGCGTAGGTGTCGCCCTGCGGCGCATGCAGCACGTAGTGCACGTCGCGCAGTGCGGTGGCCACCCGCATCGCGCCGACATGGGGTGGGCCTTCATAGGTCCAGACGGTGAGCTGCATGACGTCGTCCCTCTGCTGTCGTTGTGCGTTCTCTGCCTCAGGCCACCAGCCGCGTGCGGCGCTCGAGCGGGCGCGTGAACAGCTCGGCCAGATCGCCGGCCTGCTCATAGCCCTGGATCGGTGTGAACACCAGCTCGATCGACCATTTGGTGGTCATGCCTTCGGCTTCGAGCGGGTTGGCCAGGCCCAGGCCACAGACCACGATGTCTGGCTGCGCGGCGCGGCAGCGGTCAAGCTGGCGCTCCACGTCCTGCCCTTCCGATAGCGGCGTGCCTTCGGGCAGCAGTGCCAGCTCTTCGGCCAGATGTTGCCGGTGCAGATAAGGCGAGCCCACTTCGCTGAGCTGCATGCCGAGCTCGCGCGAGAGAAAGCGCGCCAGCGGCACTTCAAGCTGCGAGTCCGGGAAGAAGAACACGCTGCGCTGCTGCAGCCGCTCGCGGTGGCGTGTGATCGCCACCCGCGCCCGCTCGCGGCCGGGCGAGGTGGCACGGTCGAACACCGCGGCTTCCACGCCGAACACTGCAGCGGCGGCCTGCAGCCACAAGGTGGTGCCTTCCACGCCCAGCGGGAACGGCGCCGCCGCGCGCTTCAGGCCACGCGCCTCGAGCGCGCGTGCGGTGTCGGTGAGGAACGGCTGGGCCAGCAGGTACACCGTGTTCGGCCCGATGGCCGGCATGCGGTCGGAGTGGCGCGGCGGGAAGAACTGCACCCGGTCCATGCCCATTTGCTGGAACAGCCGCGAGAACTGGTCTTCCACCACGTCGGCGAGCGCTCCCACCACCAGCAGCGAGGGCCGCGGGTCGGTGGCCAGCGCCTCGGGCAGCTCGGGCAGCGTGGGCACCATCGCCGCCAGGCAGGCGTCTTCGCCCTGGGTGAAGGTGGTCTCGATGCCGCTGCCCGAGTAGTTGAGCACCTGCACCCGGGGCATGAACTGGCGCGACAGCCGGCTGGCGGCGCGCGACAGGTCGAGCTTGATCACCTCGGACGGGCAGGAGCCCACCAGGAACAGCAGCTTGATGTCGGGCCGGCGCTCGAGCAGGCGCGTGACCACGCGGTCGAGTTCGTCGTTGCAGTCGGCCAGGCCCGCCAGGTCGCGCTCATCGATGATGGCGGTGGCAAAGCGCGGCTCGGCGAAGATCATCACGCCGGCGGCCGACTGGATGAGGTGGGCGCAGGTGCGCGAGCCCACTACCAGGAAGAAGGCGTCCTGGATCTTGCGGTGCAGCCAGATGATGCCGGTCAGGCCGCAGAACACCTCGCGCTGGCCACGCTCGCGCAGCACCGGTGCGTCGGTGCAGCCGCCACCGGCAGGACGGATCGGGATCACCGGGCTCATGAGCCCCCCGCCGTGGCCGGCCGCAGGTGCGTACGCATGCGGGCCTCGTCGCGTCGTGCCGCGCGCAGCTTGAGCAGGAACTGCCCCGCGTTGATCACATAGGCGGCGTAGGCCGCCAGCGCCAGCAGCATCAGCCCGGTGGGGCCCAGCCAGCCGGCCCACAGCGCCATCAGGTAGGCGGTGTGCAGCGCCAGCACCAGCATGCTGAACACGTCTTCCCAGAAGAAGGCGGGCGCGAACAGGTACTGGCCGAAAACCACCTTCTCCCAGACGCAGCCGGTGACCATGATGGCGTACAGCACCAGCGTCTTGAGCACCACCGAAGCCATGGCCCAGAACCACCCTTCGCCGCTCCACAGGAAGCGCAGCACCAGCGCCAGGCTGACCAGAAACACCAGGAACTGCACCGGCGCCAGCACCCCCTGCACCAGCGTCCAGCCCGAAGCGTCGCGGCGTGCGCGTTCTTCGGGGGTGTACAGCGGGCGGCCGGGCGGGGCCGGCTCAAAAGGCGGAAATTCGCGCGCGGTGGGCGGCGGACGGGCGGCAGACATGCATGGCAATTTAGACTCTCACAGCCCAAGTGTCAATCAAACTTGACGTAACTTAATATTGACACATGGTTTTGGGGTCGCTACAGTGGTTCGGACCGGGCGGGTTGGCCCGGCAGACTGCGAAAGAGCGCCCCGGCATGCACCGGCCCCGTGCAAGTCGACATCAGCGTTGCCTGGCAACGCATCGGAGACGGTATGGGATCTTGGATGGACGATCGCGGCCCAGCCGACGCCAGTCGCATGGCGCCCGAGCCGGACGCCGGGCTGCGTTCGCTGAACTGGGGCGATGCGGATGACCGGCGCGCGCCGGCCGCCGCGCCAGGCGATGGCCGTGAGTTAGATGGCACGCAGGCGCTGCTTGCGCGCGCCGTTCAATGTGAGATCATTCCACGCCTCATGAAGTCGCACGAGCAGTCGCCCGGTGCGCCCGGCCACGCACGGGCGCGCGCGCCGCTGAGCAGTGACGACATCCACGACTTCGCGCGCTGTGTCCTGGACCAGGACCCGCCCTTCGCGCAGGCGCGACTCGAGTCGTTGCAGGCGCGCGGCCTGTCGCTGGACCAGATCTATCTTGACGTGCTCGAGCCGGTGGCCCAGCTGATGGGCCGCTGGTGGGTCGAGGACGCCCTCAGCTTCACCGATGTCACCGTGGGCCTGGGGCGGCTGCAGCAGCTCATGCGCGAGGTCGGCGCACGCAACGAAACCGAGCGCCCGGTGGCGGGCCGGCGTGTGTTGCTGCTGGCCACACCCGGGGAGCAGCACACCTTTGGCCTGTCGATGGTGGCCGAGCTGTTTGCGCATGCCGGCTGGGACGTCTGCGGCGACCCGGTGGACGGCGCGGGCGACCCGCTGCGGCGGGTGCGCGAAGAATGGTTCGACGTGGTCGGCTTCACCCTCGGCACCGTCGAGCAGATCGAGCCGGTGCGGGCGCTGGTGGCGCAGGTGCGTGCCCACAGCCGCAATCCGGCGGTCGGCATAATGGTCGGCGGCTCGGCAGTGGCCCGTGTGCCTCAGTGCGCGGACCGACTGGACGCCGATGGCGTGGCGCTGGATGGCCGAGAGGCGGTGGCGCTGGCCGGTCGGTTGGCCGCGGGTGAAGGCGAGGTATCGTGAGCCGCCGCCCCAAGGCGAAGTCAGGCAGTAACGACACGCAAAACAACAAAGACGACCTTCGGAAGAACGGTATGCCCCAGGCCACGCAAGCGCGATCCGGCGGACCTTTCATCACCCCGGAACTCCTGTTTTCCGACCTCGATGCCCGCGTCGCGGCCAGCCTGATCGCCGCTGCGGCCGATGTGGTGCTGGTGCTCGACGCCTCGGGCGTCATCTGCGATCTGGCGTTCGGCCAGGAAGACTTCGCCGCGATGGGCTGCACCGCCTGGCGCGGGCGGCCCTGGATGGACCTGGTGACCGCCGAGAGCCGGCCCAAGGTGGATGACCTGCTGCGCGAGCCGATCGCCAGCGACCTGGCACCCGATGCCACCCGGCAGCCGCCGCGCTGGCGCCACATCAACCAGCTCACGCCCAAGGGCGAAGAGATTCCGCTGTCGTTTTCGGTGCTCAACCTGCCGCAGGCCGAGGGCGAGCCGTTGTCGTCGGCGCACAAGGTGGCCTTTGCGCGCGACCTGCGTCCGCAGGCGGTGCTGCAGCAGCGGCTGGTGAATGCGCAACTGTCGATGGAGCGCGAATACTGGCGGCTGCGCAGCGTGGAGACGCGCTACCGGCTGCTGTTCCAGATCGCCTCCGAGGCGGTGCTCATCCTCGACGCTTCCAACGGCAAGCTCGAAGAGGCCAACCCGGCGGCGCACCGGCTGTTTGGCGATGACCTGCGCCGCGCCAACTGGACGCTGTCGGACAGCCTGGACCGCGACAGCGTGGGCGCTGTGCAGCAGATGCTGGAGCGGGTGCGCGCCAACGGGCGTTCGGAGAACCAGCCCGTACAGTTGCTCGACGGCTCGGGCGAGATGCAGTTGTCGGTATCGCTGTTCCGCCAGGACAACACGCCGCACTTCCTGATCCGGCTGACCGCGCCGTTCCACGCCGCAGCCACCCATGCCGAGCAAAGCAAGGAGCTGTTTGCGCGCGCCATGGAAAACGCGCCCGATGCCTTCGTTGTCACCGACACCGACGGCCGCATCCTGGGCGTGAACCGGTCCTTCCTCGACCTGGGGCAGCTCGGCAGCGAAGAGCTGGCCCGCGGGCAGTCGCTGGACCGCTGGCTGGGCCGCACCGGCGTGGACCTGAGCGTGATGCTTTCCAACTTGCGCCAGCACGGCTCGCTGCGCCTGTTTGCGACCACCTTGCGCGGCGAGTACGGCTCCACCGCCGAGGTCGAGATTTCGGCCTGTGCGGTCAATTCCGGCGACGTGCCGTGCTTTGGCTTCACCATCCGCGACGTCGGCCGCCGGCTGGGGGACACCGCCCGCAGCGACCGCGAGCCGCCGCGCTCGGCCAGCCAGATGACCGAGCTGGTGGGCCGCGCACCCTTGCGCGACATCGTGCGCGACACCACCGACCTGATCGAGCGGCTGTGCATCGAGGCGGCGCTGCAGCTCACCGGCGACAACCGCGCGTCCGCCGCCGAGCTGCTGGGCCTGTCGCGCCAGAGCCTGTACATCAAGTTGCGCCGTTTCGGTATTGGCGACGCCCTGGGCGAGCCGCTGCCACCGGACGCGGACGACGACGCGGCCGGCTGAGCGCCCCCAGCCTGGCGGCGGCCGATGTGTCCATGCCGCTAGACGTCAATTTGAGTTGACACTTGTGCCTGTCAGGGCTACAACCGGGGCATGCCGCGCCCCGCGCTGTCGGCCGTTGCCGAGCTCCTGAAACCGATCACCTGGTTCCCGCCCATGTGGGCGTTCGCCTGCGGCGTGGTCGCGTCGGGCGAACCGATGCAGGGGCGCTGGTGGCTGGCCCTGCTGGGCGTGGCGCTGGCCGGCCCGCTGGTGTGCGCCACGAGTCAGGCGGTCAACGACTGGTTCGACCGCCATGTGGATGCGATCAACGAGCCGCAGCGGCCGATTCCCTCTGGGCGGATCCCGGGTCGCTGGGGCCTGTACCTTGCGATCGCGTGGACCGTGCTGTCGCTGTTCGTCGCGCTCGCGCTCGGCCCCTGGGGCTTTGGTGCAGCGGTGATTGCGCTGATCCTCGCCTGGGCCTACAGCGCGCCGCCGCTGCGCCTGAAGGAAAACGGCTGGTGGGGCAACGCCGCCTGCGGCATCAGCTACGAAGGCATTGCCTGGATCACCGGCGCGGCCGTGATGGCCGGCGGTGCCATGCCCGATGCGCGCTCGATCGCGCTGGCCGCGCTCTACAGCCTGGGCACGCACGGCATCATGACCCTGAACGACTTCAAGGCGGTGGCGGGTGACCGCCAGATGGGCGTGCGCTCGCTGCCGGTGCAGCTGGGCGTGCAGCGCGCCGCGCAGGTGGCCTGCTGGACGATGGCGGTGCCGCAGGCAGCCGTGGTGCTGTTGCTGCTGCTGTGGGGCCAGGAAGCGCATGCGCTGGGCGTGGCCGCGCTGCTGATGGTGCAACTGGTGATGATGCGGCGCTTTCTGGCGTCCGTGACCGAGCGCGCGCTGTGGTACAGCGGCTTTGGTGTGCCGTTGTTCGTGGCCGGCATGATGGTCAGCGCGTTTGCGCTGCGTACCGCATCGGCGGCAGGGGCCTGAGATGAGCGGCAGCGCAGGCAGCGACTTCGGCTGGGGCAGCGTGGCGCGGCTGGGCCTCGTGCAGGCCTGCCTGGGCTCGATCGTGGTGCTGACCACCTCCACGCTCAACCGGGTGATGGTGGTCGAGCTCGCCCTGCCCGCGCTGCTGCCGGGCATCCTGGTGGCGCTGCACTACATCGTGCAGGTGGCGCGTCCGCGCATGGGCCATGGCTCGGACGTGGGCGGCCGCCGCACCCCGTGGATCTTCGGTGGCATGTGCGTGCTGGCCTGCGGCGGCGTGCTGGCGACGCTGGCCACCGTGTGGATGGAGACGCAGCGCTGGCCGGGCATCGCGCTGTCGGTGCTGGCTTTCGTGCTGATCGGCCTGGGCGTGAGCGCCAGCGGGACGTCGCTCCTGGTGCTGCTGGCCAAGCGCGTGCCACAGGCGCGCCGCGGCCCGGCCGCCACCCTGGTGTGGGTGATGATGATCGTCGGCTTTGCGGTCACCGCAGGCACGGCAGGCAAGCTGCTCGATCCGTACACGCCGATGCGGCTGCTGGCGGTCACCTCGTCGGTGTGCCTGCTGGCAGTGGGCCTCACCGCGCTGGCGCTGTGGGGCGTCGAGGGGCGGGGCCGCCTTGTGCAAGGTGCCCAGGCGGTGGCCGCATCCGTGAGCGCGGCCGGGCGCAAGCCGGGCTTTCGCGAGGCGCTGTCGCAGGTGTGGGACGAGCCCGCCGCGCGCCGCTTCACCATCTTCGTGTTCGTGTCGATGCTCGCCTACAGCGCGCAAGACCTCATCCTCGAGCCGTTTGCGGGCTCGGTGTTCGGCTACACGCCCGGCGAGTCCACGCAACTCTCGGGGGTGCAGCATGGCGGCGTGCTGCTGGGCATGCTGGTCGTGGCTGCATCCGGCCTGATCGCTGCGCGCTGGCCTCAGGTGCCGGTGCTGCGCGCGCTGGGCTCGCTCAAGGGCTGGACGGTGGGCGGCTGCATCGCGTCGGCGCTGGCGCTCGCGGCGCTGGCGGCCGCCGGCGTGGCCGGGCCCGAGTGGCCGCTGCGCGCCACGGTGTTTGCGCTCGGTGCGGCCAACGGCGCGTTCTCGATCGGCGCGATCGGCTCGATGATGCAGCTGGCCAACGAGGGCCGCGAATCGCGCGAGGGCGTGCGCATGGGCCTGTGGGGCGCGGCGCAGGCGGTGGCCTTTGGCATTGGCGGCCTGGTGGGTACCGCAGCGAGCGACCTGGCGCGCTGGTGGATCGGTCGCGATGGCGCGGCGTACTCAGCGGTGTTCCTGCTCGAAGCGGGCCTGTTTGCGCTGTCGGCGCTGCTGGCCTGGCACATCGGTCGGCGCATCGAGCTGCCGTCGGCGCGCGCGCCGGCCGCCACCCCTTCTTCGGACGCCGCCGCCGGGCGTGCGTCGTACACCCCTTCCCTTGAGCACAGGTGACTTCATGCAGACCCTCGACAGCTATGACGCAGTGGTGGTGGGCGGCGGCCCGGCGGGCGCAACGGCCGCGCACGAGCTCGCGCGGCAGGGGCACTCGGTGCTGCTGCTGGACCGCGCGGGGCGCATCAAGCCCTGCGGCGGCGCGATTCCGCCGCGTCTGATCCGCGACTTCGCGATTCCTGACCACCTGCTGGTGGCGCGTGCGCACTCGGCCCGCATGATCGCGCCGTCGAACAAGAAGGTGGATATCCCCATCGACAACGGCTTTGTCGGCATGGTGGACCGCGAGCACTTTGACGAGTGGCTGCGCGTGCGTGCCGCGTCGTGCGGCGCGGTGCGGCGCAATGGCCGCTTCACCCGCATCGACCGCGACGAGGACGGCACGGCCATCGTGCGCTACCAGCCGCGCTCGGGCGCAGGCGACGATGAATCCGACACCGGCGCCGAAGTGGCGGTGCGTGCACGTGTGGTGATCGGCGCCGACGGCGCCAAGTCGGGCGTGGCGCGACAGGCCATCCCGGGCGCCAAGGATGTGGAGTACGTGTTCGCGTATCACGAGATCGTGCGCACCCCCGCGCAGGTGCCCGAGGGCTACGACGACACCCGCTGCGATGTGTTCTACCAGGGGCATCTGTCGCCCGACTTCTACGGCTGGGTGTTCCCGCACGGTGGCACGCTGAGCATCGGCACCGGCAGCGCCGACAAGGGGTTTTCGCTGCGCAGCGCCACCGGCCAGCTGCGCGCGGCGGTGGGGCTGGCCGATGCCGAGACGGTGCGCCGCGAAGGCGCGCCGCTGCCGATGAAGCCGCTCAAGAAGTGGGACAACGAGCGCGACGTGGTGCTGGCGGGCGACGCCGCAGGCGTGGTGGCGCCCTCATCTGGCGAAGGCATCTATTACGCGATGCTCGGTGGCCAGCTGGCGGCGCAGTCGGCACACGAGCTGCTGGAGACCGGAGACGCCCGCGCGCTGTCGCGTGCCCGCAAGCGCTTCATGATGCTGCACGGGCGCGTGTTCTGGGTGCTGGGCGTGATGCAGTGGTTCTGGTACCGCAATGACCGCAGGCGTGAGAGCTTCGTCAAGATCTGCGAGGATCGTGACGTCCAGCAACTCACCTTTGAGTCGTACATGAACAAGGAACTGGTTCGCAAGAAGCCGATGGCGCATGTGCGCATCTTCTTCAAGGACATGGCACACCTGCTCGGCCTGGCGCGGGTATGAACCGCGGCAGGCTGTGGCGCCCCGCCGTGGTGGCGGGGCTGTTGGCATTGGCGGTGGCCAGTGCGGGGGGTGCGCTCACCATCCTCGGGCCGTGGTACTTCGGCCTCAAGCAACCATCGTGGAAGCCGCCCGACTGGGCCTTCGGCCCGGCCTGGACGCTGATTTTTGCCCTGACCGCTGCCGCCGGCGCGATCGCCTGGCAGCGCGGCAGCGACGCCCAGCGCCGCGCCATGGTGCGGTGGTTTGCGCTGAACGCGGCGCTCAACATCCTGTGGAGCCTGCTGTTCTTCAAGCTGCAGCGACCCGACTGGTCGCTATGGGAGATCGGCCCGCTGTGGCTGTCGGTGCTGGCGATGGTGCTGCATCTGCGGCCTTACGCGCCACGCGCTGCCATGCTGCTGTGGCCGTATCTGGCGTGGGTGACCTTCGCTGCCACCATCAACTGGGGCGTGGTGCAGCTCAACGGGCCGTTCGGCGCCGCCTGAGCGCGACACAAAAGAAAAGCCCGCGCGGTGGCGGGCTTGTGCGGTACGCCTTTGTGCGTGATGCGCTTGCGCACCTCACGCCGGAAAAGGCGCCGACTGCTGCTTCAGCGGCCTGCGGCGCAGTGCCACAGGCCGGTGAGGCCGGGCGTGGGTCAGGCCTTCTTGGCCCAGGCAGAGCACCAGCCCTTGCCGGCGACTTGCTTGCCCGGGAAGATGCCGCAGCCGCCCCAGGCGTCAGAGGCCTTGCCCTGGTACAGCGCGCAGTTGTTGCAGAACGCGTTGGCGTCCTTGCGCTTGGCCTTGTCGGCCTTGGAAGCGTCGGCCACGTAGGCCACGCCCTTGGCTTGCGGGTCCTTCTCGTCGACCTTGGCCTGGGCCATGGCGGCGCCACAGGCGGCCAGGGCAGAGGCGCCGACGGCGGCCTGCATCATGAAAACACGGCGGTTGGTGGAAGACATCAGTTGCTCCTTGTTCAGCAAGTTCAAAACGCCGCGGATGATGCCACGGTTGACCGGCCCTCTGTAATTCCAGAGTGGCGCGCCCCGACAATTGAAACCGGCATGCACCGCGGCTTGTCTTTACGCTTGCAGCCACAGCGCGGGAGCGCGCCATGAAGAACGCCACCTTCCGGCAATTGCGGGTGTTCAGCGAAGTGGCCAGACACCTCAGCTTTACCAAAGCGGCGCAGGCGCTTCACCTCACGCCGCCGGCGGTGACGATGCAGATCAAGGAGCTCGAAGGGCATGTGGGCATGCCGCTGTTCGAGCGCGACGGGCGGCAGGTGTCGCTCACCACGCCGGGCGAATACATGCTGGTGTACGCGCGCCGCGTGCTGGCCACCCTGAAGGAAGCCGAGGATGCGGCCGCGCGGCTGCAGCGCCTGGAGATCGGCACGCTGACCATCGGCATGGTGAGCACGGCCAAGTACTTCGTGCCGCGGCTGCTGGCCGAGTTCCGGCAGGACCACCATGGCGTGGATGTGCGGCTGGTCGTGGGCAACCGCGACGAGCTGGTGCGCCGCCTGCAGGCCAACGAGGTGGACATCGCGATCATGGGCCGCCCGCCCAAGGAACTCGCCACGCGTGCCGAGCCATTTGCCGCGCAGCCGCATGTGTTTGTGGCGGCACCCGATCATCCGCTGGCGCGGCGCGGCCACCTGCCGGTGCATGCGCTGCATCCCTATGCCTTCATCGTGCGCGAGGAGGGCTCGGGCACCCGTGCGGCGCTCGAGCGCTTCTTTGACGCTGCGCGCTTCGAGCCCGAGTCGGTGATGGAGATGTCGAGCAACGAAACCATCAAGCAGGCGGTGATGGCCGGCATGGGGCTGAGCTTCCTGTCGCTGCACACGCTGGGGCTGGAGCTCGACAACCGGCTGATCGTGATGCTGGACGTGGAGGGCGCGCCGATGGTCGGCGGCTGGAATGTGGTGCACACGCTCTCGCGCATGCTCTCGCCGGCGGCCGAGGCCTTCCGCTACTTCGTGCTGGAGCGCGGCGAGTCCTTTCTGGCGGAGCATTTCTCTCGCCATCTGGCGCTGCCGCGCAGCGGTGCCTGAGGCATCGCGGGCTCACGGCGCGAGCCCGGTGATCGGGGACAATCCGTAGTGCGTGCCCACGCACGCTGCGTTGAAAGACGCACAACGCCTTGCTGATCCCGTGAACCGCGCCTCATCCCCCCTGACTGCGTCCGGCACGCCTGATGTGTCGCCGCTGGCGCCTGCCGACGGCATGACGCCGCTGGAGCGCCGCTCGAGCGCGTCGCTGGCGTTCATCTACGCGCTGCGCATGCTCGGGCTGTTCCTGGTGCTGCCGGTGTTCGCGCTGGAGGCGCAAAAGTACCCCGGCGGCAACGACCCGGCCCTGATCGGGCTGGCCATGGGTGCCTACGGGCTCACGCAGGGGCTGCTGCAGCTGCCCTTTGGCATGGCGTCGGACCGGCTGGGCCGCAAGCGCGTGATCGTGTTTGGGCTGCTGGTGTTTGCCGCAGGCAGTTTTCTGGCGGCGGCAGCTACCAGCGTGGTGGGGCTCATCATCGGCCGGCTGCTGCAGGGCGCGGGCGCGGTGTCGGCGGTGGTGACTGCCTTGCTGGCCGACCAGACACGCGACCATGTCCGCACCCGGGCGATGGCGCTGGTGGGTGCGAGCATCGGGCTGATGTTCGCCCTGTCGCTGGTGGCAGCGCCCGCGCTCACTGCATGGGTGGGCCTGGCGGGGCTGTTCGGCATCACCTGTGCGCTGGCGCTGGCCGGCGTGGCGGTGGTGGTCTGGCTGGTGCCGCCCGAGCCTGCGCGCCATGTCGACGCCCCGCGCGGGCGGCTGGCTGACGTGCTGCGGCATGTGCCGACGCTGCGCCTGAACTTCGGCGTGTTCGTGCTGCATGGCGTGCTGCTGGCCATGTGGGTGGGCGTGCCCGGCCTGATGGTGGACGCCGGGCTGCCCAAGGAAGACCACTGGCACGTGTACCTGCCGGCGGTGTTTGCCTCGTTTCTGGTGATGGGCGTGACGCTGTTTCCGCTGGAGCGCCGCGGCTACCTGCGCGCTGTGTTTCTCGGCGGCATCGTGCTGATCGGCATCGTGCAGATGCTGCTGGCGGTGCTGGCGCAGGGGGTGCCCAGCATCTGGATGCTGGCACTCGTGCTGTTCGCGTTTTTCTGCGGCTCCAACATCCTTGAGGCCTGCCAGCCGAGCATCGCCTCGCGTGCGGCACCGGCCAACGCGCGCGGCGCTGCGCTGGGCTTCTACAACACGCTGCAGTCGCTGGGCTTTTTTGCCGGCGGCGCGATCGGTGGCCTGCTGATGCGCCACGTGGGCGCCACCGGCTTGTTCTGGGCCTGCGCGGCGGCCATGTTCGTCTGGCTGGTCATCGCCTGGCCGATGGCGCCGGTCGGCCCTGCCTCGGCCAGTGCGGCAGCGTCTTCGCAGCGCCCATAATCATCCGACTCCCCCTTTCCGACATCACCTCACCCGCAAGGAACGCACATGGCCTCCGTCAACAAAGTCATCCTCGTCGGCAACTGCGGCCGCGACCCCGAACTGCGCTACCTGCCTTCCGGCCAGGCGGTGGCCAACGTCAGCATCGCCACCTCGAGCCGCCGCAAGGACAAGAACTCCGGCGAGATGATCGAAGACACGCAGTGGCACCGCGTCACCTTCTACGACCGCCTGGCCGAGATCGCCGGCGAATACGTCAAGAAGGGCCGACCCATCTATGTGGAAGGCCGCCTGAAGTACGGCACTTACACCGACAAGAACACCGGCGTGGAGAAGAACACGGTGGACATCATCGCCACCGAGCTGCAGCTGCTGGGTGGCCGTGAAGGCATGGGCGGAGGTGGCGGTGGTGGTGGCGACGACGAAGGCGCCGCGCCGCGCCGTCAGGCCGCACCGGCGCGGTCGGCCCCCGCAGCCGCCAAGCCGGCGAACAAGGACGACGGCTTCGGCAACATGGACGACGACATTCCGTTCTGAGCGTTCTGACTGCGCTGACTGTCCTGAGCGCAATGCCTGTGCTCAGGCGGCAGCACCCGCCGGCGCGGGCCGCTCCTCGGGCACCCGCGTGAAGGCGCTGATCACCCCGCCGCCCAGGCACACCTCGCCGTCGTACAGCACCGCGCTCTGGCCCGGCGTGACGGCCCACTGGGGCTCGTCAAAACTCAAAGCAAAACGCCCCGACGCGCTGATGGGGGCCGGCGTTTCGGCCGAAGGCGCCTCGGTGAGGGCCGCTGACAGCATGCAGGCCGCATCGGCTTGCCGGTAGCGCGTCTTGGCGCCGTAGCGGCCCGGCGCGGGAGGCTCGCCCGCGATCCAGCTCGCGTCGTCGGCCTGCAGCGACTGCGCCAGCAGCCACGGGTGGTCGTGCCCCTGCACCACCCACAGCGTGTTGCGCTCGATGTCCTTGCGCGCCACGAACCACGGCGCGTGCTCGCCGCCGCCCTTTTGCGCGCCCTTGGGCTTGACGCCGCCGATGCCCAGGCCCTGGCGCTGACCCAGGGTGTAGAAGCTCAGGCCCTGGTGCTGTCCGATCACGCGGCCATGCTCGCGGCTGCCGGGCGGCGCGGTGCCGTCGCGGATGCTGCCCGGCTCCTTGCGGATGTAGCGGTTGAGGAACTCGCGAAACGGCCGCTCGCCGATGAAGCAGATGCCGGTGGAATCCTTCTTCTTCGCGTTCGGCAGGCCGATCTGCTCGGCGATGCGCCGCACCTCGGTCTTGCGCAGTTCGCCCACCGGAAACAGCGTCTTGCCCAGCTGCGCCTGGTTGAGGCGGTGCAGGAAGTAGCTCTGGTCCTTGGAGGGGTCCAGGCCCTTGAGCAACTCGTGTCGACGGGTGCCCGCATTGAAGCGGACCCGTGCGTAATGCCCCGTCGCAATCTTCTGCGCGCCCAGCCGCATGGCGTGGTCAAGGAAGGCCTTGAACTTGATCTCGGCGTTGCACAGCACGTCGGGGTTGGGGGTGCGGCCGGCTTCGTACTCGCGCAGGAATTCGGCAAACACGCGGTCCTTGTACTCGGCTGCGAAGTTCACATGCTCGATTTCGATGCCGATCACGTCGGCCACGCTGGCGGCATCGACAAAGTCCACGTTGGACGAACAGTACTCGCTGTCGTCGTCGTCTTCCCAGTTTTTCATGAAGATGCCGACGACTTCATGGCCCTGCTGCTTGAGCAGCCAGGCGCTGACGGCGGAGTCCACGCCTCCGCTGAGCCCGACCACGACACGCTGCTTTGCCATGTGTTGATTATCCGGCTTGGGGTGGTGCCGCGCTCGGGCATGGACGCATGCGACACCGGGGGCAGGCTGCGCGCCGCTACAGTTGCGCCCCATGACCGATGTTCTGGTGATTGGCGGCGGCAACGCCGCCCTGTGCGCCGCGCTGATGGCCCGCGAGGCGGGTGCGTCGGTGACGCTGCTTGAAGCGGCACCGCGCACCTGGCGCGGCGGCAATTCGATGCACACCCGCAACCTGCGCTGCATGCACGACGCGCCGCAGGACGTGTTGACCGAGGCCTATCCGGAAGAAGAGTTCTGGCAGGACCTGCTGAAGGTGACCGCCGGCAAGACGAATGAGGCGCTGGCGCGCATGGTGATCCGCGAATCCTCGCGCTGCCGCGACTGGATGCGCCAGCACGGCGTGCGCTTTCAGCCCTCGCTGTCGGGCACGCTGCACCTGAGTCGCACCAACGCCTTCTTCATGGGCGGAGGCAAGGCCCTGGTGAATGCGTACTACCGCAGCGCCGAAGCGCTGGGCGTGGACATCCGCTACGACTGCCCGGTGACGCACATCGAGATGGACGGCACGCGCTTTGTGGCGGCGCACACTGCGCAAGGGCGTATCGAGGCCAAAACCTGCGTGCTGGCCTGCGGCGGCTTCGAGTCCAACCGCGACTGGCTGCGCGAAGCCTGGGGCACCAACGCGCAGGGCGAGCATCCGGCCGACAACTTCCTGATCCGCGGCACCCGCTACAACATGGGCGTGGTGCTGCGCGACATGCTCGACCAGGGCGCGGACGTGATCGGCGACGCAACCCAGGCGCACATGGTGGCGATCGACGCGCGCGCGCCGCTGTACGACGGCGGCATCTGCACCCGGGTGGACTGCGTGTCGCTGGGCATCGTGGTCAACCGCGAGGCAAAGCGCTTTTATGACGAGGGCGAGGACTTCTGGCCCAAACGCTATGCGATCTGGGGCCGGCTTGTGGCGCAGCAGCCGGGGCAGATCGGCTACGCCATCATCGATGCCAAGGCGGTCGGGCGCTTCATGCCACCGGTCTTTCCGGGCGAGAAGGCCGACACGCTGGAGCAGTTGGCGAAGCAACTCTCGCTGGACCCGGCGACGCTGGTGCAGACGGTGCGCGACTTCAACGCTGCCTGCCGCCCCGGCACCTTCGACCACGCGGTGCTGGACGATTGCGTGACCGAGGGCCTGACCCCACCCAAGACGCACTGGGCGCGCCCGCTGGACACGCCGCCGTACTACGGCTACGCGGTGCGACCGGGCGTCACCTTTACCTACCTGGGGCTCAGGTCCGACGCTGAAGCCGGCGTGTACTTCAGCGGCGAGCGCAGCAGCAACCTGTTTGCCGCCGGTGAGATCATGGCCGGCAATGTGCTGGGGCAGGGCTACACCGCAGGCGTGGGCATGACGATTGGCACCGTGTTCGGGCGGATTGCCGGCGTGCAGGCTGCAAAAGCGGCGAAGCTTGCAGGAACGCCCGGCGCTGCGGCTATCCACGACGACATGAAAGAGGCGATGCATGCAGGTGCTTGAGCGCCTCACCCGCGAAGCGGTACAGCTCGCCGAAGGCGAAGTCGCGCGGCAGATGCAGATCTGCAATGCCTGCCGCTACTGCGAGGGCTTCTGCGCGGTGTTCCCCGCGATGACGCGGCGGCTGGAGTTCAGCGCCAGCGACGTGCACTACCTGGCCAACCTCTGCCACAACTGCGGCGCATGCCTGCACGCCTGCCAGTACGCGCCGCCGCATGAATTTGCGGTCAACATCCCGCAGGCGATGGCGCGGGTGCGGCGCCACACCTATGAGCGCTTCGCCTGGCCCGACGGGCTGGGGGTGCTGTACTGGCGCAACGGCTTGCTGGTCTCGATGGCGCTGGCGCTGGGCATTGCGCTGTTCCTGATGCTGGCGATCTGGCTGCACGACGGCTACCAGCCGGGGGTGGCAGGGCAGAGTTTCTACAACGTGTTCCCGCACGGGCTGATGGTGTCGATGTTCCTGCCGGTGTTCGGCTTTGCCACGCTGGCGCTGGCCATGGGCGTGCGCAGGTTCTGGCGCCAGGTGGACGACCCGCGTGATGGCGGCATCACCGCGCCGGCTGCTGCCGAGGCCGCGCACGACACGCTGCGCCTGAAGTACCTGGACGGTGGCCACGGCGAGGGCTGCGCGAACGACGACGACCGATCCACCCTGTGGCGCCGGCGCTTTCACCACTTCACCTTCTACGGCTTCCTGCTGTGCTTTGCCTCGACCAGCGTGGCCACGCTCTACCACTACGGCTTCGGCTGGGTCGCGCCGTATGGCTACGACACGGTCCCCAAGTGGCTGGGCATCGCCGGTGGCATCGGCCTCTTGATCGGCCCGGCCGGCCTGTGGACGCTGAACCTGCGCCGGCACCCCGACCATGGCGACGCCACGCAGCGTGCAATGGACTGGGGCTTCATCGCGCTGCTGTTCGGCACCAGCGCCACCGGCCTGGCGCTGATGCTCTCTCGCGGCGGCGTGTTCATGCCCTGGTGGCTGGCGCTGCACCTGGGCTTCGTCATGGCGCTGTTCATCACGCTGCCCTATGGCAAGTTCGCGCACGGCATCTACCGCGTGGCGGCGCTGCTCAAGCACGCCATCGAACGCCGGCAGCCCGGCCGCTTGCGCCTGGGCAGCGAGTGAAGGAGGCCCTGCATGAACCCATCCGAACCGTCCACCCACCACGCCCCGCGCGCTGGCGTGCTGAACATTCCGTCGATGCGTGGACAGTGCTCCGACGCCGAGTGGCAGGCCCGCGTGGACCTGGCCGCCTGCTACCGGCTGGTGGCGCTGTACGGCATGTCGGACATGATGGCCAACCACATCTCGAGCCACATTCCCGACCAGCCCGGCGCCTTCCTCATCAACGCCTACGGGATGATGTACGAGGAGATCACCGCCTCCAGCCTGATCAAGGTGGACCTGGACGGCAACATCCTCAGCAAGCCGGATTTCGGCGCGCTGAATTACGGCATCAACCGCGCGGGCTATGTGATCCACAGCGCGGTGCACCGCGCGCGGCCTGAGGTGGGCTGCGTGATCCACACCCACAGCTGGGCCTCGATGGCGGTGTCCACGCTGGAGTGCGGCCTGCTGCCGATCACGCAAACCGCGATGCGCTTTCTGAAGATCGGCTATCACGACTACCAGGGCGTGGTGCTCGACACCGCCGAGCAGGAGTCATTGATCGCCGACCTGGGGCAGGGCGAGGCGGTGATCCTGCGCAACCACGGCTCGCTGGTGGTGGGCCGCACCGTCGGCGAGGCCTTCAACTGGACGCACCGGCTGGAGCTGGCCTGCCGCTCGCAGATCGGCGCGATGGCCTGCAATTCGCCGCTGCGCAGCGTGGCCCAGCCCATCCTGGAAGAGACCTGGAACAACTACCAGCCGGGCACGCGCCGGCCCTACGGGCAGATGGAGTGGCCGGCGCTGCTGCGCAAGCTCGACCGCCTGGACCCGGGGTTCCGGGACTGACCCTCAGGCGCAGTGTCGTGGGCAAGCGGTTGGTGTGTGACCCATGGTGCCGGATGGCGATGAAGGCGATGCCATGGGCGTGAGCGCGCCGCTTCGCATCTTGCTGTCGGCGCAAGCGCTCGATGCGATCGGTCCGCCGCTGCAGTCGCTGGCCGCTGCACACGGGGTGTCGATCACGCCGGTGGTGGCCGAGCAGGCGCCGCCGCAGGTCGATGTGGATGTGGCGTTTGTCTCGCGCGATGTCACTTCAACGTCCACCAAGCACGAAGTGCTGCCGCACACGCAGCGCTTTTACGACCAGATGCTGAACGCGGGCACGCTGCGCTGGGCGCACATCCACTCGGCGGGCGCCGACAGGCCGGTGTACCAGCAGCTGCATGCGCGCGGCGTCATAGTCACCACCTCCAGCGGCGCCAATGCGCTGGTGGTGGCGCATTCGGTGCTGGCGGGTGTGCTGATGCTGGCGCGCGAGATGCCCACGCTGATGCAGGCCCAGCGCGAGCGTGCGTGGCGCCCCTTGGTGGCCGGCGTGCAGCCGCGCGACCTGCCCGGGCAGCACGCGGTGGTGGCTGGCTTCGGGCCGGTGGGCCGGCATGTGGCGCGGCTGCTCGATGCGCTGGGCCTGCGGGTGAGCGTGCTGCGGCGCACAGGCGGCACGGCGGTGGATGAATCGCACACCTGGCCTGCACACCCGTACGAACACATCGACGCGCTGCTGCCGCAGGCCGACTGGCTGGTACTGGCCTGCCCCTTGAGCGATCGAACCCGAAGCCTGCTGAATGCACGGCGCATGGCATGCATGCCGCGCGGCGCGCGCATCGTGAATGTAGCGCGCGGCGAGGTGGTGGACGAGGCTGCGTTGATCGCTGCGCTGCATTCGGGCCACCTGGGGGGCGCAATGCTGGATGTGTTTGCGCACGAGCCGCTGCCCGCCGACTCGCCGCTGTGGAGTCTGCCCAACGTGATTGCCACACCGCACACCGCCGGTCACTCCGACGGCAACGCGGCGCGCGTGGCGCAGATGTTCCTCGACAACCTCGCGCGCTGGCTGCGCGATGAGCCGCTGGCGCAGCGCATCGGCAGCGGCTGACTCACGGCACGCCGAGCCGCACCCAATCCCACCTGACGACACACGACCGGACACAAGGAGACCCCCATGGACCTGCACATCGCCGACAAGACCGCCCTCGTCACCGGGGCCAGCACAGGCATTGGCCGCGGCATCGCACTGGCGCTGGCCGCAGAAGGCGTGCAGCTCGCGATTTCGGCGCGGCGCGTGAACCTGCTCGAAGAAGTGGCCGCCGAGGTCGTGGCACGCGGCGGCAAGCGGCCGGTCATCATCGAAAGCGACCTGTATGCCGACGATGCAGCGCACAAGCTCACACAGGCCGCGCTGGCAGGTCTAGGCCATGTGGATATCCTCGTCAACAACGCCGGCGGCTCGCGCAGCTTTGCCGACCTGCATGTCAGCGAAGACCGCTGGCAAGAGGCGATCACGCTGAACTTTCATCGCCCGCGCCAGGTGGCCGACCAGCTGATCGACCAGATGATTGCGCGCAACTGGGGCCGCATCATCAACATCACCGGCAAGAGCGAGCCCGACCATGTGAACGGCGCCTTCTGCGCCAAGGCCGGCATCCACAGCTGGGCCAAGGGCCTGAGCCGCATGGTGGGCAAGCACGGCATCACGGTGAACTCGATTCCGCCCGGGCGCATCCACTCCGAGCAGATCTTTCGCAACTACACGCCCGAGTACCGCCAGTGGCAGGCCGACAACGAGATTCCGGTGGGCCGCTACGGCGAGCCGGAAGACCTGGCCAACCTGGTGTGCTTTCTCGCGTCGCCGCGCGCGAGCTACATCACCGGGGCGGTGATTCCGGTGGACGGCGGCCTGCGCCGCTACCAGTTCTGAAACCCATAAGATCGCACCTGCGCACCATCACAACAGGAGACCGACCATGACTTCCCCCTTGCGCAAGCCCGTGACCCTCAGCCGCCGCCAGGTGATGCTTGGTGCGGCCGCGGCGCTGGCCGTGCCCGGCGTGAACGCGCAGGGCGCCTGGCCCAACAAGCCGATCCGCTGGATCGTTCCGTTTGCACCTGGCGGCACCTCCAGCATCGTGGCGCGCACCATCGCCACCGAGCTGACCAAGCAGATGGGCGTGAGCTTCGTCATCGACAACAAGGGCGGTGGTGGTGGCGTGCCGGCGATGCAGGAGGCGATGCGCGCACCGGCCGATGGCTACACCATCGTCATGAGCCACATCGGGCTGATGGCGGTCAACCCGCTGATCTATCCGGACAGCGGCTACGACGTGAACAAGGACTTCGTGCCGGTGACGCTGCTGTCGCGCGTGCCCAGCCTGTTCGTGGTGCACAAGGACGTGCCGGTGACCGACCTGAAGTCGCTGGTGGCCTATGTGAAGGCGCGGCCGGGGCGGCTGAACTACGCGTCGGCGGGCAATGCCAGTGCCGGTCACCTGGCGATGGAGGCGCTCAAGCTCGCCACCGGCATGTTCATCACCCACATCCCCTATCGCGGCACCGGCCCGGCGCTGACCGACGTGCTGGCCGGGCGCATCGAACTGTTCTCGGCGGGCACGCCGGCGCTGCTGCCGCACATCCGCAGCGGTGCGCTGCGCTGCATCGGCACCGGCACCACGCAGCGCCTGCCGGTGCTGCCGGACGTGCCGACCATTGCCGAGCAGGGCCTGAAGGACTTCGAGACGGTGCAGTGGTACGGCATCACCGTGCGTGCGGGCACGCCGCCGGAGATCATCACCCGGCTGCAGCAGGAATGCGCCAGGGCGATGCGGGCACCGGACGTCATCGCCAAATACGAAGCCGAGGCGGCCATCCCCGGCGGTGGCCCGCCGGCCGAATACGGCGCCTTCATCGCGCGCGAGCAGGCGCGCTGGAAGGACGTCGTGATCAAGGGACAGATCAAGCCGGGTTGATGGCGCAGGGTCCGCGCATCGCGCCCGTCGAGCCGGGCACCCGGCCCGGGCTGGCCGCGCTGGAGGCGCAGGTCGTTGCATCGCGCGGCCGCATCTCGCCGCTGTACCAGGTGCTGCTCAACAGCCCGGCGCTGCTGCAGGGCTGGGAGCCGCTGCTGACGGCCATCCGCCAGCGCTGCAGCGTGCCGCCTGCGCTGCGTGAACTGGTGATCCTGCGGGTGGCGGTACTCAACCGCGCGCCCTATGAGTTCGACGCCCACCGGCCGCATGCGCAAGCTGCGGGCCTGTCGGCGCTGGCGATCGAGGCGGTGCGTGATGCGCGGCGCTGTCGCGACTGGCCGGCCGACGGTGCGCCGCGCCAGCATGTCAGTGCGGTCGAGCAGCTGGTGCTGGAGCTCACCGATGCGATGACGCTCGACATCGAGGTGCCCGACAGCCTGTACCAGCGGGTGCGATGCGCGTTTGACGAGCCGCAGCAGCTGGACCTGGTGGCCACGGTCGCGGCCTACAACATGGTGTCGCGGCTGCTGGTGGCGCTGCGCATCGGGCACTGAGCGCGCCGGCAGCGCACGACCCGCGTCAGGGCCGGGCGATGCGCGGTACGCCGAACACGCTGGTATCGGTTTGCACCAGATGCAGCGGGTGGCGCTGGCCGGCCAGATGGTCTTCCATGCAGCGCAGCACCAGCGGGCTGCGGTGGCGCGCGGCACTGGCGCGCACCTCGTCGGGCGTCATCCACAGCGTGCGCACGATGCCGCTGTCCAGCGAACGGCCGGCGACGGCCTCGCCCAGCTCGCCGCAGAAGGCAAAACGCAGGTAGGTCACGTCCTCGCCGGTGGCGGGCCGCTGGAAGCGCGACAGGTAAATCCCGACCAAGGCGGTGGGTCGAAAGGCGTGGGCGGTTTCCTCCAGCGCCTCGCGCGCGCAGGCCTGCTCGGGCGATTCGCCCGGGTCGAGGTGGCCGGCCGGGTTGTTCAGCCTGAGCCCCTCGGGGGTGTGCTCTTCGATCAGCAGGTAGCGGCCGTCACGTTCGATGACGGCGGCCACCGTCACGCTGGGTTTCCATCGCTCGCTCATGGGCGCATTGTCCGACGCTGGCATTCAGGGCTGGCACGCCCCGCCCGGGCGGGGCGGCGAAATCCCGGACAATCGCGGGTTTTCCGTCAGCCGCCTGGGAACAACACCATGCAACCTGCATCCACCGGCACCGCTTCCGCTGCCACCCCTGCTGTCGCCGCTTCCGCGCCGCAGCGCATCGGCATTCCGCGCGAAACCTTTCCGCTGGAAAAGCGCGTGGCCACCGTGCCCGAGGTGGTGGAAAAGCTCATCAAGCTGGGCTTTCGCGTGGCGGTGCAGTCCGGCGCCGGTGACGCCGCCAACTTCTCTGACGACGCCTACCGCGCCGCTGGCGCCGAAGTGATCGATGGTGCGGCGGCGCTGTGGGCCGCCTCCGACATCGTCTTCAAGGTGCGCCCGCCGAGCGCGGACGAGGTGGCGCTGATGCGCGAGGGCGGCACCGTCATCGGCTTCATCTGGCCGGCGCAGAACCCCGAGCTGATGCAGCAGCTGGCCGCCAAGCGCGCCACCGCGCTGGCCATGGACTGCCTGCCGCGCACGCTGTCTCGCGCACAGAAGATGGACGCGCTGACCTCGATGGCCGGTGTCAGCGGCTACCGTGCCGTGATCGAGGCAGCCAATGCGTTTGGCCGCTACTTCAACGGCCAGATCACCGCCGCGGGCAAGGTGCCGCCGGCCAAGGTGTTCATCGCGGGTGCCGGCGTCGCCGGCCTGGCCGCCATCGGCACCGCCGCGGGCCTGGGCGCCATCGTGCGCGCCAACGACACCCGCGCCGAAGTGGCCGACCAGGTGGTGTCGCTCGGCGGCGAATTCGTGAAGGTGGACTATGAAGAAGAAGGCTCGGGCGGTGGCGGTTACGCCAACGTCATGAGCGAAGGCTTCCAGGCCGCGCAGCGCGAGATGTACGCCAAGCAAGCCCAAGAGTGCGACATCATCATCACCACCGCGCTGATCCCCGGCAAACCCGCGCCGCGTCTGATCACCGCCGAGATGGTTAAGAGCATGAAGCCCGGCAGTGTGATCGTGGACATGGCCGCTGAGCAAGGCGGCAACTGCGAACTGACCGAGCCCGGCAAAGCCGTGGTCAAGCACGGCGTGACCATCGTCGGTTACACCGACTTGGTCTCGCGCATGGCGCGCCAGTCGTCCACGCTCTACGGCACCAACCTCTTCCGCCTGACGGAAGAGCTGTGCAAGACCAAAGACGGCGTGATCAACGTCAACATGGAAGACGACGCGATCCGTGGGCTGACCGTCGTCAAAAACGGCGAGATCACCTGGCCCGCGCCGCCATTGGTGGTGGCGCCCAAGCCTGCGGCCAAACCCGCGGCGGCTCCCGCCGCCAAAAAAGGCCACGGCCATGGCGAGCCTTCGGGCCCCATGCCGGTGGGCAAGCTGTTGTCGGTGGCGGCCGTCACGGCGGTGCTGTTTGTGCTGGTCGGTGCCTACGCTCCGGCCGATTTCTTGTCGCACTTCACCGTGTTTGTCTTGGCCTGCTTTGTGGGCTACATGGTGGTCTGGAACGTCAAGCCTGCGCTGCACACCCCGCTCATGAGCGTGACCAACGCGATCAGCTCCATCATCGCCATCGGCGCGCTGGTGCAGATCTCACCCTTGGCGGCAGCTGGGCGTCCCAACACGCTGATCGGCATTCTGGCTGCCTTGGCGCTGGTGCTGACGGCCATCAACATGTTTGGCGGCTTTGCCGTCACCCAGCGCATGCTGGCGATGTTCCGCAAATAAGAAGAAGGAGACCCTGAATGTCTGCAAGTCTGGCCACGGTCGCCTACATCGGCGCGACCATTCTT
>JBDLRH010000012.1:0-29745 GCA_039800165.1 Pseudomonadota bacterium
CGGTGCAGGCCGTGCCCGAGCCGCCGCGGCAGAAGTTCGCCTGAGCGCTCATGCTCAAACAGCGCGTCATCACCGCCCTGGCCCTGCTGGCCGTCCTGCTGCCCGCGCTGTTCTACCCCGACCCGGCCCCGTTTGCGGCGGTGGCGCTGCTGCTGGTGGCCGCTGCGGCGTGGGAGTGGGCGCGCCTCAATCAACTGCCCGGCGCCGCTGCGCTGGCCACGGCCGCGCTGTGCGTGGCCCTGTGTGCGGCTGCCTGGGGTGCGGGCTGGCTGGGGCAGCGCCTCACGCCCCTGTGGGCGCTCGCCGCGGTGCTGTGGGTGGCCGTCGTCACGCTGCTGCTGCGGCGCGGGCCGCAGGGCTGGTCCACGCTGCCGCTGGCCTGGCGCTGGGCCGGTGGCGTGCTCGCGCTGTGGCTTACCTGGCTGGCGGTGGCGCAGGCGCGGGTGCTGGGCATCAATGTGCTGCTGTCGGTGCTGACGCTGGTGTGGGCCGCCGACATTGCCGCCTACTTTGCCGGCCGCGCCTTCGGCCTGCGCTTCACCCGCACCCGGCTGGCGCCCTCGATCAGCCCGGGCAAGAGCTGGGAAGGCGCCTGGGGTGGCTGGCTCGGTGTGCTGGCGCTCGGCGCCTTGTGGGCCACATTCGAGCCGCGCTGGCAGCCCAGCCACCTGAGCCTGTACGGCCAGCTCGCGCAGTCGGGCTGGTGGCTCATGCTCGTGGCCCTGACGTTGCTGACCGCGATGAGCGTGGCCGGCGACCTGGTGGAGTCGCTGGTCAAGCGCAGCGCCGGGGTCAAGGATTCCAGCGGCCTGCTGCCCGGCCACGGCGGCGTGCTCGACCGCATCGACGCGCTGCTGCCCACGCTTCCGATGGCCCTGCTTTTTGTGCACCTGTTCTCATGACCCTGCGCGTCACTGTCCTTGGCTCCACCGGATCGATCGGCGTCAACACGCTGGATGTGATGTCGCGTCACCCCGGGCGCTTTGAGGTGTTCGCGCTGAGCGCCGCCACGCGGGTCGATCCGCTGTTCGCGCAGTGCGTGGTGCACCGCCCGCGCTATGCGGTGATGACCGATGAGGCCCGTGCCCGCGAACTGCGGGAGCGTCTGCGCACCGCCGGCCTTGCCACCGAGGTGCTGTCGGGCGCCGCAGCGCTGGATGAGGTGGCGGCCCATCCGGACACCGATGCAGTGATGGCGGCCATCGTCGGCGCCGCGGGGCTGTCGTCGTGCATGGCGGCCGCGCGTGCCGGCAAGCGGCTGATGCTGGCCAACAAGGAAGCGCTGGTGGTGGGCGCCGGCCTGTTCCTCGATGCGGTGCGCCAGGGTGGCGCCACGCTGCTGCCGATCGACAGCGAGCATTCGGCGGTGTTCCAGTCGCTGCCGCACGACCCGTCCACCTGGGACGCGCGGGTCGAGAAGATCATCCTCACCGCATCGGGCGGGCCGTTTCGTACCCGCTCGGTCGCCACGCTGCGCGAGGTCACGCCCGAAGAGGCGGTGGCGCACCCCAACTGGGTGATGGGCCGCAAGATCTCGGTGGACTCCGCCACCATGATGAACAAGGCGCTCGAGGTGATCGAGGCACGCTACCTGTTCGGCCTGCCGCCGGAGCGCATCGACGTGGTGATCCATCCGCAAAGCGTGATCCATTCGATGGTGCAGTACCGCGATGCGTCGGTGGTGGCGCAGCTGGGCACGCCCGACATGCGCGGGCCGATTGCCTATGGCCTGTCGTGGCCCGAGCGCATCGAGTCGGGAGCGGCGGCGCTGGACTTCAGCCGCCTGGCGGCGATGCAGTTCGAGTCGTTTGACAGCGGCGACCACCGCGCCCGCTTTCCGGGGCTGCAACTGGCCTGGGACGCGCTGCGTGCGGCGCCCGGCACCACCGCGGTGCTCAATGCCGCCAACGAGGTGGCCGTGGCCGCGTTCCTCGAGCGGCGCATCCGCTTCGACCAGATCCATGCAGTGAACCTGGCGACGCTGCAGGCGCTGCCGCCGCCCGAGCCGCGTTCGCTGGACGATTTGCTGGCGCTCGATGCCCAGGCGCGGCGGGTGGCGCAGCAGTGCAGCGCGTCCATGGCAACATCGGCGGCATGAGCCTGCTGACCACGTTCCCGAAGCCATGCTGACCGTTGTCGCCTTTCTCGTGGCCCTCGGGCTGCTGATTGCGGTGCATGAGTACGGCCACTACCGCGTGGCCGTGGCCTGCGATGTGCGCGTGCTGCGCTTTGCGATCGGCTTCGGCAAGGTGCTGTTTCGCTGGAAGGCGCGGCGCCCGCGGCCGGGCCAGGACACCGAATTCGTGATTTGCGCCTTTCCGCTTGGCGGCTACGTACGCATGCTCGACGAGCGCGAGGCGCCGGTCGATCCGGCCGAGCGCGACTGCGCCTTCAACCACAAGCCGCTGCGCCAGCGTGCCGCCATCGTGGCCGCCGGGCCGGCAGCCAACCTGCTGCTGGCGGTGCTGCTGTACGCCGGCGTGCACTGGTACGGCACCCAGGAGCCCGAGGCGGTGCTGGCCAGCCCGGTGGCGGGGTCGCTTGCCGAGCGCGCCGGCCTCAAGGGAGGCGAGCGGGTGCTGGGCGTGCTGACCGCACCGGCCACCGATGCGGCTACCACGCAGGGCACAGGCGCGCCTGCGGCCGTGCCGGGGTCGGTGCGTTCGTTCGAAGACCTGCGCTGGCAGCTCACCCGCGCGGCACTCGAGGGCGACGACCTGTTGCTGCTGGTCTCCGAAGGCGCCGGCGGCCGTACCCGCGAGCTGCGCCTGGCGCTGTCAGAACTTGATGTGCGCGAGGCAGATGCCTCGCTGCTGCGCCGCATCGGCATTGCCGCCCCATGGACGCGGCCGCAGATCGGCGAGGTGTCACCAGAGGGGGCTGCGGCGCAGGCCGGCTTGCGCCAGGGCGACCTGGTGCTGTCGGTGGACGGCACGCCGATCGTTGACGGCATGCAGCTGCGCGAGCGCATCCGCGCCTCGGGCGCGCAAGGCGAGCCGCGCGAGCAGGCCTGGCTGATCGAGCGCGACGGCCAGCGCGTGTCGCTGCAGGTCACGCCGCAGCGGCGCAGCGAGGGCGAGCGCTCGGTGGGCCGCATCGGCGCCTACGTTGGCAGCGCGCCGGCCATGGTGGAGGTGCAGCACGACCTGCTCGATGGCCTGTGGCTCGGTGTGGAGCGCACCTGGGACGTGTCCGTGCTGACCCTTCGCATGCTGGGGCGCATGCTGGTGGGCGAGGCCTCGATCAAGAACCTGAGCGGGCCGCTGACGATTGCCGACTACGCCGGCAAGTCTGCGAGCCTCGGGCTGGTGCAGTACCTCGGCTTCCTCGCGCTCATCAGCGTGAGCCTGGGCGTGCTGAACCTGCTGCCGCTGCCCGTCCTCGACGGAGGGCACCTGATGTATTATTTTTACGAGGCAGTGCGCGGCAAGCCGCTGTCAGATGCCTGGATGGATCGGCTGCAGCGCGGCGGCGTGGCGATCCTGCTGCTGATGATGTCGATCGCCCTGTTCAATGACGTCACTCGACTTCTGGGCTGACTTCTCCCTCCAACCCCGCCCGGTAACTGCTCCATGAATCCTGCTCCCCGTCGATCGCGACTGCGCCGCCATGCGGCCCTGTGGCTGGCTGCTGCCTGCATGGTGTCGTCTGCCTGGGCGGCGCCGTTCGTGGTGCGCGACATCCGCATCGAGGGCCTGCAGCGGGTCGAGCCGGGCACGGTGTTCGCGTCGCTGCCGGTGCGCATCGGCGACACCTATACCGACGACAGCGGCTCGGCGTCGATCCGTGCGCTGTTTTCGCTGGGCCTGTTCAAGGACGTGCGCATCGAGGTCGACGGCAACGTGCTGGTGGTGATCGTCGAAGAGCGGCCCACGGTGGCCAATGTGGACTTCACCGGCACGCGCGAGTTTGACAAGGACTCGCTGAAGAAGGCGCTGCGCGAGATCGGCATCGTCGAGGGTCGTCCGTTCGACCAGGCGCTGGCCGACCGCGCCGAGCAGGAGCTCAAGCGCCAGTACATCAACCGCAGCCTGTACGGCGTGGAGGTGGTCACCACCGTCACCCCGATCGAGCGCAACCGCGTCAACCTGAGCTTCAGCGTGGTCGAAGGCGGCCCGGCGCGCATCCGCGAGATCCGCATCGTCGGCGCCCGCGCGTTCTCCGAATCCACCCTGCGCGGCCAGTTCGAGCTCGACACCGGCGGCTGGCTGAGCTGGTACACCAAGTCCGACCGCTATTCGCGCGCCAAGCTCAATGCCGACCTGGAGGCGCTGCGCTCGTACTACCTGACCCGCGGCTTCCTCGAGTTCCGCATCGACTCGACCCAGGTGGCGATCTCGCCGGACAAGCAGGACATCACCGTCACCATCAACATCACCGAAGGCGCGCGCTTCGCGGTGTCGTCGGTGAAGCTCGAGGGCAACTACCTCGGCAAGGACGACGAATTCAAGGCGCGGGTGAAGATCCGTCCGGGCGAGGCCTACAACGCCGAGCAGGTGGCCGAGACCACCAAGGCCTTCCAGGACCTGTTCGGCACCCTCGGCTACGCCTTTGCGCAGGTTGAATCGCGCCCCGAGGTCGATCGGGCCACCAACCGCGTGACGCTGGTGCTGCAGGCCGAGCCCTCGCGCCGTGTGTATGTGCGCCGCATCCAGGTCACCGGCAATTCGCGCACCCGCGACGAGGTGATCCGGCGCGAGTTCCGCCAGTTCGAGGCGGCCTGGTACGACGCCGAGCGCATCAAGCGCTCGCGCGACCGCGTCGACCGCCTGGGCTTCTTCAAGGAAGTCAACGTCGAGACCAGCGAAGTGGCCGGCTCGCCCGACCAGGTGGACCTGGTGGTGACGGTGGCAGAAAAGCCCACCGGCAGCCTGCAGCTGGGGGCGGGCTTCTCCAGCGCCGAGAAGCTGGCGCTGAACTTCGGCATCAAGCAGGAAAACGCCTTTGGCTCGGGCAACTACCTCGGCGTGGAGGTCAACACCAGCAAGTTCAACCGCACGCTGGTGTTCACCACCGTCGACCCGTACTTCACCCAGGACGGCATCTCGCGCACGGTGGACCTGTACCACCGCAGCTCGCGGCCCTACAACGACCAGGGCGGCAACTACGAGCTCATCACCAGCGGCGCGAGCCTGCGCTTTGGCGTGCCCTTCACCGAGGTGGACACGGTGTTCTTCGGGGGCGGCCTGGAGCGCATCCAGATCAAGCCGGGCACCAACATCCCGGCCACCTACCTGACCTACGCCGACCGCTTTGGCTACATCAGCTACGCCACGCCGATCTCGGTGGGCTGGGCGCGCGATGACCGCGACAGCGCGCTGGCGCCCACGCGCGGGCGGCTGCAACGGGTGCAGGGTGAGTGGGGCGCCGCCGCAGATGCCACCTACCTGCGTGCCAACTACCAGTTCCAGCAGTATGTGCCGCTGAGCCGCCAGTTCACCCTGGCCTTCAATGCCGAGGCCGGCTGGGGCAAGGGCTTGAGCGGGCGGCCGTTTCCGGTGTTCAAGAACTTCTACGCCGGTGGCCTGGGCTCGGTGCGCGGTTTCGAGCAGGGCACGCTGGGCCCGCGTGACGTGACCGGCTCGAGCATTGGCGGCCCGCGCAAGGCGGTGCTCAATGCCGAGGTGATCGCGCCGTTCCCCGGGGCCGGCAACGACCGCACGCTGCGCATGTTCGGCTTTGTCGATGTGGGCAACGTGTTCGGCGAGGTCGAGAAGATCGACTTTGGCCAGCTGCGTGCATCGGCCGGCGTCGGCGTGAGCTGGATTTCTCCGCTGGGCCCGCTGCGCCTGGCCATCGCCCAGCCGGTGCGCAAGTTCCCGGGGGATAGAATCCAGCGCCTGCAATTCCAGATCGGTTCTTCCTTCTGACCCCATGATCCAGACGCTTCGACAACTCCTTGTGGCTTCCTGTGTGGCCGCGTCGTCCCTGGCGCTGCCCGCGCTGGCCGAGGACTTCCGCGTCGGCTTCGTGAACACCGACCGCATCTTCCGCGAGGCCAATACCGCCAAGGCGGCGCAAACCAAGCTCGAGCAGGAGTTCTCCAAGCGCGAGAAAGACATCAACGACCTGGCCAACACGCTGCGCACCACCACCGAGCGCTTCGAGCGCGAGGCGCCCACGCTGTCCGAAAGCCAGCGCCAGACGCGCCAGAAGCAGCTGATCGACCAGAACCGCGACCTGGAGCGCAAGCGCCGCGAATTCCAGGAAGACCTGGCCGCGCGCAAGAACGAGGAACTGCAGCAGGTGCTCGAGCGCGCCAACCGCGTGGTGCGCCAGGTGGCCGAGGCCGAGAAGTACGACCTGGTCATCCAGGAAGCGGTCTACATCAACCCGAAGCACGACATCACCGACAAGGTGATCCGTGCGCTGAACGCCGCGCGCTGACGCGCAGGCGCGCGGCTGCAATCACAGCGCTGGCGCCATCCTCCCTTGCAGCCGGTCGGGTCAATGGATTCAGACGCACCGATGCCGGCATCGCCTTCCCCGACCGACGTTTCCCTCACGCTGGCCGAACTGGTCGGCCGGCTCGGTGGCGACTTGGTGGGCGAGGGCAGCACCGTGATCCGCCGCATCGCACCGCTGGAGTCGGCCGGTGAAGATGCGCTGAGCTTCCTGAGCCAGCCGCGCTACCGCGCGCAGCTGGAAGCCACGGCAGCCGGCTGCGTGATCGTCTCGCCGGCGATGCGTGAGGTGGCCGCGGCGCGCGGTGCCTGCATCGTCACCCCTGATCCGTACCTGTACTTTGCGCGTGCCACACAGCTCTGGCGCGAGCGGCTCGATGCCGCTGGCGGTGCGGCCGCCGTGCCGCGCATCCACCCAAGTGCAGTGGTCGATGCGCAGGCACAGGTGCACCCCAGTGCGCGCATCGGTGCGCTGTGCGTGGTCGAGCGCGGTGCCGTCATCGGCGCGGACACGGTGCTCAAGCCCAGGGTCACGGTGGGCGAGCGCTGCGTGATCGGCGAGCGCTGCATCCTGCACAGCGGCGTGGTGATCGGCGCCGATGGGTTTGGCTTTGCGCCGACCGAGGGCCGCTGGGAGAAGATCGAGCAGCTGGGCGCGGTGCGCATCGGCAACGATGTGGAGCTGGGCGCCAACACCTGCGTGGACCGCGGTGCGCTGGGCGACACCGTGATCGAAGACGGCGTGAAGCTCGACAACCTGATCCAGGTCGGCCACAACGTGCACATCGGCGCGCACTCGGCCATGGCCGGCTGCGTGGGCATTGCCGGGTCTGCGAAGATCGGCCGGCATTGCACCGTGGGCGGCGGCGCCATCATCCTCGGTCACCTGGAGCTGGTGGACCACGTGCACATCACCGCGGCCACGGTGGTCACCCGCTCCATCCTCAAGCCGGGGCAGTACAGCGGCCTGTTTCCCTTCGATGACAATAGCGCCTGGGAAAAGAACGCCGCCACCCTGCGGAACCTGCACCAGCTGCGCGAGCGGCTGCGTGCCCTCGAGAAGAAGATTCCATGAGCGCCCCGGCCATCGACATCCACCGCATCCTCAAGCTGCTGCCGCACCGCTACCCGATCCTGCTGGTGGACCGGGTGCTCGAGATCGAGCGGCATGTGCGCATCAAGGCGATCAAGAACGTCACCATCAACGAGCCCTTCTTCACCGGCCACTTTCCGCACCACCCGGTGATGCCCGGGGTGATGATGCTCGAGGCGCTGGCGCAGACCGCGGCGCTGCTGAGCTTCGAGTCGATGGGCGAGCAGCCCGACGACAACACCGTGGTGTACTTCGTGGGCATCGACGGCGCGCGTTTCAAGCGCGTGGTGGAGCCGGGCGACCAACTGGTGCTGGAAGCGTCGGTGGAGCGCGCCAAGGCCGGCATCTACAAGTACAAGGTGCGTGCCAGCGTCGACGGCGAAACCGCAGTCGAGGCCGAGCTGATGTGCACCATGCGCAAGGTGGACTGAGGGCGTCGGCATGACGCGCATCCACCAGACCGCGCTGGTCGACCCGAAGGCCGAGCTGGCCAGCGACGTCAGCGTGGGCCCCTACACCGTGATCGGGCCGCAGGTGCGCATTGGCGCGGGCAGCGTCATTGGTGCGCACTGCGTGATCGAGGGCTGCACCACCCTGGGTGCGGGCAACCGGGTGTTCCAGTTCGCATCCATTGGCGCCGAGCCCCAGGACATGAAGTACCGTGGCGAGCCAACGCAGCTGGTGATCGGTGACCGCAATACCTTCCGTGAGTTCGTCACCGTCAACACTGGCACCGCGCAGGACGAAGGCATCACCCGCGTGGGCAGCGACAACTGGGTGATGGCCTATGTGCACATCGCCCACGACGTGCGCCTGGGCAGCCACTGCATCCTCGCCAACAACGCCACCCTGGCAGGCCATGTGCATGTGGGCGACTGGGCGGTGATCGGCGGGCTGAGTGGCGTGCACCAGTACGTGAAGATCGGCGCGCACGCGATGATCGGTTTTCAGGCGCATGTGGCGCAGGATGTGCCGCCCTTCATCACCGCCGACGGCAACCCGCTGGCTGCGCGTGCGATCAACCTCACCGGCCTCAAGCGCCGCGACTTCAGCGATGCGCGCCTGGCGGCCATCAAGCAGATGCACAAGCTGCTGTACCGCAGCGGGCTCACGCTGGCTGACGCGGTGACGCAAATCGGCGCTCTGCGCAACGGAGCGGAAGCGAAGGTCGACACGCTGGTGCAGGCCGACGTGGCGCTGATGCTGGACTTCCTGGCCGGCGCCAAGCGCGGCATCGTGCGCTGAGGGCAGTGGCGTGAGTGGCAGCGCCGAAGCTGCAAGCGCCGCGCCTCGCATCGGCGTGGTCGCCGGCGAGGCTTCGGGTGACCTGCTGGGCGCCTTGCTGCTGCGCGGCCTGCGTGAACGCTGGCCCGGCCTGCAGGTGGCCGGCATTGCCGGGCCGCGGATGATGGCCGAGGGCGCGCAGTCGTGGTGGCCGATGGAGCGGCTGTCGGTGTTTGGCTATGTGGACGCGCTCAAGCGCCTGCCCGAGCTGCTGCGCATCCGCCGCGCGCTCGGTGCCCGGCTGATCGCCGAGCGCCCGGCGGTGTTCGTGGGCATCGATGCGCCCGACTTCAACTTCGGGCTTGAGGCACGGCTGCGGGCCGCCGGGCTGCGTACGGTGCATTTCGTCTGTCCGTCGATCTGGGCCTGGCGCGGCGAGCGGGTGCACAAGCTCAAGGCCGCCGTGGACCATGTGCTGTGCCTCTTTCCGTTCGAGCCGGCGCTGCTGCAGCGCCATGGGGTGGCGGCCACCTACGTGGGGCACCCGCTGGCCGACGCGATCCCGATGGAGCCGCCGCGCGCCGCGGCGCGCACCGCGCTCGGCCTGGGCGCTGGCGAAACGGTGGTGGCCCTGCTGCCGGGCAGCCGGCGCAGCGAGGTGCGGCACATCGCGCCGTCGCTGTTGCAGGCTGCGGTGCGGATGCATCAACAGCGACCGGGGCTGCGCTTTGTGCTGCCGGTGGCGCCGGGCTTGCGCGCCGAGGTCGAGGGCGCGTGGAATCAAGTCCGGGCAGAGGCACAAGGCCAGCAGCTGCCCGATGCACAGGCGAATCCGCAAGCACCCTCTGCGGCGCTGCCCAGCCTGCAACTGGTTGACGGCCAGTCGCATGCCGTTCTGGCCGCCTGCGACGTGGCGCTGGTGGCCAGTGGCACGGCAGCGCTGGAGGCGGCGCTGTTCAAGCGGCCGATGGTGATCGTCTATCGCATGGCGTGGCTGAACTGGCAGCGCATGCGGCGCATGGCCTACCAGCCGTGGTTCGGGTTGCCCAACATCCTGAGCGAAGCCTTCGTGGTGCCCGAGCTGATTCAGGACGCAGCGACCCCCGAGGCGATTGCGCGGGAGGGCCTGGCGTGGCTTGCGGATGCGGCCCGTTGCGCCGTGGTTCAGCAGCGCTTTGCCGACCTTCATCAACAGTTGCGCCAGGACACGGCGCGCAAGGCGGGCGATGCCATCGCGCAGCTCCTCGCTTAAGCCGGCTGCGCGCGCCGCGGGCAAGCCCGTGCGACGCGCTGCGGTGGTGCAGCAGCTTGGCCTGAGCTGGGATGTGCCCGGCCTGATGGCCGGCGTGGACGAAGCCGGGCGCGGGCCGATCGCCGGGCCGGTGGTGGCCGCTGCGGTCATCCTGGACGACTTGCGGCCGATTCGCGGGCTGGCCGATTCCAAGGTGCTGTCGCCGCTCAAGCGCGAGCGGCTGCACGACGAGATTCGCGCACACGCCCTGTGTTGTGCGGTCGGCGAGGCCAGCGTCGAGGAAATCGACCGCCTGAACATCCTGCAGGCCACGATGCTGGCGATGCGCCGGGCGGTGCAGGGCCTGCGCCTGAAGCCGGCGAAGGTGCTGGTGGACGGCAACCGCCTGCCCGAGCTGGATGTGCTGGCCGAGGCCATCGTGGGCGGCGACGCGAAGGTGCCTGCGATTTCGGCGGCGTCGATCATCGCCAAGGTGCACCGCGACCGCTGGTGCGCCGAGCAGCATGCGCTGTACCCGCAATACGGCTTTGATGCGCACAAGGGCTACGGCACCGCCGAGCACCTGGCTGCCTTGCGCACGCACGGGCCGTGCCCGCTGCACCGGCGCAGCTTTGCGCCGGTGGCTGCGCTGCTGGACGGACCGCCCGAAGGAGCCGGGGCATGAGCAGCGAGGGCCGCAGAGGCGATGGTCCGCGCGTGGAGCGTGTGGGTTCGCGCGACAACGCGGGGTACAAGTCGCTCAAGCGGCTGGTGCAGGACAACGCGGCCTACCGCCGCCAGCAGCGCCTGTGGCTGGAGGGCGACCACCTGTGCCGCGCCGCGCTGCAGCGCGGCCGCGCGCCGCTCGAGGCGGTGTTCAGCGAATCCGAATGGAACGCAGCAGGGCACGCCTGGCGCGATCTGCCCGCCTTGAACGGTGTGCGCCTGACGGTGCTGGACGATGCGCTGTGGGCGTCCCTCAGTGCGCTGGAGTCGCCCGCGCGCATGGGCTTTGTGCTCGAGCTGCCTGCAGCGCCCGCGCTGGACCCGCAGGCCCCCACCGTGGTGCTGGACCGTGTGCAGGATGCCGGCAACGTCGGGTCGATCCTGCGCAGCGCGTCGGCCTTTGGCTTTGCACAGGTGCTGGCGCTCTGCGGTACGGCAGCCCTGTGGAGCCCCAAGGTATTGCGCGCCGGCATGGGCGCGCATTTCGCGCTGCGGCTGATCGAGGGCGCTGACGCATCCGCGGTGGACGCCTTGCGCGTTCCGCTGCTGGCCACCAGCTCGCATGGCGGTGAACGGCTGGGCAGCATCGCGCTGCCCTGGCCCTGCGCCTGGCTGCTGGGGCACGAAGGGCAGGGCGTGGCCGCGGAGTTGCTGGGCCGCGCAGGCCAGCGCGTGCGCATTGCCCAGCCGGGAGGAGAGGAGTCGCTGAACGTGGCGGCTGCTGCGGCCATCTGCCTGCATGCCAGCGCCTCGGCAGCAAGCCCAGACCCAGGCCACGCCTGAGTCGGCTTGGCCCCCGGGTGGCAGCGCCGATGGCCCGCTTCGGGCGCGGGAATGGCCGCCGTTTATAATGAGAGGCTTTCCCGCAATTGCGTACGCCCTGCCGCATCCAAGCCCGAACAGACCCAAGACAGACACCGGAGCTTGATGGCTTTGGCGTCGCGTCGGACGCACTCGGCGTACCCGTAACCATCCGGAGATCCCAGTGCTTTCGTCTCTCAAGGGCCAACACCCGCACGCCATCCTGGCGCTCGCAGACGGCACGGTCTTTCTCGGTCACTCGATCGGAGCCACCGGCTCCACCGCCGGCGAGGTGGTGTTCAACACCGCCATCACCGGCTACCAGGAAATCCTCACCGACCCCAGCTACTGCCGGCAGATCGTCACGCTGACGTATCCGCACATCGGCAACTATGGCGTCAACGCAGAGGACATCGAGGCCGACAAGGTCTATGCCGCCGGCTTGATCATCAAGGACCTGCCGCTGCTGGCCAGCAACTTCCGCAGCACACTCACCCTCACGCAGTACCTGCAGCGCGAGGGCACGGTGGCGATTGCCGGCATCGACACCCGCCGCCTGACGCGTCACCTGCGCACCGGTGGCGCGCAAAACGGATGCATCCTGGCGCTGGCCGACGGCGTGGCCGTCAGCCAGGCCCACATCGACCAGGCCATCGCTGCCGCCAAGGGCGCGCCCAGCATGGCCGGGCAAGACCTGGCGCAGGTGGTGTCGGTGCAGCAGTCCTACCCGTGGACGCAGACCGAATGGAAGCTCGAAGGTGGCTATGGCACACAGACGAGCCCGCGCTTTCATGTGGTGGCCTACGACTTCGGCGTGAAGAAGAACATCCTGCGCATGCTGGCCGAGCGCGGCTGCAAGGTGACGGTGGTGCCCGCCAGGACGCCGGCGGCCGAGGTGCTGAAGCACCGGCCGGACGGCATCTTCCTGTCCAACGGCCCTGGCGACCCCGAGCCCTGCGACTACGCCATTGCCGCGGCGCGCGAACTGATCGACACCGGCACCCCGACCTTCGGCATCTGCCTGGGCCACCAGATCATGGCGCTGGCCAGCGGTGCGAAGACCTTCAAGATGAAGTTCGGCCACCACGGCGCGAACCATCCGGTGAAGGACCTGGACACCGGCCGGGTGTCCATCACCAGCCAGAACCACGGCTTTGCGGTGGATGAGAAGTCGCTGCCCGCCAACCTGCGCGCAACGCATGTCAGCCTGTTCGACGGCACCCTGCAGGGCCTGGCCCGCACTGACAAGCCGGCGTTCTGCTTCCAGGGCCACCCGGAAGCCTCGCCCGGGCCGCACGACATTGCCTACCTGTTCGACCGCTTCACCGCGCTGATGGAGAAAAAGTAAATGCCCAAGCGCACAGACATCCAGAGCATCCTGATCATCGGCGCCGGCCCGATCATCATTGGTCAGGCCTGCGAGTTCGACTACTCGGGCGTGCAGGCCTGCAAGGCGCTGCGCGAAGAGGGCTACAAGGTCATCCTGATCAACAGCAACCCCGCGACGATCATGACCGACCCGGCCACGGCCGACGTCACCTACATCGAGCCGATCACCTGGCAGACGGTCGAGAAGATCATCGCGAAAGAGCGGCCCGACGCCATCTTGCCCACCATGGGCGGACAGACCGCGCTGAACTGCGCGCTCGACCTGTGGCGCAACGGTGTGCTTGACAAGTACAAGGTCGAGCTGATCGGTGCCACCCCCGAGGCGATCGACAAGGCCGAAGACCGCCAGAAGTTCAAGGAGGCGATGACCCATATCGGCCTGGGCTCGGCACGATCGGGCATCGCGCACAGCCTGGACGAGGCCTGGGCGGTGCAAAAGACGGTGGGCTTCCCGGTGGTGATCCGCCCGAGCTTCACGCTTGGCGGCACGGGTGGCGGCATCGCCTACAACGCAGAAGAGTTCGAGACCATCTGCAAGCGTGGCCTCGAGGCCTCGCCCACCAACGAACTGCTGATCGAGGAATCGCTGGTCGGCTGGAAAGAGTTCGAGATGGAGGTGGTGCGCGACAAGGCCGACAACTGCATCATCGTCTGCTCGATCGAGAACCTGGACCCGATGGGCGTGCACACCGGGGATTCGATCACCGTGGCGCCCGCGCAGACGCTGACCGACAAGGAATACCAGATCATGCGCAACGCCAGCCTGGCGGTGCTGCGCGAGATCGGCGTGGACACGGGCGGATCGAACGTGCAGTTCTCGATCAACCCGAAGGACGGTCGCATGATCGTCATCGAGATGAACCCTCGCGTGTCGCGTTCGTCGGCGCTGGCCTCCAAGGCCACCGGCTTTCCGATCGCCAAGGTGGCGGCCAAGCTGGCGGTGGGCTACACGCTGGACGAGCTGCGCAACGAGATCACCGGTGGCGCCACGCCGGCAAGCTTCGAGCCCAGCATCGACTACGTGGTCACCAAGATCCCGCGCTTTGCGTTCGAGAAGTTCCCGGCGGCCGATTCGCGCCTGACCACCCAGATGAAGTCGGTGGGCGAAGTGATGGCGATCGGCCGTACCTTCCAGGAGTCGTTCCAGAAGGCGCTGCGCGGCCTGGAGGTTGGCGTGGACGGCATGAACGAGAAGACGCAGGACCGCGAGGTGCTCGAGAAGGAACTCGGCACCCCCGGCCCCGAGCGCATCTGGTACGTAGGCGACGCCTTCGCGCAAGGCATGACGCTGGACGAAGTGTTCGACCTCACGCGCATCGACCCGTGGTTCCTGGTGCAGATCCAGGAGATCGTCAACATCGAGCTTGAGCTCGACAAGCTGGCGGCCGAGAAGGGCGCCCAATCGCTGGAAGCGATCGACGCCGACACGCTGCGCACGCTGAAGAAGAAGGGCTTTTCCGACCGGCGCCTGGCCAAGCTGCTCAAGACCACCGACAAGGCGGTGCGCGAGCGCCGCCGCGCGCTGAAGGTTCGGCCGGTCTACAAGCGGGTGGACACCTGCGCAGCCGAGTTCGCCACCAACACCGCCTACATGTACTCCACCTACGACGAGGAGTGCGAGGCCGAGCCGACCGCCAAGAAGAAGATCATGGTGCTGGGCGGTGGCCCCAACCGCATCGGCCAGGGCATCGAGTTCGACTACTGCTGCGTGCATGCCGCGCTTGCCATGCGCGAAGACGGCTACGAGACCATCATGGTCAACTGCAACCCCGAGACGGTGTCCACCGACTACGACACCTCCGACCGGCTGTACTTCGAGCCGCTGACGCTGGAAGACGTGCTCGAGATCGTCGACAAGGAAAAGCCCGCCGGCGTGATCGTTCAGTACGGTGGCCAGACGCCGCTGAAGCTGGCGCTGGGCCTGGAGGCCGAGGGCGTGCCCATCGTCGGCACCAGCCCGGACATGATTGACGCCGCTGAGGACCGCGAGCGCTTCCAGAAGCTGCTGCATGACCTGGGCCTGCGCCAGCCGCCCAACGCCACAGCCCGCACCGAGGCCGAGGCGCTGGAGAAGGCGCAGGCACTCGGCTACCCGCTGGTGGTGCGCCCGAGCTATGTGCTCGGCGGCCGCGCGATGGAAATCGTGCACGAGCAGCGCGACCTCGAGCGCTACATGCGCGAGGCGGTGAAGGTCTCCAACGACTCGCCGGTGCTGCTGGACCGCTTCCTGAACGATGCGATCGAGTGCGATGTGGACTGCCTGAGTGACGGAAAACGCACATTCATCGGTGGCGTGATGGAGCACATCGAGCAGGCGGGCGTGCACTCGGGCGATTCGGCCTGCTCGCTGCCGCCGTATTCGCTGTCGAAGGCGACGGTCGACGAGCTCAAGCGCCAGACCGCGGCGATGGCCAAGGCACTGAATGTGGTCGGCCTGATGAACGTGCAGTTCGCCATCCAGCATGTCGACGGCCAGGACGTGATCTACGTGCTGGAGGTCAACCCGCGTGCATCCCGCACCGTGCCCTACGTCAGCAAGGCCACCGGCATCCAGCTGGCCAAGGTGGCGGCGCGCTGCATGGTCGGCCAGTCGCTGGATTCGCAGGGCATCAAGGCCGAGGTCACGCCACCGTACTTCAGCGTGAAGGAGGCGGTGTTCCCCTTCGTCAAGTTCCCGGGTGTGGACACCATCCTCGGCCCCGAGATGAAGTCCACCGGCGAGGTGATGGGCGTGGGCAAGACCTTCGGCGAGGCCTTCGTCAAGAGCCAGCTCGGTGCCGGCACCAAGCTGCCACGCGCAAGCGATGCGGTGCGCAAGGTGTTCCTCACGGTCAAGAACGCCGACAAGCCGCGCGCTGTGGCCGTGGCGCGCGAGCTCTCTGCCATGGGCTTCGAACTGGTGGCCACCAAGGGCACCGCCGCGGCCATCTCTGCGGCAGGCGTTGCGGTGACCGCGGTCAACAAGGTCACCGAGGGCCGCCCCCATGTGGTGGACATGATGAAGAACAACGAGATCGCGATGGTGATCAACACGGTTGAAGAGCGCCGCAATGCGATCGCCGATTCGCGTGCCATCCGCACCTCGGCGCTGCTGGCACGGGTGACCACCTTCACCACCATCGCCGGCGCCGAAGCCGCGGTGGAAGGCATGAAGTACCTCGACCGGCTGGATGTGATCTCGGTGCAGGAGATGCACGCGCAGCTGGCCTGACGCTTCGCGCGCGGCCCACCCGGCGGGGCCGGGCCTGCATCAACCGATGGCGGGGCATAATTCCCGCCAACCCGACCGCCTGGCGGAGACGCCCGGCGGTCTGCTTTTTTCACGTGATTTCGGAGCACGACGGTGGCCACCATTCCCATCACCCAGCGCGGAGCCGAGAAGCTCAAGGCCGAGCTCGATCGCCTCAAGAAGGTGGATCGGCCTGCGGTCATCCAGGCCATTGCCGAGGCACGTGCGCAGGGCGACCTGAGCGAGAACGCCGAGTACGACGCCGCCAAGGACCGCCAGGGCTTCATTGAAGGGCGCATCCAGGAGGTCGAGGGCAAGCTCGCGGCCGCGCAGGTCATCAACCCGGCCACGCTGGATGCGGATGGCAAGGTGGTGTTCGGCGCCACGGTGGACCTGGAGGACGAGGCCAGTGGCGATGCGGTGACCTACCAGATCGTCGGCGAGGACGAGGCCGACCTGAAGCTGGGCCTGATCAACGTCGGCAGCCCGATCGCACGGGCGCTGATCGGCAAGGAAGAAGGCGACGTGGCCGAGGTGCAGGCACCCGGCGGCGTCAAGCGCTACGAAATCGTGGCGGTGCGCTACGTCTGACCCGGGTGCAGGCGCAGGTTCAGGTGCAGTGCAGATGCCGGTTCGCGACTTCATCGTGCTTGCCTGTGCCGCGCTGTGGTTCGGCAGCCTGAGCGCGATCGGCTTCATTGCGGTGCCGCAACTGTTTGCGCATCTGGGCACGCCCGCGGCCGCCGGCAACATGGCGGCCAAGCTGTTTTCGGCGCAGTCGTGGGTGTCGATGGGCTGCGGCCTGCTGCTCCTGATGGCCGCTCGCCGCGGCAGCCCTCCGGTCATCGCGCCATGGGCCAAAGGCGGCCTGCCGTTCGTGGCCGCCGGCATGCTGCTGGCCTTGCTGCTGGAGCATGCGGTGGCCCCGCGTATCGCCGCGCGCGAGAACCTGGCGCTGTGGCATTCGGTGGGCACCGCGCTGTACGCGCTGCAGTGGGCTTGCGCCCTCTGGGTGCTGTGGCAGGTGGGGCGGCCCCGGCCGCAACGGCCGCCGCCGCAGTGATCAGCCGAGCTGGCGCTTCTTGACCGATTTCTGCTTGGTCTTGGCGCGCTTGACCTGCCCGCCGGGCGTCAGGCGCTGGTTGCCCAGCACGCGCACGGTGCGCACCTCGGGCCGCTGGCCACCGCGCTTGCTGTACTTCAGCACCTTGATGTCGCGCGGGCCGGGCATGCGGTCGTCGTCCTCCGCACGGGCCTTGGCCGGCTTGGGGCGCCACAGCACCAGCAGCTTGCCGATGTGCTGGATGGGCGCGGCACCCAGGGCGTCGGCCAGGGCCAGGTAAATGCGCTCGCGCTCGGCGCGGTCGTCGCCGAACACCCGCACCTTGATCAGGCCGTGGGCATGGAGGGCCGCATCCACCTCGCGCTGCACGGCGGGGGTCAGGCCTTCGCTTCCGATCAGGACCACGGGGTTGAGGTGGTGGGCGTCGGCGCGGTGCTGCTTGCGCTCGGCAATGGTCAGTTCAAGGACGGGCATGCCCGTATTATCGGTGCCACACCAAGGCAGGGCATGAAGGTCAAGACGAAAAGCAAGAAGGTCAACAAGGCGTGGCTCAACGACCACGTCAACGACCCCTATGTGAAGCTCGCGCAAAAAGAGGGCTTCCGCGCCCGCGCGGCCTACAAGCTCAAGGAAATCGACGAGGCGCTGGGCCTGATCAAGCCCGGCCATGTGGTGGTGGACCTGGGCAGCGCCCCGGGTGCCTGGAGCCAGTACGTGCGGCGCAAGCTGGCTCCGCAGGGCGCCGCCGCGGGCGAGCTGGACGGCGCCATCCTGGCCATCGACATCCTGCCGATGGAGCCGATCGAGGGGGTGCAGTTCCTGCTGGGCGACTTCCGCGAGCCCGAGGTGCTGGCCCGGTTCGAGCAGCTGGTGGGCGACCGGCAGGTCGATGTGGTGGTCTCGGACATGGCGCCCAACCTGTCGGGTATCGAATCGGCCGACGCGGCGCGCATTGCCCACCTGGTGGAGCTGGCGCTGGAGTTCGCCCAGGCCCACCTCAAGCCGCAGGGGGCGCTGGTGACCAAGGTGTTCCACGGCAGCGGCTACAGCCAGCTGGCCAAGGCCTTCAAGGAGCAGTTCCGGGTGGTCAAGCCGATCAAGCCCAAGGCCTCGCGCGACAAGTCTTCTGAAACCTTTCTGGTCGGCATCGGTCTGAAGAAGGCCTGACCCGGCGCACGGGGCGCGCACATACCCGCGCACCCCCTATGGGCACCGTAGCGAAAATGCATCGAAAAACGACTTGAAACACCTAAAATGGGTGCAACCTGAGGTGTCGAGCAGGATGTCTTGCAACGCAGTACCTCACCGGAGCGTGACTTGAACAATCAGTGGTTTTCCAAAGTAGCGGTTTGGCTGGTGATCGGCATGGTGCTGTTCACCGTGTTCAAGCAGTTCGACACCCGCAGCACGGCGGGTGCGAACTACCTCGGCTATTCCGAGTTCCTGCAGGAAGTCCGCAGCAACCGCATCAAGAGCGCCACCATCCAGGAAGGCCAGGGCGGCACCGAGATCGTGGCCGTCACCCATGACGACCGCCGGGTGCGCACCACCGCCACCTACCTCGACCGCGGCCTGGTCGGCGACCTGATCGCCTACAACGTCAAGTTCGATGTCAAGCCGCGCGAAGAAGGCTCGCTGCTCATGACGCTGCTGGTCAGCTGGGGTCCGATGCTGCTGCTGATTGGCGTGTGGATCTACTTCATGCGCCAGATGCAGGGCGGCGGCAAGGGCGGCGCCTTCAGCTTCGGCAAGAGCAAGGCGCGCATGCTCGACGAGAGCAACAACACCGTCACCTTTGCCGATGTCGCCGGCTGCGACGAGGCCAAGGAAGAGGTCAAGGAGGTCGTCGACTTCCTGAAGGACCCGCAGAAGTTCCAGAAGCTCGGCGGCCGCATTCCGCGCGGCCTGCTGCTGGTGGGCCCCCCGGGCACCGGCAAGACGCTGCTGGCCAAGGGCATCGCCGGCGAGGCCAAGGTTCCGTTCTTCAGTATCTCCGGCTCAGACTTCGTCGAGATGTTCGTCGGCGTGGGCGCCGCCCGCGTGCGCGACATGTTCGAGAACGCCAAGAAGAACGCGCCCTGCATCATTTTCATCGACGAGATCGACGCAGTGGGCCGCCAGCGTGGCGCCGGCCTGGGCGGCGGCAACGACGAGCGCGAGCAGACCCTCAACCAGATGCTGGTCGAGATGGACGGCTTCGAGACCAACCTGGGCGTGATCGTGGTGGCTGCCACCAACCGCCCGGACATCCTGGATTCGGCGCTGCTGCGCCCCGGTCGCTTTGACCGCCAGGTGTACGTGACGCTGCCCGACATCCGCGGCCGCGAGCAGATCCTCAATGTGCACATGCGCAAGGTTCCGGTCGGCCAGGACGTCAGCGCCTCGGTGATCGCCCGTGGCACCCCCGGCATGAGCGGCGCCGATCTGGCCAACCTGTGCAACGAAGCCGCGCTGATGGCGGCACGCCGCAATGCGCGCGTGGTCGAGATGCAGGACTTCGAGAAGGCCAAGGACAAGATCCTGATGGGCCCCGAGCGCAAGAGCATGGTCATGCCCGAGGAAGAGCGCCGCAACACCGCGTACCACGAGTCGGGCCATGCGCTGATCGGCCGCCTGCTGCCCAAGTGCGACCCGGTGCACAAGGTCACCATCATCCCGCGCGGCCGCGCGCTGGGCGTGACGATGAGCCTGCCCGAGAAGGACCGCTACAGCTACGACCGCGAGTACATGCTCAACCAGATCAGCATGCTGTTCGGTGGCCGCATCGCCGAAGAGGTGTTCATGCACCAGATGACCACCGGCGCGTCCAACGACTTCGAGCGCGCCACGCAGATCGCTCGCGACATGGTGATGCGCTACGGCATGACCGATGCGCTGGGCCCGATGGTCTATGCCGAAAACGAGGGCGAGGTCTTCCTCGGCCGTTCGGTCACCAAGACCACCAACATCTCCGAGCAGACCATGCAGAAGGTCGACGCCGAGGTGCGCCGCATCATTGACGAGCAGTACCACCTGGCGCGTCGCCTGATCGAGGAGAACGCCGACAAGATGCACGCCATGGCCCAGGCCCTGCTGGAGTGGGAAACCATCGAGGTCGAGCAGCTTGACGACATCATGGCCGGCCGCCCGCCGCGCCCGCCCAAGGACTTCACGCCGCGCTCGCCGTCGTCTGGCGGCGGCTCAGGCGGTGCCACCGTCACGCCCGATCCGGCGCCGACGGCTGCACGCTCCCCGCTGCAATGACGATGCACTGACGCTGCGCGGATGATCCACATGGCGCACAGCCACAAGGGGCCTTCGGGCCCCTTTTTCCTTCCATGACGCCCGAGCGCGCTGCACCGCACTGGCAGGCCGGGCGCTTTCGCATCGCGCTTGACCGCTGTCAGGTGATGGGCATCGTCAATGTCACGCCCGACTCGTTTTCGGATGGCGGGCAGTTCGACTCGGCCCGCACCGCTGCAGCGCATTGCGAGCGGCTGGTGCGCGAGGGCGCAGACATTCTGGACATCGGTGGCGAGTCCACCCGCCCCGGCAGCGCGCCGGTACCGGTGGCCGACGAACTGGCGCGGGTGCTGCCGGTGCTGCGCGAGGCGCTGCGCCTGGGCGTGCCGGTGTCGGTGGACACCTGCAAGCCCGAGGTGATGCAGGCCGCGCTGGACGCAGGCGCCGACATCATCAACGACATCCGCGCCCTGCGCGAGCCCGGCGCGCTGGCGGTGGTGGCCGCACACGCGAGCTGCGGCCTGTGCCTGATGCACATGCACCGCGACCCGCAGACCATGCAGCTCGCGCCGATGCAGGGTGACGCCGTGCCGCAGGTGCTGGCCTTCTTGCGCGAACGCAGCGATGCACTGCGCCAGCGCGGCGTGGCCGCAGAGCGCATCACGTGGGACCCGGGTATCGGCTTTGGCAAGACGGTGGAGCAGAACTTTGCGCTGCTGGCGCGCCAGCAGGAGTTGCTGGCCGACGGCTACCCGCTGCTGGCGGGCTGGTCGCGCAAGTCGTCGCTCGGCGCGGTCACCGGCCTGGAGGTGGCAGACCGGCTGGTGCCCAGCGTGGTGGCTGCGGTACTGGCGGCCGAGCGCGGCGCGCGTATCGTGCGGGTGCACGACGTGGCGGCCACGGTGGCCGGCCTGAAGGTGCTGGCTGCGACAATCGCCCCATGAGCAGAAAGTATTTCGGTACCGACGGCATCCGCGGCACGGTGGGCCAGCCGCCCATCACGCCCGACTTCGTGCTGCGCCTGGCGCATGCGGTGGGCCGGGTGCTCAAGCGCACGCAAGAGCGCCCGGTGGTGCTGATCGGCAAGGACACCCGCATCTCGGGCTACATGCTCGAAAGCGCGCTGGAGTCGGGCTTCAACTCGGCCGGGGTGGACGTGGTGCTGCTCGGGCCGCTGCCCACGCCGGGGGTGGCCTACCTCACGCGGGCGCAGCGCGCCAGCCTGGGGGTGGTGATCAGCGCCAGCCACAACGCCTACCCGGACAACGGCATCAAGTTCTTCAGCGCCCAGGGCAGCAAGCTGCCTGATGCGTGGGAGGCGGAAGTGGAGCAGGCGCTGGACGAGCCGCCGGTCTGGGCCGAGTCGGCGCGCCTGGGTCGGGCGCGGCGCCTGGACGACGCCGCCGGCCGCTACATCGAATTCTGCAAGAGCACCTTTGGCAGTGACCTGACGCTGCGCGGCCTGAAGATCGTGGTGGATGCGGCGCATGGCGCGGCGTATCAGGTGGCACCCAAGGTGTTCCACGAACTGGGTGCCGAAGTCATTGCGATCGGGTGCGCGCCCGACGGCCTGAACATCAACCACGAGGTGGGTGCCACCCACCCCGATGCGCTGGTGCGTGCGGTCAAGGCCAACCACGCGGACTACGGCATTGCGCTCGACGGCGACGCGGACCGGCTGCAGATGGTGGACGGGGCAGGGCGGCTGTACAACGGCGACGAGCTGCTGTATCTGCTGGTGGCCGACCGGCTGGCCCGCGACGAAGTGGTGCCCGGCGCGGTGGGCACGCTGATGACCAACATGGCGGTGGAGCTGGCGCTCAAGGCGCGCGGCGTGCAGTTCGTGCGCGCCAAGGTGGGAGACCGCTATGTGCTCGAAGCCCTCGAGAAGCACCGCTGGCTGCTGGGGGGCGAAGGTTCGGGCCACCTGCTGGCGCTGGACAGGCACACCACGGGTGATGGCATCGTCAGTGCGCTGCAGGTGCTGCAGGCCTGCGTGCGCAGCGAATCAACCCTGAGCGCGCTGCTATCCGATGTGGTGCTGTTCCCGCAGGTGCTGCTGAATGTGCGGCTGCGCCCGGGGCAGGACTGGAAGGCCAACACCCGGCTGTCGGATGCCACCCGCGCTGTCGAGGCCGAACTCGGCGACCAGGGCCGGGTGCTGATCCGCGCCAGCGGCACCGAGCCGCTGCTGCGGGTGATGGTGGAAGCGCGCAACGCCGCGCAGGCCGAGCGCTGCGCGCGGCAGCTGGCAGACGCAGCGCGCGAGGGCACGCCGGCCTGAGCCTGAGCGCAGCGTCGGCTGCGCTGTCATCGTTTTGCCGCACGCCTGCCACGCAGGCGTCATGTCCGGGCCTCACATTCGGTGCACTTGCACAGGAGCACCGAATGAAAGAACTGCCCGCACCCACGCTGCCGCTTTCGCCGATCGCCTTGCCCCGGGGGTCGCTTCATCGCCCGGACAGCACGCCGGATCGCGCAGCGGTGGCAGTCAGCTGGGCCCGTCACCTGGACGAAGTTCGCGAAGCGCAGCGGCTGAGGCATGACGTCTTTGCGCTGGAGATGGGCGCCCGGCTGCAGGCGACGCTGCCTGGCCACGACATCGACCTGTTTGACGATTACTGCGAGCACCTGCTGGTGCGCTGCGCCGCCAGCCGGCAGGTGATCGGCACCTACCGGGTGCTCACGCCGCAGCAGGCGCGCCGCGTGGGCGGCTTCTACAGCGACACCGAATTCGATCTCACCCGGCTGCGTTCGCTGCGCGAGCGCATGGTGGAACTGGGCCGCAGCTGCGTGCACCGTGACCACCGCCATGGCGGCGTGATCCTCGCTTTGTGGGGTGCCCTTGCCGAGTTCATGGACCGCAACCAGCTTGACACGATGATCGGCTGCGCCAGCATTCCGATGCTGCACAACGGCATCGTCAGCGGCGACATGGCCGCCAGCATCTGGCGTCAGGTCAGCGCGTCGCACATGGCGCCCTTCGAATGGCAGGTGCGGCCGCGGTTGCCCCTGCCGGTGGAGCGGCTGGACGGGACGCTTGATGTCGAGCCCCCGGCGCTGGTCAAGGGCTATCTGCGCCTGGGTGCCAAGGTACTCGGCGCGCCCGCGTGGGACCCCGACTTCAACACCGCCGACCTGCCGATGATCATGCGCCTGTCGGAGCTGCCGGCGCGCTATCGGCGTCACTTCCTCGGGCTGCGGGACGGCCATAAAACTGTCACATGACGCATCCACACTAGCGCGATGTCTTCTCCTGGACGTCCCGCGTTGCTGGACCGCGACCGCAGCATCCTTGCCTTCAATGAGCGGGTGCTCGACTGGGCGCGCCGCGAAGAGGTGCCGCTGATCGAGCGGCTGCGCTACCTGTGCATCGTCTCGTCCAACCTCGACGAGTTCTTCGAGGTGCGTGGCGAGCCGCTGGTTGCCGTGCTGCGCGGTGCGGCACGCCCTGCTTACACCGCCGAATCGGTGGCCTCGATTGCCGAAGCAGCGCATGTGCTGGTGGATCGCCAGTACGCGCTGTTCAACGACTCGCTGATGCCCGCGTTTCGCGAGCACGGCATCGACTTGGTGGCCCACGGTGACCGTACCGCCGCGCAGCGTCGCTGGGTGGCCGAGCACTTCCAGCGCGAAGTGCTGCCCCTGCTGATGCCGGTGGGGCTGGACCCGGCGCACCCGTTCCCGCAGGTGGCGAACAAGTCGCTGAACTTCATCGTTCGGCTCGAGGGGAAGGACGCCTTCGGGCGCCACAACGAAATCGCCATCGTCAAGGTGCCCCGGGTGCTGCCGCGCCTGATCCGCATGCCCGAGAAGGTCGCTGGCAAGCGGGTGTTGTTCGTCTCGCTGTCCAGCGTAATCCGCGCGCACTTGCACGAGCTGTTTCCGGGCCGCGAAATGCGAGAGTTCTCGCAGTTCCGCGTCACCCGCCACTCAGACCTCGCGGTGGACGAGGACGACGTCAAGAATCTGCGCACCGCCTTGCGCCAGGGCCTGGAGCAGCGCCACTACGGCGAGGCGGTGCGGCTGGAGGTGTCGGCCGGCTGCTCGGACCAGCTTGCCCATTTCCTGCTGGATCAGTTCGAACTGCCGCAGGCAGCGCTGTACCGGGTGCACGGGCCGGTGAACCTGGTGCGCCTGGCGCAGCTGGCAGACCTGGTGGACATGCCGGGGCTGCGCTTTGCCGCCTACCACGCACGCTACCCGGCACAGTTGCAGCGGGGGCAGGGCATCTTCGAGCGGTTGCGCCAGGGTGACGTGCTGATCCATCAGCCCTACGAAAGCTTCGACGGCGTGGTGGACTTCCTGCGCGAGGCGGTCGACGACCCGTCGGTGCTGGCCATCCGCCAGACCATCTATCGCACCGGTTCCGACTCGGTGATGATGGACCTGCTGCGCGAGGCCGTTCGCCGCGGCAAGGAAGTCACTGCAGTGGTGGAGCTCAAGGCCCGCTTCGATGAAGAGGCCAACATCAACTGGGCCGAGCGGCTGGAATCGATCGGCGCGCAGGTGGTGTACGGCGTGGTGGGCCTCAAGACCCACGCCAAGATGCTGCTGGTCACGCGCCGGGAGGGCCGCGTGCTGCGCCGGTATGGGCACCTGTCCACCGGCAACTACAACCCGCGAACCGCGCGCCTGTACACCGACGTCAGCATGCTGACTGCCGACGCCAGGCTCACCGCCGACATGGATGCCGTGTTCGTGCATCTGGCAGGGCAAAGCCGCCTGCCGCGCATGCACAAGCTCCTGCTCGCACCGTTTCACCTGCAGCGCCGCATGATCGAGATGATCGAGGCCGCAGGCCGCGCCGCCGCCGCCGGCAAGGACGCCCGCATCGTCGCCAAGATGAACGCGCTGACCGACGAGCCGCTGATTCACGCGCTGCTGCATGCCAGCCAGTGCGGGGTGCGCATCGACCTGATCGTGCGCGGCGCCTGCATGCTGCCGGCGCAGGTGCCGGGCCTGTCGGACAACATCCGCGTGCGCTCCGTCATCGGCCGCTTTCTGGAGCACACGCGGGTGTTCTATTTCCGCGCCGACGGCCGCGAGCAGCTGTACCTGTCCAGCGCCGACTGGATGAACCGCAACATGTTGCGCCGGGTGGAGATCGCCTGGCCGGTGGAGGACGAGGCGCAGCGCCAGCGCATCGTCGAGGAGTGCCTCACCGGCGCCTTGCACGACGGCAAGGACGCGTGGACGCTGCAGGCCGACGGCTCGTATGTGCGCGTCAACACGCCACACGGCCACAGCCTGCAACAGGCGCTGATGGCGCGTCATGGCGCGCAGGCGCCACTGCAAGGCACCCGCTGAGCGATTGCCGGGAGACAAGCCCATGGACCTGATCCTGTGGCGTCACGCCGAGGCCGAAGACTGGACCGAAGGCTGCAACGATCTGGAACGCGCCCTCACGCCGCGCGGCGAGAAGCAGGCGCACCGCATGGCGCAGTGGCTCGAGCGGCAGTTGCCAGAGACCGCCCGCATCCTGTGCAGTCCGGCGCGGCGCTGCGAGCAGACCGCACTGGCCCTGGGGCGCAAGTACAAGCTGCGCGAACAGCTTGCGCCCGAGCGCGGTATTGAAGACCTGTTGCTGGCGGCGCAGTGGCCCGACTCGCGCCATGTGGTCGTTCTGGTGGGGCATCAGCCCTCGCTGGGCGCCACCATTGCCCACTTGCTTCAGATGCGTCACCCCCAGCTGGCGTTGCGCAAGGGCTCGCTGTGGTGGTTGCGCACCCGCGAGCGCGACGGCCACTCGCAGACGGTCGTGGTCACCGTGCAGGCGCCCGACTTTCTTTGATCGGGCCCGGGCGCTGATCCTGATTTACAGGGCGGGCGCGAAGCTCCACGAGGTTTTTTGCCACGCGACCGCCTCGTCGCGCAGCAAATGCGCCGATTGCGGATAGCTCTCGGCCCAGCCGCTGCGCACGGCCAGCGCAAACTGCCGCAAGCCCGGGTCGAGCGACAGGGTGAGCCCGCCGAGGTCGGGGTCGCGGCGCGCATGGCACAGGATCACGGCCAGGCGCAGCGACATCAGCTGCTGCACGAACAGCGCATCTTCAAAGTCCGCCTCCAGCTTGCGCAGCTTGCCGCGGTGCCCCAGCACCAGCAGGCCCAGCCGGTGCAGCTCGGGCAGCGAGAAGCCGGGCGCGTCGGCATGTTCAAGAATGTAGGCGCCGTGCTTGTGGTAGTCACTGTGCGAGATGCGCGTGCCAACCTCGTGCAGTGAGGCTGCCCAGCCGAGCTTGCGCATGTGCCGCTCGCTCGCCTGATCTTGGGTGGACTGCAGTTGCGCAAACAGCCCGGTCGCCACCCGGGCCACACGCTGGGCCTGCTGCAGGTCAACGCTGAACACCTGCGCCAGCCGCTGCACGCTGGCAGCGCGCAGGTCGGTGTCCGGGCGGTCACGATCCAGCACGTCGTACAGCACCCCATGGCGCAGCGCCCCGCTGGCCACTTGCAGTGCGTCGATATCCAGCAGCGAGAACAGGGCCAACAGCACGCACAGGCCGCCGCCCAGCACGGGGCGCCGATCGTCCTTCAGGCCGTCCAGCCGCAGCCGATCGGCATGCCGTGCTTCCAGCAGCTGCTCGCGCAACCACATCAGTCCCTTGGGCGTGATGACTCCGGGCTCCCAACCGCAGGCAGCCAGCACGTCACCCACGGCTCCGATCGTGCCGGAGGCGCCATAAGCACTGTCCCAGGCGCTGCGCGGGTACAGCGCCACTGCCTCGTCCAGGATGGCTTCTGCGGCCAGCTGCGCGGTGGACAGCGCCTTCTCGGACAGCACGCCGTCGGCGAAGTAGCGCATCGACCACGCAACGCTGCCCAGCCGGTACGACTCCATCACGGAAGGCGTCATGCCGGCACCGAGGATCAGCTCGGTCGATCGCCCGCCGATATCGATGACCAGGCGACGCTCATCGGATTGCGGCAGCAGGTGCGACACACCGCTGTAGATCAGGCGCGCCTCTTCGCGGCCCGGAATCACGTCGATCGGAAAACCCAGGATGGCCTGCGCCCGCTCAAGGAACACGTCGCGGTTGCGGGCCTCGCGCAGTGTCTGTGTAGCCACTGCGCGCACCCGGCGGCGGTCAAAGCCCTGCAGCCGTTCGGCAAAGCGCGCCAGGCAGGCCCAGCCCCGGTGCATGGCTTCGGGCGTGAGCTTGCGGTCGGCATCCAGCCCGTTGCCCTGGCGCACCGTCTCTTTGAGGTATTCGATGCGCTCGATGTGGCCGTGCTCCAGGCGGCCGATCTCCAGGCGGTAGCTGTTGGAGCCGAGGTCGATGGCGGCAAGCAGGGTGGGCGAGGGCATGGAATGGCGTGGGCGCGTGCGGCGCTGAGGATGCCACAGCGTGGCCGCGGCAAGCGGCCCGGTGTGGTCAGGATGCATCAGTGGCGGGGCGAGGCTGCGGCGAGGCTTCAAGCGGCAACCGCAAGGTGACCAGCCAGCAGGCCAGCAGCATCAGCGCCGAGCCGCCCAGCACGCCGGCCAGGCCCAGCCACTGGTACAGCAGGCCCGACAGCAGCGTGCCGATGAAGCGGCCCAGCGCGTTGGCGGCGTAGTAGAAGCCCACGTCCTCGGCCGCCTTCTCCGAGCCGGCATAGGCCAGCACCAGGTAGCTGTGCACCGAGGAGTTCACCGCAAACGCGAAACCGAACACCACCAGCCCGCCGACCACGATCCACTCCAGTGGCTGCCATTGCGCCAGCACCGCCCCCGCCAGCGCCAGCGGCACCAGCGCCAGCACTGCAGACCAGTGCCGTGCCGCGGGTACTTCCGTGCTCAGGCCGTCTGCGCTGCGGCGCACGAGCTGTGGCGCCAGGGCCTGCACCGCGCCGTAGGCAATCGTCCACGCCGCAAGAAAGCCGCCCACCATGGTGAAGGTCCAGCCAGCGGAATACAGAAATACCGGAACACCCACCACGAACCACACATCGCGGGCGCCAAACAGGGCCACCCGCGCAGCGGCCAGTGCATTGATGCCGGCGTTCTTGGCAAACAGCTCGCGTGCTGACTTTGATGCCTTGCTCTTGCCCATCATCGGCGGAAGCGATGCCAGCACCGCCAGCAGCACCAGCGCCAGAAGCCCTGCCATCAGCCACAGCGACAGCCTGAAGCCCAGTGCCTCGAGCAGCAGGCCGCCCAGGAAGAAGCCCACACCTTTCATTGCGTTCTTGCTGCCGGTGAACCACGCCACCCAGCGAAACAGCTGGGCGTTGGCCTGGCCCTGTGCCTCATCCTTGGCCTCGGCCTGCGTCACCTTGATGGCCGACTTGCTGGCGGTCTTGGTCAGGTCCTTCGCGATGCCGCAGATGCCTTGTGCCAGCACCACCCATGCCACCGACAGCGCGGCGGTCCAGCCCGGCTGCAGCATCGACAGCAACACGAAGCCGGTGACCTGAGTGCACAGCCCCACCACCAGCATGCGTGCAATGCCATGGCGCGTGGCCAGCCAGCCGCCGATCAGGTTGGCGCCGATGCCGGCGGCTTCGTACAGCAGGAACAGGAAGGCCAGCGTGAATGGCGAATAGCCGAGCTTGTAGAAGTGCAGCAGCACCAGCATGCGCAAGGCGCCGTCGGTGAGCGTGAAGCCCCAGTAGGCGGCCGTCACCACCAGATAGTTGCGCAGCCCGGAGGTTGCCGCTGCTGGCTCACTCATCGCCTTGTCACAGCCCGTGCGCGTTGAGGTGGCAGGCCAGGTCGACCATGCGGCAGGCGTAGCCCATCTCGTTGTCGTACCAGGCGTACACCTTCAGCAGGGTGCCGTCGGTCACCATGGTGGACGGCGCATCGACGATCGAGCTGCGGGTGTCGCGTGCGTAGTCGGCGCTGACCAGAGGCCGTGTCTCGTAACCCAGGATACCGGCCAGCGGACCGCGTGCGGCGGCGTCAAACAGGGCGTTCACTTCCTCTGCCGTGGTGGGGCGCTGCAGCTCGAAAACGCAATCGGTCAGCGACGCGTTGAGTACCGGTGCGCGCACTGCGTGACCGTTGAGCTTGCCCTTGAGCTCGGGGTAGATCAGCGCGATGGCCGTGGCACTGCCGGTGGTGGTGGGCGCCAGGCTCATCATGGCGCTGCGGGCGCGCCGCAAGTCCTTGTGCGGGGCATCCACCACCACGTTGGTGTTGGTCGGGTCGTGAATGGTGGTGATCTGCCCGTGGCGGATCCCGATGGATTCATGCACCACCTTCACCACCGGGGCCAAGCAGTTGGTGGTGCAGCTGGCGGCGGTGACGATGCGGTGGCGCGCCGGGTCGTACAGCTGATCGTTCACGCCCACCACCACATTGAGCACATCGCCCACCTTCACCGGTGCGGCCACGATCACCCGCTTGGCACCGCGGTCCAGATGCCCCTGCAGCAC
>JBDLRH010000013.1:0-8736 GCA_039800165.1 Pseudomonadota bacterium
ACGACTACTTCCAGCCGACCAGCTTTCAGGTCAGCAACATCCACGGCGGCACCGGCGCGAGCAACGTGATCCCGGGTGCGGTGGTGGTGGATTTCAACTTCCGCTTCTGCACCGAGTCCACACCCGAAGCGCTGCAGGCGCGCGTGGTGCAGGTGCTGCAGCGCCACGCGCTGGAATTCGATCTTGCGTGGACCATCGGCGGCCTGCCCTTCCTCACGCCGCGCGGCGACCTGGTGGACACGGTGGCCGCCGCCATCCGCGCCGAGACCGGCATCACCACCGAAATTTCCACCACCGGCGGCACCAGCGACGGGCGCTTCATCGCGCAGATCTGCCCGCAGGTGATCGAGCTCGGCCCGCCCAATGCCACCATCCACAAGATCGACGAGCATGTGGCGGTGGCCGACATCGAGCCGCTGAAGAACATCTACCGGCGCGTCCTCGAGTCGCTGCACGCCCAGTGCGCGGCATGACGGCGTCGACCGTCCACGCCCTGATCGACGAAGCCGCGCAGCAGCTCGACGCCGCGGCGGTGAGCTTTGGCCACGGCACCACCAACGCCTTTGACGAGGCCGCCTGGCTGGTGCTGTGGAAGCTGGGCCACCCCCTTGATGCACTGGACGATGTGGCGCAACGCACCGTCGCGCCCGACGAGGCCGCTGCGGTGCGTGCCCTGGTGCAACAGCGCATCGACACGCGTAAGCCCGCCGCCTATCTGACCGGCGAGGCCTGGCTGCAGGGCGTGCCCTTCACCGTGGACGAGCGCGTGATCGTGCCGCGCAGCTTCATCGCCGAGCTGATCGCCGATGGCGGCTTCGATGCCTGGCTGAGCGATCGCACCCACCGCGTGCTGGACCTGTGCACCGGCAACGGCAGCCTGGCGGTGCTGGCGGCCATGGCCTGGCCCGAGGTGCAGGTGCATGCCGCCGACATTTCGCCTGACGCCCTGGCGGTGGCCCGCATCAACGTCGAGCGGCATGGCCTGCAGCAGCGCATCCGCCTGATCGAATCCGACGGACTGGCCGCCCTGCCTGGCCCGTACGACCTGGTGCTGTGCAACCCGCCCTACGTCAACGCGCAGAGCATGGCCGCGCTGCCGGCAGAGTACCGCAGCGAACCCGCCATTGCGCTGGCCGGCGGCGCCGACGGCATGGACTTCATTCGCACGCTGCTGCGCGATCTGCCGCAGCGCCTGAGCGGGCACGGGGTGCTGGTGCTGGAGATCGGCAACGAGCGCGCGCACTTCGAGGCCGCGTTCCCTCGCCTCTCGCCGGTGTGGCTGGATACGTCTGCCGGCGACGACCAGGTGCTGCTGCTCACCCGCGAGATGCTCGCGCCGTGATTTCGCTGCGCAACATCACCCTGCGCCGCGGCGCACGCGCGGTGCTGCAAGACGCCAGCCTGACGGTGCACGCCGGCGAGAAGGTGGCACTGGTGGGCCGCAATGGCGCGGGCAAGTCCACCCTGTTTGGCCTGCTGACCGGCGCGCTGCACGAAGACGGTGGCGACTGCGACATGCCACGCAGCTGGCGCGTGGCGCAGGTGGCGCAGGACATGCCCGAGACCGGTCAGCCGGCCACCGACTTCGTGGTGGCCGGCGATACGCGCCTGTCCGAGGTGCGGGCGCAGCTGGCGCAGGCCGAACACTCTGGCGACGGGATGGCGATGGCGCAGGCCCATGCGGACCTCGGCGACGCTGGCGAACACGACGCGGTGCCGCGGGCGCAGGCGCTGCTGCTGGGCCTGGGCTTTGGCCCGCACGAGCTGTCGCTGCCGGTCAACCGCTTCTCGGGCGGCTGGCGCATGCGCTTGCAGCTGGCGCGCGCCCTGATGAGCCCGAGCGACCTGCTGCTGCTGGACGAGCCCACCAACCACCTCGACCTCGATGCGCTGGTGTGGCTGGAAAGCTGGCTGCAGCGCTATGCGGGCACGCTGGTCGTCATCAGCCACGACCGCGAGTTCCTGGACGCGGTGACGCAGGTGACGGTGCACATCGAAGGCGCGCGGCTGAACCGCTACGGCGGCAACTACAGCGCCTTCGAGACGCTGCGCGCCCAGCAGATCACGCTGCAGCAGGCGGCGATTGCGCGGCAGCAGGAGAAGATGGCGCACCTGCAGAAGTTCATCGACCGCTTCAAGGCCAAGGCCACCAAGGCGCGCCAGGCGCAAAGCCGCGTGAAGGCGCTGGAGCGCATGGAAAAGCTCGCGCCGGTGCTGCTGGATGCCGAGTTCGACTTCGAGTTCCGCGAGCCACCGAGCCTGCCCAACCCGATGCTCAGCCTGCGCGACGCCGTTCTGGGGTATGCCACCGAGGCTGGCGAGAAAGTCATCCTCAAGGGCGTGAGCCGCAGCGTGCTGGCGGGGCAGCGCATCGGCATCCTGGGCGCCAACGGCCAGGGGAAGTCGACCTTGGTCAAGACGATCGCGCGGGTGCAGCCGGCGCTGGCGGGCCGCATCACCGAGGGCAAGGGCCTGCGCATCGGCTACTTTGCGCAGCAGGAGCTGGATGTGCTGCGCACCGACGAGACGCCGCTTTCACACATGCTGCGCCTGGTGCGTGACATGGTGGCGGCCGGCGAGCCCGACGCCCGCGAGCAGGAGCTGCGCAACCACCTGGGCCGATTCCGCTTCGACGGTGACATGGTGATGCAGGCCGTGGGTACGATGAGCGGCGGCGAGAAGGCGCGGCTGGTGCTGGCGATGCTGGTGTGGCAGCGGCCCAATTTGCTGCTGCTCGACGAGCCCACCAACCATCTGGACCTGGCCACGCGCGAGGCGCTGTCGGTGGCGCTCAATGAATTCGAGGGCACGGTGCTGCTGGTCAGCCACGACCGCGCGCTGCTGCGCAGCGTCTGCGACGAGTTCTGGCTGGTCGGCCGCGGCCAGGTCGAGCCGTTCGAAGGCGACATCGACGATTACCAGCGCTACTTGCTGGAAGAAGCGCGTCGCATCCGCGAAGCGCATGCGCTGGCATCCGCGGCGGCTTCGGCAGGGGTGTCAGCGTCAGCTCCTGCATCGACCGCTGCCGTCACTCCCCGCCCCGCGCAAGACCGCAAGGCTGCCGCGCTGGCGCGTCAGGCGCTCGCCGAAAAGCTGCGGCCGATCAAGCGCGAGCTCGAGTCCACCGAGCAGGCCATGGCCCGGCTGCAGGCCGAGAAGGAATCGCTGGAGTCCCGCCTGATGACTGCCCTGCCCCCGGCAGAGCTCGCCGAAGCCGGTCGCAGCCTCAAGGCGGTCAATGAGTCGCTTCAAGCCGCCGAGGAGCGGTGGCTCGAGCTCAGCGAGCACATCGAGCAGGTCACCCGCGCGGAAGCGGCGTGAAGGAACGCGCGGCGGCTTGACGCTCAGTGCACCAGCAAGGCCCAGGCCTTGTCCAGCCGCTTGATGCTGACCGGCTGCGGCGTGCGCAGCTCTTGCGCAAAGAAGCTCACCCGCAGCTCTTCCAGCAGCCAGCGGAACTCTTGCATGCGCTCGTCCATCGCCCCCTTGCGCTCGGCCACCAGGCGCCAGTAGCGCTGTTCCTGCGGGCGCAGTTCGGCCAGGCGCTGCGCATCGCGCGCCGGATCGCCGCGCAGCTTGTCCAGCCGCAGCGTGATCGCCTTCAGGTAACGCGGCAGGTGCTGCAGCGGCGCCCACGGCGTGGCCGCGAGAAAGCGCTTGGGCATCAGCCGCTGCAGTTGCTGCGCGATGTCGGCCGTCACCTCCGGCTGGCCCTTGGTATCGCGCAGCTTGCGGCTGGCGGCAGCAAATTCGCTCAGCACCGTCAGCGACAGCCGCGCGATCTCGTTGGCAATCAGGGTGAGCCGCCCGCGGCCTTCCTCCACGCGCTGCCGGAAGTCGGCCTCGCGTGCAGGCAGCGGCTCGAGCAAGAACGCGCGATCGATCGCCAGGTCAACGATCTGCGCGCGCAGTTCGTCTGCGGTGCCCAGCGGCATGTAGGCCACCGACATCTTCTGCATTTCGGGGATGTTCTTCTCGAGGTACTTCAGCGCATCGCGGATCTGCAGCGCAAAGAGCCGCCGCAAGCCGGCGCGGTGCCGCAGGGCGGCCACCTCCGGCTCGTCGAAGACCTCGATGCGCACCGCATCGCCGTCGTCGATCAGCGCGGGAAAGCCCACCAGCACCTGCGCGCCCTTGCGGATTTCCATCAACTCGGGCAGTTCGCCAAAGCGCCAGTCGGTGAAGCGCTCGGTATCGTTGCGTGTGGGCGCCGGTGGTGTCGATGACGCTGCACCCTGTTTCGGTCCGACTGCAGCAGCGCCTGGCGCGGGCCGATCCGATGGCCTGGCGGCTGCAGGCGACGCCGTAGCGGCCTTGGACCCATTGCCAGGCTCGCCTGCCCCCGCAGCCACGCGCAAGCCCGCCAGCGCCTGGAACGCGCCGCGCGCCTGGCTGCCCAGCTCGGCCTTCAGCGCGCCCAGGTTGCGGCCCATGCCCAGCTGCCGCCCGTGTTCATCGACGATGCGGAAGTTCATGAACAGGTGCGCGCTCAGCATGTCCAGCTTGAAGTCGGTGCGCTTCACATCCAGGCTGGTCTCGTCGCGCACCGTCTTCAGCAACCGGTCGGTGAGCGATCCGCTCGCAAACATTTCCGGCACGCTGAAGGCGTCGGCCAGGCGCGCGGCGGATTCCGGCAGCGGCACGAAGCGCGAACGCGGCTTTTGCGGCAGGCTTTTCAGCAGCGCATGGATCTTGTCCTTCAGCATGCCGGGTACCAGCCACTCGGCGCGCTCGTCGCTCACCTGGTTCAGCGCGAACAGCGGCACCGTCACCGTCAGGCCATCGCGCGCATCGCCGGGCTCGTGCAGGTAGGTCGCGGCGCAGTCCACGCCGCCGAGTCGCACCACCTTCGGGAAGGCCTGGGTGGTGATGCCTGCGGCCTCGTGGCGCATCAGTTCGTCGCGCGTCAGGCGCAGCAGATCCGGTGTTCCCTTGCTTGCGGTGCCATACCAGGCCTCGAAGCTGCGCGCGTTGAACACGTCGGCCGGGATCTGCTGCTCGTAGAAGGCGTAGATCAGCTCGTCGTCCACCAGCACGTCCTGCCGGCGCGACTTGTGCTCGAGTTCCTGCACCTGCCGCACCAGCTTCTGGTTGGCGGTGAGGAAGGGCAGCTTGGTGTCCCACTCGCCGGCCACCAGCGCCTCGCGGATGAAGACCTCACGCGCACCCGCCGGGTCAATGCGGCCGTAGCTCACGCGCCGCCCGCTGTACACCACCACGCCGTACAGCGTGGCACGCTCCAGCGCCACCACGTCGGCAGACTTCTTCTCCCAGTGCGGGTCAAGCAGCTGCTTCTTCAGCAGATGGCCGGCCACCTGCTCGAGCCACTGCGGCTCGATGGCGGCGATGCCGCGGCCGAACAGCCGCGTCGTCTCCACCAGCTCGGCGCAGACGATCCAGCGCCCGGGCTTCTTGCTCAGGTGCGCACCGGGATGCCGCAGGAACTTGATGCTGCGCGCGCCGAGGTAGGCCTCTTCCTCGTCGAGCTTGCAGCCGATGTTGCCCAGCAGCCCCGACAGCATCGACAGGTGGATCTGCTCGTAGGTGGCGGGCTTCGCGTTCAGCCGCCATCCATGCTCGGCCACCACGGTGTGCAGTTGCGAGTGGATGTCCTTCCACTCGCGAAAGCGCCGCACGCTGATGAAGTTCTGCCTCAGCAGCTGCTCGAACTGCCGGTGGCTCAGCTTGTGCGGTTTGTTAATCGGGGTCAGATTCCAATTGTTTGAGTCACCACTGCCGGGCGAAGGAATGGGGATCTGACCCCAATTCACCAGCCAGCGCCAGAGCTTGAGGTAGCCGGTGAATTCGCTCTTGTCGTCGTCGAACCTGGCGTGGGCCTGATCGGCGGCCTGCTGCGCCTCCAGCGGGCGGTCGCGCACATCCTGCACGCTCAGGGCCGACGCAATCACCAGCACTTCATCGAGCGCCTGGCGCTCGCGCGCCTCCAGGATCATGCGGCCCACGCGCGGGTCCAGCGGCAGCTTCGACAGCTCGCGGCCGATGGCGGTGAGCTCGTTCGCATCGTCCACCGCGCCGAGTTCTGCCAGCAGCTGGTAGCCATCGGCGATGGCGCGGCCCGAAGGCGCCTCAAGGAAAGGGAACTGCGACACGTCGCCCAGGTGCAGCGACTTCATCCGCAGGATCACGCCGGCCAGCGACGAGCGCAGGATCTCGGGGTCGGTGAAGCGCGGACGGCCGGTAAAGTCCTTCTCGTCGTACAGGCGGATGCAGATGCCCTCGGCCACGCGGCCGCAGCGACCCGCGCGCTGGTTGGCTGCGGCCTGGCTGACGGGCTCCACCAGCAGCTGCTCGACCTTGCTGCGAAAGCTGTAGCGCTTGACGCGCGCGGTGCCGCTGTCGATGACGTAGCGGATGCCGGGCACGGTGAGCGAGGTCTCGGCCACGTTGGTGGCCAGCACGATGCGCCGGCCGTTGTGCGGCTCGAACACGCGGTCTTGCTCGGCCTGGCTGAGCCGCGCGAACAGCGGCAGCACCTCGGCACCGCGCGTCAGCGGCTGGTGCGACAGGTGCTTGCGCAAGTGGTCGGCTGCCTCGCGGATTTCGCGTTCGCCGGGCAGAAAGACCAGGATGTCGCCCTGCCGCGAGGGTTCGCGCCACAGTTCGTCCACCGCATCGCCGATCGCGTCGTTCAGGTCGTGGTCGCGTGACTCTACGAAAGGTCGCCAGCGCACCTCCACCGGGTAGGTGCGACCAGAAACCATCACAACGGGGGCGGGACCGTTTCGGCCCGCAAAGTGATTGGCAAACCGCTCGGCGTCAATCGTGGCCGAGGTCACCACCACCTTCAGGTCGGGCCGCCGCGGCAGGATCTCGCGCAGGTAGCCCAGCAGGAAGTCGATGTTGAGGCTGCGCTCGTGCGCCTCGTCGATGATCAGCGTGTCGTAGGCCTTGAGCAGCGGGTCGGTCTGCGTCTCGGCCAGCAGGATGCCGTCGGTCATCAGCTTCACTGACGCGTCGCGGCTCAGCCGGTCCTGAAAGCGCACCTTGTAGCCCACCACCTCGCCCAGCGGCGTCTGCAACTCTTCGGCAATGCGCTTGGCCACCGAGGTGGCCGCGATGCGCCGCGGCTGGGTGTGGCCGATCAGGTGACCGCGCACCTTGCCGTCCGGCCCGGGCCTGGCGTGGATGCGGCCGCGGCCCAGCGCCAAGGCGATCTTGGGCAGCTGCGTGGTCTTGCCCGAGCCGGTTTCGCCGCAGACGATGATGACCTGATGCTCGCGCATCGCGGCCATGATCTCGTCGCGCCGGGCCGACACCGGCAGCGATTCCGGGAACTCGATCTTCAGCGGCGCGGCAGACACAGGGTGGACATCAAGCAAAATCGGCGATTATCCGGGCGCAGGCTGCGCCTGACCTTCCGACACCGCATGTCCACCGTCTTCAACTTCACCTTCGTGCCGTGGTTCCGCTCGGTGGCACCGTACATCCACACGCACCGCGGCAAGACCTTCGTGGTGGGCGTGGCCGGCGAGGCGATCGCCGCAGGCAAGCTGCAGCACATTGCGCAGGATCTGGCGCTCATCCAGAGCATGGGCGTGAAGATCGTGCTGGTGCACGGCTTTCGGCCGCAGGTCAACGAACAGCTGCGGCTGAAGGGCCACGAGCCGCGCTATTCGCACGGCATGCGCATCACCGACGAGGTGGCGCTGGACTGCGCGCAGGAGGCCGCCGGCCAGCTGCGCTACGAGATCGAGGCCGCCTTCAGCCAGGGCCTGCCCAACACGCCGATGGCCGGCTCCACCGTGCGGGTGATCTCGGGCAACTTCATCACTGCGCGCCCGGTGGGTGTGGTCGACGGCATCGACTTCCAGCACAGCGGCCTGGTGCGCAAGGTCGACGTGATGGGCATCCGACAGACGCTGGACCTGGGCGCGATGGTGCTGCTGTCGCCGTTCGGCTTCTCGCCCACCGGTGAGGCCTTCAACCTCACGATGGAAGAGGTGGCCACGTCGGTGGCGCTGGCGCTGCAGGCCGACAAGCTGATCTTCGTGACCGAAGTGCCCGGCGTGCGGCTGCGCCCGCTGGAGCCCGAGGCCGATGACAACCCGGTGGACACCGAGCTGCCGCTGGCCGACGCCGAGCGCATCCTGGCCAGCCTGCCGCCGCCCAGCAATCCGTCGGACGTGGGCTTTTACCTGCAGCACTGCGTGAAGGCCTGCAAGGGCGGCGTGGAGCGCAGCCACATCCTGCCCTTTGCGCTGGACGGTGCGCTGCTGCTCGAGATCTACGTGCACGACGGCGTGGGCACCATGGTGGTGGACGAAAAGCTCGAGGAACTGCGCGAGGCCACGCCGGACGACGTGGGCGGCATCCTGCAGCTGATCGAGCCCTTTGAGCGCGATGGCACGCTGGTCAAGCGCGACCGCACCGAGATCGAACGCGACGTCGGCAACTACACCATCATCGAGCACGACGGCGTGATCTTCGGCTGCGCGGCGCTGTACCCCTATGCCGACCAGCACACCGCCGAGATGGCGGCATTGACCGTATCACCGCAAAGCCAGGGCCAGGGCGATGGCGAGAAGCTGCTGCGCCGCGTCGAGCAGCGCGCACGTGCCATGGGCCTCAAGAGCATCTTCGTGCTGACCACCCGCACCATGCACTGGTTCTTGAAGCGCGGCTTTGTACAGGTCGACCCCGACTGGCTGCCCGAGGCACGCAAGCGCAAGTACAACTGGGACCGCAAGAGCCTGGTGCTGGTCAAGAAGCTCGGCT
>JBDLRH010000014.1:0-30006 GCA_039800165.1 Pseudomonadota bacterium
TGAGGAACTCGACGCGGCGCTGCACGATGCTGTCCAGCGTCTCGCGCGGCTTGAACTCGATCACCTGCGCCGGCGCCAGCAGCGACATCACGGAGGCCGCATCGTGCGCGGCGCGGCGCCCCCATTCGAAGGCGGCCTTGTTGTTGTCGACCTGCACTTCGTTGAGCTCGATCGCGCGCAGCAGCGACGCGCGCTGCAGCGGAATCCAGCCCTTTTGCCAGGCGTAGCCCAGCATCATCGGGTTGGTGTAGATGCTGTCGCCCAGCATCTTGACCGACACCGCATCGGCATCGAAGGCGCTCAGGCCTTGCGCACCGACGGTCTTCGCGATGTCCGCCGCACAGGCCTCGGCCGGGTTCTGCCAGTTGCGGTCCTTCACGAAGGCCGCCGTCGGCGTGCTGTGCGAATTGAGCGCCACATGGGTTCGGCCTTCGCGCATGCGCAGCACCGTTTCCTTGCCGGCGCTCACGATCGGGTCGCAGCCGATGATGAGGTCGGCCGCAGCCATGCTCACGCGCGTGGTGCGGATGTCGTCCTGCCCTTCGCCGATCAGCACATGGCTCCAGGTGGCGCCACCCTTTTGCGCCAGGCCCGCCGAGTCCTGCGTGACGATGCCCTTGCCTTCCAGGTGCGCGGCCATGCCCAGCAGCTGGCCGATGGTGATGACGCCGGTGCCGCCCACGCCGGCCACCACGATGCCCCAGCCGCCCGAAGCGGGAATGGACGGCAGCACCGGCTCGGGCAAGGTGCCCAGCTCGAACGGCGACGGCGCCTTCGCGGCGCCCTTGGCCTTCTTCTTCATCTGCCCGCCTTCGACGGTGATGAAGCTCGGGCAGAAGCCCTTGAGGCAGCTCGTGTCCTTGTTGCAGGTGCTCTGGTTGATGGTGCGCTTGCGGCCGAACTCGGTCTCCAGCGGCTCGACGCTCAGGCAGTTGCTCTGCACGCCGCAGTCGCCGCAGCCTTCGCACACCAGTTCGTTGATCAGCACCCGCTTGGCCGGGTCGACCATGGTGCCGCGCTTGCGGCGGCGACGCTTCTCGGTGGCGCAGGTCTGGTCGTAGATGATGACAGTGGTGCCCTTGACCTCGCGCAGCTCGCGCTGGATGCGGTCGAGCTCGTCGCGGTGCTCGATCGCGATGCCCTCGGGCAGGCCGAGCACGCCGCCGGGCGCGCCGTTGCGGCCCACGCTGTCGTACTTCTCGGGCTCGTCGGTCACGATGACAATGCGCTTCGCGCCCTCGGCGCGCATGCTTTGCGCGATCTGCACCACGCTGTGGCCTTCGGGCCGCTCACCCACCGGCTGGCCGCCGGTCATCGCCACCGCGTCGTTGTAGAGGATCTTGTAGGTGATGTTCACGCCCGCGGCGATGCTCTGGCGCACCGCCAGCGTGCCGCTGTGGAAGTAGGTGCCGTCACCGATGTTGGCAAAGACATGCTGCTCCTTGCTGAAGGGCTGCTGACCGACCCAGGGCACGCCCTCGCCGCCCATTTGCGTGAATCCCGCGGTGCCGCGGTCCATCCACAGCGCCATGAAGTGGCAGCCGATGCCAGCCATCGCGCGCGAACCCTCGGGCACGCGGGTGCTGGTGTTGTGCGGGCAGCCGCTGCAGAACCAGGGCATGCGGTCGGCCTTGACCTCGAGCACCTGAAGCGAACGTTCTTTCGCCTCAAGGATGGCAAGTTGCGCATCCACCCGCGCCTGCGTGTCGGCATCGATGCCCAGCCGCTTCAGGCGCCGCGCAATCGCACGCGCAATGATGGCCGGCGTGAGGTCGGCATTGGCGCGCAGCAGCGTGTTGCCGCTGGGGTTGGGCTGCGACCATTCGCCGCCCGAGTAGTCGCCCTCGGCCTCGTCGAACTTGCCCAGCACATTGGGCCGCACATCGGTGCGCCAGTTGTAGAGCTCTTCCTTGACTTGGTATTCGATGACCTGGCGCTTTTCTTCCACCACCAGGATCTCGCGCAGGCCGGTGGCGAACTCGCGCGTGGTCTGTGCCTCCAGCGGCCACACCACCGCCACCTTGTGCAGCCGGATGCCGATGCGCCGGCAGGTGTCGTCGTCCAGGCCCAGGTCCAGCAGCGCCTGGCGGGTGTCGTTGTAGGCCTTGCCGCTGGCAATCAGGCCAAAGCGGTCGTTGGGCGATTCGATGACGTTGTGATTCAGCCGGTTGGCGCGGATGTAGGCCAGCGCCGCGTACCACTTGTAGTCAAACAGGCGCGCCTCCTGCTCGAGCGCGGTATCGGGCCAGCGGATGTGCACGCCGCCGGGCGGCATCGCAAACTCGGGCAGCACCACCTCGACGCGCTGCGGGTCGATCATCGCGGTGGCGCTCGACTCGACGATCTCCTGGATCGTCTTCATGCCGGCCCACACGCCGGCAAAGCGGCTCATCGCCAACGCGTGCACGCCCAGGTCCAGGATGTCCTGCACGCTCGCCGGGAAGAACACCGGCAGGCCGCAGGCCTTGAAGATATGGTCGCTCTGGTGCGCAGCCGTCGAGCTCTTGGCCACATGGTCGTCGCCGGCCACCGCAATCACGCCGCCCCAGGGCGTGGTGCCGGCCATGTTGGCGTGCTTGAACACATCCGAGCAGCGGTCCACCCCCGGGCCCTTGCCGTACCAGATGCCGAACACGCCATCGAACCTGTGCGTGCCCGCAGGTGCAAAGCCCAGCTGCTGCGTGCCCCACAGGGCGGTGGCGGCCAGCTCTTCGTTCACGCCGGGCTGAAAGACGATGTTCTGCGCCTTGAGGTACTTGCTGGCCTTCCACAGCGCCTGGTCGTAGCCGCCCAGCGGGCTGCCGCGGTAGCCGCTGATGAAGCCCGCCGTGCTCTTGCCGACCAGCGCATCGCGCTGGCGCTGCAGCATGGGCAGCTTGACCAGCGCCTGCACGCCGCTCATGAAGGCGCGGCCGTAGTCGAGGGAATACTTGTCGTCGAGGGTGACGGTCTCGAGCGCCTTGCGGATGTGCTCGGGCAGCGGTGCGTTCATGTGTTGGTGTCTCCTGGCCGTGGTGGGCGGGTTGATGCGGTGTCGGCCGCTTGTGGCGACCGCGTCGGCATGCTACACCTCGGCGCCGCGCAGCGCATGCTGGCAAGCCCTGTGCTGGCCGCGTGGGTGACAGCCCCCCGCCATCCCGGGGCTCAGCGCGGCCACAACACCCACATCGCCAGCGGCTGCTTGAGCCGCCCCGCCAGCTCGCCGGCTTCGGTTCCGCTGCCCATGTAGTAGTCGGCCCGCACCGCGCCGACGATGGCCGCGCCCGTGTCCTGCGCCAGCACCAGGCGTTGCAGCGCGGCCGTGGGGCCCGGCGAGGCCAGCCACACCGGGGTGCCGTAGGGAATGCTCTGCGGGTCCACCGCGATCGAGCGGCCCGCCGTCAGCGGCACGCCCTGCGCACCGCGCGGACCGTCGGCCTCGTCGGCCGGCGAGATCGGCTCTTCGCGGAAGAACACATAGCGCGGATTGGTCCACAGCATTTCGTTCAGGCGCTGCGGGTTGCGCTGCGCCCACGCCTTGATGCCGGGCCACGACGCGTCGCGCACCAGCCCTTGCTGCAGCAGCCAGCTGCCCACGCTGCGGTATGGATGCTCGTTGCTGCCGGCAAAGGACAGCCGCACCGTGCGCACGCGGCCGTCGGGCTCGGTGATGCGCAGCCGGCCCGAGCCCTGGATGTGCAGGATCAGCGCGTCCAGCGGATCGGCCAGGTGCGCGATTTCGCGGCCGCGCAGCGCAGCGCGTGCCGGCGGATGGGTATCGATCTGCTCGCGGGTGAACCACGGGCGGCGCGGGGCCAGGTCGGCCGGCGCGCGGTACAGCGCCACACCATGCACCGCATCGGCCATGCGCCGCGCCTCGAGCAGCGGCTCGTAGTAGGCGGTCAAGAGGCCGGCCTTGGGGTCGGCAGCGCTTGTGGCGGCTCCGCGATCAAGCGGCTCGACACGGTAGGGCTGCAGCGCCTCGCGCATCCAGGCGCGCTTGACGGCGTCATCGGCAATGCTCAGGCGCCGCACCTGCGGGCACAGCGCGCGCCACGCCTGCGCAGGGCGCTCGCAGCTGCGCAGCCAGGCACCCCAGGCCTCGTGCAGCGCATCGGCGTCCCAGCCCGGCAGGTCGCTCCAGCGCACCGGCACCCAGCGGCTGCGCGGCTGCTCGATCACGCGCGCACCGCTCAGCGGCGCCTGCGCTGCGGGGGGCACCGATGGCACAGGGACTTGGGGCGCAGGGGGCGCGTGCCCGGCTTCGTTGCGCGCGCCGCTGGCCGGGGTTGGCGATGGGGCGGCAGTGCCCCCGCCAGTGCGCGGGTCATCGGCAACGGGTGGCGACGCGCAGGCGGCCAGCATGGCTACCATGCATGCCGCCGTACCGACCTTACCCGCTTCTGCAACCCTTGCACCGAGACCAATCCACATGGGCCTGATTCTGCTGGAAGCACTGCTGGCCCTGGTGCTGCTGGTGGCCATTGTGTGGTGGACGATGTTCTCGGGCCGCCGCAAGGGCGAGCCGCCACCCGACGATGCGGCGGACGACCGCCCCGAGCCGCCGCGCGCACCCTAGAGCGTACGCAGCAGGTTGGCCAGTTCCACCGCCGACTTCACCGCCATCTTGTCGAACACGCGTGCGCGGTGCACCTCCACCGTCCGCACGCTGATCGCCAGCTGATCGGCAATCAGCTTGTTGGGCAGGCCTTCGACCACCAGGCGCATCACCTCGCGCTCGCGCTCGGTCAGCTCATCCAGCAGCGAACGCAGCACGGTGCGGCGGCCGCGTTCATCGAGCACGCTGGCGGACTGCGCCAGCGCCTGCTCGATGCGGTCGACCAGCGCGTTGTCGGAGAACGGCTTTTCGCAGAAATCGAAGGCGCCGCGCTTGACCGCATCCACTGCGGTGGGCACATCGGCATGGCCGGTGAGGAAGATCACCGGCATGCAGGGCGCCAGGCCCCGCTCGATCAGGCGGTCAAACAGCGCCAGGCCACTGGTGCCCGGCATGCGCACATCCAGCAGCAGGCAGCAGGCACCCTCGGGCTGGAAGCCCGCACCAAGAAACGCCTCGAAGGCCTCGGCGCTGTCGAAGGTTTCGCTTGGCAGGTGGCGGCTGCGCAGCAGCCAGGCCAGCGCGTCGCGGACGCTGGCGTCATCGTCGACAACATAGACCGTGGCGTGCTGGGTCGGCTGCATGGGGGTGCGGTGTCGCTCAGGCCGGCTGCACCGGCAGCGTGAAGCGGAATATCGTACCGCCGGCCGGATGCGGCTCGAAGGACAGCGCGCCGCCATGCTGCTCGATCACCGTGCGGCACAGGCTCAGGCCCAGGCCCATGCCCTCGGCCTTGGTGGTGAACAGCGGCGTGAACAGCCGCTCGGCCACCTCCGGCGCGATGCCCGGCCCGCGATCGACCACCGCGAACTCGAGCCAGCGCCGCGCGCCGCGCTCGCCGGCGGCCACCGGCTGCACGCGCAGCAGCAGCACGCGGTCGGCCAGGGGCACCTGCTCCATCGCCTGCATCGCATTGCGCGCCAGGTTCAGCAGCACCTGCTCGACCATCGTGCGGTCACAGGTCAGCGGCGGCAGGCCCGGCGCGAGCTGCGTCTCCACGCGCACCTGCAGCTTGCGCGCCTGCAGGCTGACCAGCGGCATCACCGAGTCGACCAGCGCCGCCGGGGTGAGCGTCTCGCGGTCGCGCTCGCGCCGCCGCACGAAGTCGTGCACGCTCTTGATCACCTTGCCGGCGCGGTCGGCCTGCTCGGCAATGCGCCGCATCGCACCTTCGATGGCGCTGAGGTCCGCGCCCTGCCCTGCGCCCTGCGGTGCACGCATCAGGTTGATCGAGCCGCTGGCGTAGCTGGCAATCGCGGCCAGCGGCTGGTTGAGCTCGTGGCTGAGCAGCGAGGCCATCTCGCCCATGGTGGCCAGGCGCGCGGTGGCCTGCAGGCGGTCCTGGCTGGCGCGCGAGAGCTCTTCGACGCGGCGCTGCTCGCTCACGTCCACGATCGCGCTCATCCAGCCCGTCTGCACGCCCTGCGCGTTGATCAGCGGCGCCTCGATCACCAGCACCGGAAAGCGCGCGCCGTCCTTGCGCATGAACACCGACTCGTAGCCCTCGCGCGGCGGTGCGTTCTGCCCCGACAGCCGGATCGCCTGACGCTGGCTGTACTCGTCCACCAGCTCGGGCGGCCAGTAGGGCGCCGGCGCGCTGCGGCCCAGCAACTCGTCGGCGGTGAAGCCCACCATGCCGCAGAAGGCAGGGTTGACGTAGGTGATGCGGCCCTGCAGGTCGCGCGCGCGCAAGCCGGTGACCAGCGAATCTTCCATCGCCTTGCGAAACGCCAGCGCGTCGGCAAGTTCGCGTTCGGCGCGCAGGCGCCGGCGCATGTCGCGGCTAAGCACGAACAGCACCGTCACCAGCGCCAGCGACATCAGCGTGACCAGCGCGGTCAGCACGTTGGGGAACAGGTCCGGCGCGGCGCGCCAGCTGTCGATGCGCACCACCAGCGTGGTTCCGGGCAGGTCCAGCAGCTGCTGTGCGGTGAACACGCGCGTGGCACGCTGCGAGCTGCCATGCATCGCCAGCCGCGTGCCGTCGGGTTCGGCAAACCAGATCGCCTGGCTGCGCGAGAGCTGTCGCCCCACCCGCTCGGCCAGCAGTTCCTGCAGCGCCACGCTGACGATCACGAAGGCACCGCCGGCCTGCGAGGGTTGCGGCAGGCACAGCTCCATCGCCTCCAGGCCGACGCCGTCGCCCAGCGGCAGGAAGTAGCTGCGCGAGAACGCCGGCCCGTTGTTGCGCCGTGCGCTGCCACAGGCCAGGGCCACATCGCTCTGCGCGTTGTCGCGGCCCAGGCGGTCGAAGGCCGGCGGACGAAACGGCGAGTCGGCGTGGGCCAGCGTCGCCAGCCGCGCGTCGCGCAGCTCGATGCGCAGCCACTCGCGGTGGGCACGCATCAGCACCGCCGCATCGGCCAGCCAGCGCTCAAGCGTGGCGGCCTGCCCCTGCAACGCCTGCAGCGACTGCAGGTCGCGGCTGAAGCCGGTGCGCAGGTCGGCCACGGCCTCGGCCACATCGCGCTCGACCCGCTCCTGCACCTGACTGGCCTCGTAGCGGCCGGCCAGCCACACCAGCGTGACCAGCATGCCCGCCACCAGCGCGACCATCAGCGTCCACAGCAAGGCGCGGTCGCGCGCCGAGATGCGGTCGGACTCGGCCCGCGCCGCATCCACCAGCACCGGCGCGGCAGACGGCGGCGCCTCGCGGCGAGCGCCCGGGAGGTCGCGGGCAGGCACGCTGCTCACAGCACCCGGTGCCCGAGCGCGGGCAGTTCACTGCGGCAACGCGCCAGCTGCGCGATCTGCAGCTCGGCGATCACCACGCCTTCGCCCTCGTCGCGCTGCGCCAGCACCGCGCCCCACGGGTCGATCAGCAGGCTGTGGCCCCAGGTGCGCCGTCCGTTATCGTGCACCCCGCCTTGCGCCGGCGCGCACACATAGGCCAGGTTCTCGATGGCACGGGCGCGCAGCAGCGGCTCCCAGTGCGCCTGCCCGGTGGTGTGGGTGAAGGCGCTGGGCACCAGCAGCAGTTCGGCGCCGAGGGCGCGGTACAGCTCGGGAAAGCGCAGGTCGTAGCACACGCTCAGGCCCACGCGCCAGGCGTGACCATCGCGCGAGGGCAGCGTGAACTGCGCGGGCTGCGTGCCGGGGCGGATCACCCGCGACTCGTCGTAGCGTTCGCGCCCGTTGTCAAAGGCGAACAGGTGGATCTTGTCGTAGCGCGCCACCACCGCGCCCTCGGGCGAGTAGGCGATGCTGCTGTTGAGCACATGCGCGTCATCGCCCGGCACCGCCAGCGGCAGCGTGCCGCCGACGATCCACAGGCCGAACTCGCGCGCGCTGGCTGCCAGGAAGTGCTGGATCGGGCCGGCGCCCTCGGCCTCGCGGATGGCCAGCTTGTCGGTGTCGCGCTGGCCGAGCAGGCAGAAATATTCGGGTAGCACTGCGAGCTCGGCGCCTTCGTCGCGCGCCTGGCGCAGCAGCCGCTGCGCGGCCTCCAGGTTGGCCGCCACGCGCGTGGCCGACACCATCTGGATGGCGGCCACCTTCATGGTGCGCGCGGCCCCGCGGCGGGGGCCTCCGGGTTGCGCTGCGCGCCGCGGTCTACGCGCGCCACGCGCGGCTCGGTCCAGGTGCCGTCGATGCGGAACTCCTGCGTGGCCGCGCGCATCAGCGGGTCGCGCAGGAACAGCTGCGCAAGGAAGCTGCCCAGGCCCACCACCGGGTTGATGGCTGCAGCCACCAGCGATGCCGTGCCCGCGTTGATCTCGGGCACCACCACCACCCGCAGGTCCTGCGTCTCGCGTGCGATGTCGGCCGATCCCTCCATCAGCACCGCCGCGTTCACGCCCTTCATCTGCAGGTTGTTGGTGCTGGCAATGCCCTGCGCGATGCGCACGTCGCCGCGCACGAAGTCAAATGCAAAGCCTTCGGTGAACACGTCGCGGAAGTCGAGCACCAGCCGCCGCGGCAGCGACTGCAGGCTGAGCACGCCCAGCAGCTTGGCGATGCCGGGCTCGGCCTTGAGGAACTGGCCGGAGGACATGTTCACATTGATCTGGCCGTTGAGGCTCGGGTAGTCGATCGTCAGTGGCGAGCCGCGCCACGACACCTCGCCATCGAGCCGCCCCTCGCCGCCGCGCACCACGTCCTTCATGCCAAAGCGCGCCAGCAGCGCACCCGAGTCGGCCACGTCCAGGCGGAAGTTCATGTTGGCTCGCGCACCTGCTGCACTGCCAGCCCCGCCCGCACTGCCCGCCGGCAGCCAGCTCCCGCTGGCGCTGAAGGTGGCTTCGGGCACGCCCAGCGCCAGCCGGTTCAGGCGCCACTCGTGCGCGCGATCGCGCGCGCCGCCGAGCGTGCGGTTCACCGCGTCGATCTCCAGACGCCCAAGTGCGCGGCCGCGCAACTCGAACTGGTCCACCACCACATCGAGTGCCGGCACGGTGGCCGGCGGCTCGGTCAGCAAGGTCTCGACCGCGTTGCTGGCCGAAGCCGCCAGACTCAGCCGTGCCAGCCGCGCGAGCACCCGGCCCGGCGTGCCGGGGTTGCCTTCGCGGTATTCAAGGTAGCCGCTCAACTCGTCTGCATCGAGGTTGGCGCGCCACACCCGCGCTTCGCGCGAACCGCCCGCCACCACATTGCGGATCTGGCGGCCCTCCAGCGTCAGCGAACGCGCGCGCAATGCAAGCACGGTGGGCAGGTAGTCCGGCGGCTCACGCGGCGCGGCCGCAGCGCCAGGGCGTAGGGCACCGGACGCACCCGATGAACCGCTTGGCCCTGCAGCGGCCGGCACGCCTGGCGGCAACGGCGCTTCGGCGCCGCCCACCGCATCGAGCACCTTCTCCCACGCGTCGATGTCCACCTCGCCGAACTGCAGGTTGGCGCGCACGCCCTGCTCGGGCATCGGTGCGCTTTCGCCCGGCGACAGACCGACCTCGATGGCGCCACGCAGCACGCGCGCCGAAGCGCCCCCCACATCGCGCAGGTACTGCAGCCGCAGCAACCGCCCGACCTCCACCGACAGCTGATCGACGGGGCGGCTGCCCGCGGGCCACGACTCGCGCAGCAGCGCGGTGTCAAAGCGCAGCGGCAGCGTCGCCTCGGCCGGCTTGCCCAGCGGCGCAGGCAGCGTGACCGCCAGGCCCTGCAGGGCGCTGCTGACCGACAACTCGGGCTGGCCACGGCGAAACGCAAGCGTTGCGCTGTAGCCGGTGCTGCCGCGCGCGTACTGCGCCAGCCGCGACACCAGTCCGAGCTCGCTGGCCTGGCGCAGGCCGTCCGCGCTGGCCACGCCCTGCGCGCGCAGCACCACCCCCGGCTCGAAGCTGCCTGCAGCCACTACGCGCGATCCGCCTTCGATGCGCGCATCGCCACCGAGCAGCCGCGCCTGCGCGCCCGTCAGCGAAAAACCGCTCTCAGAGAAGTTGACAGTGCCGCGCGCCCGCCCGAGCAGCGGTGTATCGGGCGCGATGCGCAGGTCGTTGCCGTTGAGCACCACCGCGCCCTGCACCTTCGACTGGTTCAGCGCGTATAGCGGCAGCGTGAGCGCCAGCCGGATCTCGCCCGAGCCGCTGGCGCTGGTCTGGTCGAGCACCCGCGAGGTGAAGCCCGAGATCGGAGAGCCGCGCACCACGGCCAGCGCATCCTGCAGCGGCCCGCGCAGCTCGCCGCGCACTTCCAGGGTACTGCGGTCGGTCAGGTCGTCGATGCGCGCCTGCACCTTCTGCAGCTGCAGCGCGCCAAAGCCGGCCACCCGCGCCTCGGCGCCGCGCACCTGCATGCCGATGCGGTCGAACACCAGTTCGCCCGACAGGTCGGTGAAGGCCGGCCACGGCAACTCGGTGCGGTCCTGCAGGCTGCGCGGCACATAGGCGTAGGTGGCATTGCGCAGCTGCCCTGCGATGCGGAACTCGCCGCGCGCGGGGTCGGCAAAGGGCAGATCCCACAGGTCGCCCTGCACGCGGAACTTCACCGCCGACAGCGTGCCGCGCTGCACCGCATCGCGCACATAGTCGCGTGCGCCCTTGGCAATCGCCTGCGGCAGGTAGCGGTGCACCCTGGCTGCGTCGCCGCGCGACAGCGTGCCCTGCACATCGAGGATGCCCGGAAAGCGCCCCTTGCCCGGCGAGGTCGCCGGATCGCTGGTGCGCCAGCGGCCCTGCGCCTGGCCCTCCGCATCGGCGTTGGCAAAGCTCAGGTCCTGCACCTGCACCGACAGTTGCCCGCCATCGATCTGCCACTGCAGGTCGCCGCGCAGCCGCTGCAGATCGATGCGCGGCTGCTCGAACATGCCCGGCAGGTCCAGCGCCCCGCGCTCGATGCCCAGCCGCGCCTTGCCGCCGCTGTGGGTGAAGTCGAATTCCACCGCCGCCCCGCGCACACCGGGGCGCCCGGGCGCATTCGCGACGCCGGCCTGCGGCACCGGCACGCCCGCGGCCAGCACCAGGTCGCGCACCTTGCCGCGGCCTTCATAGCTTTGCGGGGCAGACAGCGGGCCCTGCCAGCGGAACTGCAGCGCGTCGACCTGACCGCGGGGTGCGAAGTCGGCGATGCGCTCGCGCGCGGCGTCGTCCAGCGGCAGCCGCGTGGCGATCTGCGCCAGCGCGCCCAGGTCGAGCCGGTCGGCACGAAAGTCGCCCTGCTCGAGCACGCGGCCCTCGGCGCCGGTCCAGGTCAGCGCCGCATTGCCGCCCGGCCAGACCTGGCCCTCGCGGGTGCGGAACTGCAGCTCTTCGGTGCGCACTTCAAAGCCGTTGGCCAGCCGCCGCCCGCCAAGTCGCCCCGACACCGTCTGCAATGCCAGCGGTTGCAGGCGCTCGCCCAGCACCGCCTCCACGCCCTGCATCTGCAAATCAGCCACCGCACCGAGGAATTCGCCCCGCGCCGCATCGGCCCACAGCCGCAGGGCCCCTTCGCCCGCACGCGCCTGGATGCCCAGGTCCACCTGCTGCGCCAGCCGCGCCAGGTCCACCGACGGAAAGTGCGCATAGACCTGCCCTTCCCAGTCCTGCCAGCGGCCGGCCTCGAAGCTCAGCAACGGCTCGCGGAACTGCGCACGCAGCGAAAAGCGCCCGCCGAACTCGGCCGGCGGCGTGGCATCCAGCCGGCCCTGATGGCGCCGCCCGCCGTTGCGCACCAGCAGGTCCACATCCGACAGCGCAAGCGGGGGCGCCGCGCGCAACTCGTCGGTCCAGCGCAGCGTGCCGCCGCGGATGACGAACTCGGTCTGGCGAAAGAACCAGCGCGCGCCCTGCCCGTCGGTGTCGCCGCCGCGGGCGAAGTCCAGGCCGGCGATCCACAGCCGGCCGTCGGCCGAGCGCCGGATGTCGAGCTCGGGCCGGTCGATGTAGAGCTGCTCGAAGCCCAGCCGCCACAGCGAGCGCGGGCTGAGCGCCACCACCACCCGCGGCAGCAGCAGCGCCTGGCGGCCCTCGCGGTCGAGCAGGGCGAGGTTGCGCAGCTCGAACGAGGGTACGAGCCCGGTGGTCTCGGCAGCGATGCTGCCAATGCGAACGGTTTGCCCCAGCGCACGCGTGGCCTGCTGCTCCAGCGCGCCACGCCACTGGTCGATTCGCGGCACAATGATCCAGTGCAAAGAGCCCCACCAGAGGGCCAGCAGCAGCCACAGCCCGATCAGCAGCCACAAAGCCACGCGCGTCATGCCGGCAAAGGCCCTGAGAAGGCGGGAGGCGGTCGGCGGCGTGTCGTTCATCGAGCAGTCGGAAGTCAAGGAAATTATGACCGCCAGCGGTCACGTCGATGCCCCTGTCAGCGCAGCGCCGGGCGCTCTTCACTCGCGATTCGTGCAGCGCGTGCGTCGCCGCCATGCCGACGCGCTGGCGCTGCTTGCGCCTGGCCTGCCCACGGCCGAGCGGCTGGCGCAGGCCCACACGGCGCTGATGGCGCGCCACGGCGATGCCGCGGTGGCCCTGCGGGTGCTGCGCCAGTTGGTGCTCGAGCGGCTGGCGGTGCTTGACTGCGAGGCCGGCACGCCCCTGGCCGACATCACCGAGGCGATGACCGACCTGGCCGAATTCGCGCTCGAGGTGGCCAGCACCGAGGCGCAGCGCCAGCTTGACGACCTGTACGGCAGGCCGCTGAACGCGGCCGGCGGCCGCTGCGACTGCTGGATCGTGGGCATGGGCAAGTTCGGCGCGCGCGAGCTCAATGTCTCCAGCGACATCGACCTGATCTACGTCTACGACGACGACGGCGAGACCGCCGGCAATGCCGAAGGCCGCAACCGCATCTCCAACCACGAATACTTCGCCAAGCTGGTGCGCCAGGTGCAGGCGCTGATTGGCGACACCAGCGAGCACGGCTTCGTGTTCCGCGTCGACCTGGCGCTGCGACCCAACGGCAATTCCGGGCCGCCGGCGGTGTCGCTGGGCGCGCTGGAAGAGTATTTCCAGGTGCAGGGCCGCGAGTGGGAGCGCTTTGCCTGGCTCAAGAGCCGGGTGGTGGCCCCGCAGGCATCGATCACCAACCGCTCGGGCCTGGCGCTGCGCCAGCTGGTCACGCCGTTCGTGTTCCGCCGCTACCTCGACTACAACGTGTTCGATTCGCTGCGCGTGCTGCACCGGCAGATCCGCGAGCACGCCGCCAAGCGCAGCGCCGGGCGGCCCGAGCGTGCCAATGACGTCAAGCTCTCGCGCGGCGGCATCCGCGAGATCGAGTTCATCGTGCAGCTGCTGCAGGTGGTGCGCGGCGGACAGTTTCCCGAGCTGCGCACCCGCCCGACGCTGAGCGCGCTCAAGCGCGTGAGCGCTGCCGGCCTGATGCCGCAGGCCACCGCCGATGCGCTGGCACAGGCCTACGAGTTCCTGCGCCGGGTCGAGCACCGCATCCAGTACCTGGACGACCAGCAGACGCACCTGCTGCCCACGCGCGACGACGACCTGGCCTGGCTGGCCTCCACCCTGGGCTGCAGCGATGCCTGCGAGTTCCTGGCCCGGCTCGATGCCCACCGCGAACTGGTGGCGCAGGAGTTCGACCGCCTGCTGGGCGGCGACGAGGCCTGTCCGTCGGGCAACTGCAACGGCCCCAGGGGCGCTGCTCACGGCAACGGAACCCTGGAAGAGCTGGCCGAGCGCGCCGGCGGGCGCTTTGGCGAGCGGCTGCGTGTCTGGCTCGCCCAGCCACGGGTGCTGGCCCTGCGCGAGGACGCTCGCTCGCGGCTGGCGCGGCTCGCGCAGCGCACCGCGCAGTGGGTGGCCGAGGGCGAGGTCAGCGAAGAGGCCGCGGTGCGGCTGGCCGACTGGATCGAGCCACTGCTGCGACGCGAGAGCTATCTGGCGCTGCTGCTGGAACGGCCGGTGGTGCACCAGCGGCTGCTGCGCCTGCTGGGCGAGGCACGCTGGCCGGCGCGCTACCTGATGCTGCACCCGGGCGTGATCGACGAACTCGCCGGCCCCTCGCTGCTGGCCGAACGCTTCAGCCCGGCCGACTTCGAGGCCGAGCTCGAGCGCCGGCGTGCCTCGCTGGTGGCATCGGGCGAGGATGACGAGGAGTCGCTGCTCAACCTGCTGCGCCGTGCGCACCATGCCGAGGTGTTCCGCACCCTCGCGCGCGACGTCGAGCGGCGCCTGAGCGTGGAGCAGGTCGCCGATGACCTGAGCGCGCTGGCCGATGCGGTGCTGCGCATCACCGCGCGCTGGTGCTGGCAGCGCCTGAAGAACCGCCACCGCCAGCAGCCGCGCTTTGCGGTGGTGGGCTACGGCAAGCTCGGCGGCAAGGAGCTCGGCTACGGCAGCGACCTGGACATCGTGTTCGTCTATGACGATGCCGACGAGCGCGCGCCCGAGGTGTATGCCGCACTGGTGCGCAAGCTGATCAACTGGCTGACGGTGAAGACCGGCGAGGGCGACCTGTTCGAGATCGACACCGCCCTGCGGCCCAACGGCAACTCGGGCCTGCTGGTGACCACGTTTGATGCCTTCGCCGACTACCAGCAGCAGCGCGGCAGCAACACCGCGTGGACCTGGGAGCACCAGGCGATGACGCGGGCGCGCTTCGTGCTGGGCGACGACGACCTGCGCGAGCGCTTCGACGCGGTGCGTGAGGCCGTCATCACCGCCGCGCGCGACCACGCCGCGCTGAAGTCCGAGATCGTCGCGATGCGCGAGAAGGTGCGCCAGGCGCATCCGATGCGCGGCGAGCAGTTCGACGTGAAGCACAGCGCAGGCGGCATGGTCGATGCCGAGTTCGCGGTGCAGTATCTGGTGCTTGCGCACGCGGCGCAGCACCGCGACCTGATTCCGAACCTGGGCAACATCGCGCTGCTGCAGCGCGCCGAGGCCTGCGGGCTGCTGCCCTCAGGCGTGGGGCAGGCCGCGGCCGACGCCTACCGCGAGCTGCGCCGCATCCAGCACCATGCGCGGCTCAATGAAGAGCCGACCCAGGTGGAGCCGTCGCGCGCGGCTGCGCAGCGCGATGCGGTGCTGGCGCTGTGGCAGGCGGTGTTTGGCCGGTGACGAGGGCCGGGCAGGCGACAGCTGCCGCCTGAGCCGCCCTCACACCCATCAGGCCGCGCTGGGCTGGGCGCCGGACGGGATGCCCGCCGTGGACGCCAGGCGCGAGGACAGTTCCTTGCGGAAGCGGTTGAGCTCCTGCACGCTCTGGAAGCTGCGGTCCATCAGCAGGCTCATGTTGTGCAGGATGCGGTCGACCACCTTGCCCTCCCAGGCGGCGTCGAAGTTGATCTGCTTGTCCAGCCAGTGCTCGAGCCACTCGGGGTCAGGCAGGCGGCTCTGGATGGTGTCGCGCGGGAACAGGGCGCGGTTCACATGCAGGTTGGTCGGGTGCAGCGCCTGCGCGGTGCGCCGGGCGCTGGCCATCAGCACACCCACCTTGGCAAACGCGCCACGCGCCTCGTCGCCGAAGCGGCCGATCGCGCGCTTCATGTAGCGCAGGTAGGCGCCGCCGTGGCGCGCCTCGTCCTGGCTCAGCGTGGTGTAGATGTGCTTGATCACCGGCTCGGTGTGCCACTCGGAGGCGCGGCGGTACCAGTGGTTCAGCCGGATCTCGCCGCAGAAGTGCAGCATGAGCGTCTCAAGCGCGGGCGCGGGGTCGAACTCGAAGCGCACCTCGTGCAGTTCTTCCTCGGTGGGCGCAAGGTCTGGCCGGAAGCGCCGCAGGTATTCCATCAGCACCAGGCTGTGCTTCTGCTCCTCGAAGAACCACACGCTCATGAAGGCGGAGAAGTCCGAGTCGTCGCGGTTGTCGCGCAGGAACATCTCGGTGGCCGGCAGCGCCGCCCACTCGGTGATCGCGTTCATCTTGATGGTCTGCGCCTGCTCGTCGGACAGCCGCGACGCATCGAACGCATTCCACGGAATGTCCTTGTCCATGTCCCAGCGGACGGACTCGAGTTGCTTGAAGAGCTCGGGGTACAGCATGGCTTAGGCGGGTGGTTTGCCCAAATTCTAGGGTGTCGGGGCCGGCAAAGGCTTACAAGTGGTCAAGCCGGTCCAGCAGATACGCCGCATGCCGGCGCACGGATTCGCGCTCGGCGTCGCCCAGCCGCGCCACGCTCTTGGCCATCAGGATGGTTCGCGGGTTCTTCGCCAGCGTGGCCTCGTGGCGGTCGAGGAAGGCCCAGTACAGGGTGGTGACCGGGCAGGCGGTGTCGCCGGTGCGCTGCTCGGGCCGGTAGGCGCAGCCCTGGCAGTAGTTGCTCATGCGCTTGATGTACTGGCCGCTGGCCACATAGGGCTTGCTGGTGAAGCGCCCGCCGTTGGCAAACAGCGCCATGCCGGCGGTGTTGGGCAGTTCCACCCACTCCACCGCATCCACATAGGCCGCCAGGTACCAGTCGCACACCGCCTGCGGCCGGATGCCGGCGAGCAGCGCGAACTGCCCGGTGACCATCAGCCGCTGGATATGGTGGGCATAGCCGTGCGCCAGCGTCTGCCCCACCGCCTCGCGCATGCAGGCCATGCGGGTGTCGCCGCTCCAGTACCAGCGCGGCAGCGGCCGCTCGTGGCTGTAGTGGTTGGCCTGCTTCAGGGCCGGCATCTCATGGAAGTACGCGCCGCGGATGAACTCGCGCCAGCCGAGGATCTGACGGATGAAGCCCTCGACGCTGGCCAGGTCGGCGCGGCCCTCGCGCCAGGCGCGCTCGGCGGCGGCGATCACCTCGCGCGGGTCGAGCAGGTGCAGGTTCAGGCTGGAGGCGATCAGCGCATGCCAGCCCCACGGCGTGCCGCTCCACATCGCGTCCTGCCAGCGCCCGAAGTTCACCAGGCGCGCCTCGATGAAGCGCTGCAGCGCCTCAAGCGCCTGCTCGCGGGTGACCGGCCAGGCAAAGCTGGCCAGCGAACCGGGGTGGTCGGCGAAGTGGCGATTGACCACCTCGAACACCTCGCGGGTGACGCGGTCGGGCTCGAAGAAGGCCGCGGCCGGGATGTCGCCGGGGCCGGCCTTGGGGAAGCCCTCGCGGTTGTCGGCATCGAAGTTCCAGCGCCCGCCCGCGGGCTCGCTGCCTTCCATCAGCACGCCGTGCTCACGCCGCATCTCGCGGTAGAAGAACTCCATGCGCAGTTCCTTGCGGCCCTTCGCCCAGCGGGTAAAGCGCTCGCGGCTGCACAGGAAGTGGGTGTCCTCGCGCCACTCCAGCGCCACGCCGGCCGCGCGGGCGGCGTCTTCGATCTCGGCACGCAGGCGCAGGTCGCCGGGCTCGCAGGCCACCAACCGCTGGGCGCCGCGCTCGGCCAACGCGATCTTCAGGCGGTCGCCGAAGCCATGCACCTCGGGCTGCTCGTCCAGCGCCAGGTAGCGCCAGCGCCAGCCCTCGCGGTGCAGCGCATTGCAGAAGTGGCGCATGGCCGACAGGAACAGCGCAATGCGCGCCTTGTGGCTCCAGACATGGCTGCCCTCGCCGCGGGCTTCGATCATCAGCACCTGCGCGCTGCGGCGGTCCAGCCCCTGCAGCACCGGGTTGTCCGTCCACAGCTGGTCGCCCAGCACCAGGGCGAGGGTGGCGGCCGGGTCGGCGTCGCTGGCCAGGGTTTGGTCACGCATGTGAGCGCCCGCTTTCATTGAACATCTTTCACGACGTACCGCCCTTGTGGCGTCTTTGTGCCTTGGCGTCGCTGCTGCAACGGTCAGAGCAGTAGCGCACCTCGTCCCAGTTCTTCGCCCAGGCACGTCGCCAGGTCATCGGGCGGCCGCATTGCAGGCAGGGTTTCTGGGGCAAGGCGGACTTGTTGCCGCGGAAACTGGACGGGGTCATGGGCTGGGGGAAAACGCTGACTTGCAAATCTGAACTGATCAGTCATAATTTGACTCATCGGTATTCCAACAGAAACGCCTTGCCCCCGCATGAATGCGCCCGCTCAATCTCCGACAACCTTCGGGGTTATGGAATGGCGGCATGGGGGCCGGGGGTGCGACCTGCTGGAATCGCGCCGCTTTTCGTTTTTTCGGCCGCGAAGCCGTCCGGGAGCAGTTGGCCTGGATGAAATCCTGAAGCGACTCTTCTCCTCCTCCCTCCCTCCCTCCTTCGCTTCGGGGCGCTTCGCGGTCTCTTTATTTGCTGCCCCACGGGCAGCCGATCGGAGCTGATCATGGGCCAACGTCTTTCGGTGGCCGTGGTCGGCTCCGGCATCTCCGGGCTGGCAGCCGCGCACCGGCTGCGCGAGGTGGCCGATGTCACGCTGTTCGAGGCGGGCGACTATTTCGGCGGCCACACCCATACGGTGGATGTCACCCTTCCGGTGAATGGCCAGCCGGTCACGCACGGCGTGGACACCGGCTTTCTCGTCTTCAACGAGCGCACTTATCCGAACCTGATCGCGCTGTTCGCCGAGCTGGGCGTGGAGACCGCCAGGTCGGACATGTCGTTCTCGGTGCAGGTGCCCGGCGGGCGCGGCGCGCAAGCACTGGAGTGGAGCGGCTCGTCGCTGTCCACCGTGTTCGCGCAGCGCGGCAACCTGCTCAACCCGCGGTTTTGGCGCATGCTGCGCGATTTGCTGCGCTTCAACCGGCTGACCACCCGCATCGCCGAGTCCGGCCGCGAGGCCGAGCTGATGCAGCCGCTGGCCGACTTCCTGCGCGAACACCGCTTCAGCGACGAGTTTCGCGACTGGTACTTCCTGCCGATGATCGGCTGCATCTGGAGCTGCCCGACCGACCAGATGCTGCAGTTCCCGGTCAGCACCATGATCCGCTTCTGCCACAACCACGGCCTGATCCAGGTGAACGACCGGCCGCAGTGGTGGACAGTGCGCGGCGGCGCCAGGCACTATGTGCAGAAGATCATCGCCGGGCTGCCGCGCAAGCACCTGCGCACGCCCGTGCTGGCCATCGAGCGCGATGCGTCGCTGGCGCGCGGTGGCGTCACCATCGTCACCGCCACCGGCCGCCAGCAGTTCGACCGCCTGGTGCTCGCGGCCCACTCCGACCAGTCGCTGGCCCTGCTGCGCGACGCCACGCCGGCCGAAGACGAGGTGCTGGGCGCCATCCGCTACCACCCCAACCGTGCGGTGCTGCACACCGACGTGTCGGTGCTGCCGCAGCAGCGCAGCGCCTGGGCCGCCTGGAACTACGAGCGCGCCACCTCAAGCAGCCGCGAGTCGGCGCAGGTCTGCCTGCACTACCTGCTCAACATGCTGCAGCCCCTGCCCTGGCAGCAGCCGGTGGTGGTGTCGCTCAATCCGGTGCGCGACATCGACCCGCGCACCGTCATCGGCGAATACGAGTACGCGCATCCGGTGTTCGACCTGGCCGCGATCCGCGCGCAGTCGCGCATGACCGAACTGCAGGGCCGCAAGCACACCTGGTACTGCGGCGCCTGGATGGGCTACGGCTTCCATGAAGACGGCCTGAAGTCCGCCCTCGAAGCGGTGCGGCTGATGCAGGGCGACCTGGCCCGTGCGGGCACCACCGCCCCCGCGCCCGATGCACCCGCGCTGGAACCCGACGCGGCCTGAACGCCTTCGTGACTGCCGTCGCCCGTCCCATGGATGCCGTGAGCCCTGCGCAAACCGCACACGCCGCGCACACCGCGCACACCGCACACGCCGCGCACACCGCGCATAACGCGGACGCATCGCCTGTGCCCCTGATCGGCTCGGGCCAGGTGCGCCATGTGCGCCTGAAGCCCGCGCACAACGCGTTCACCTATCCCACCTACTTCCTGATGCTGCCGATGCGCGCGCTGCGCGAGGGGCATCACTGGGGCGCGCTCGCGCACAACCGCAGCGCGGCGCTGAGCTTCTTCGACCGGGACCACGGCGACGGCCGCGACGACGCACTGGCGTGGCTGGACGAGCTGCTGGCGCGCGAGGGCATCACCGATGCGCAGGGCGAAGCCTGGCTGCACTGCTACCCGCGGGTGCTGGGCTACACCTTCAAGCCGGTGAGCTTCTGGTACTGCCACCGCGCAGACGGATCGCTGCGCTGCATCGTGGTCGAGGTCAACAACACGTTTGGCGAGCGCCACTGCTATCTGCTCGATGCGCCGCGCTACGGCGCCGAACTGCGCGCCGACAAGGTGTTCCATGTGTCGCCGTTCTGCAAGGTCGAGGGCGGCTACCGCTTTCGCTTCATGCGCACGGCCGATGGCGCACGCACCGTGGTGCGCATCGACTACGACGACACCGAGGGCCCGCTGCTGCAGACCAGCGTCAGCGGCACCCTCGCGCCCGCCACCGCGCCGGCCATCCGCCGCGCACTGTGGCGTCACCCCGCGATGACGCTTGGCGTGATCGCGCGCATTCACTGGCAGGCCTTGCGGCTGTGGACCAAGCGGGTGCAGTTCTTCCGCAAGCCCGAACCGCCCGAGGCCTTCGTGACGCGGTGACTCCACAGTGACTTCTTCCGCGTACACAGTGCACCCTTGCCTCCTGTTGCCATGAACACCACCACCGCCTCCCCGCTGTCCCTGCCCGCCGGCGCGCCGCCGGCCGCGCGCACCATCCTCAACTTGCTGCAGCGGCTGCGCCACGGCACGCTGACGGTGCAGATGCCCGACGGCTCGGCGCGCGTGTTCGGCAACGGCGCGCTGCCGCATGCCGCCATCACGCTGAAAAACTGGAATGTGTGCTCGGCAGCGCTGAAGTCCGGCGACATCGGCTTTGCCGAGTGCTACATCGCAGGCGACTGGACCACGCCGCAGCTCACCGACCTGCTGCGCGTGTTCATCTGCAACCGCCACGAGGTCGAGTCGGTCATCTACGGCAACTGGCTCGGCCGCCTGGCGTACCGCATCCGCCACCTGCTCAACCGCAACAGCAAGGCCAACAGCAAGAAGAACATCCACGCGCACTACGACCTGGGCAACGCGTTCTACGAACTGTGGCTCGACGAGACGATGAACTATTCGTCGGCCAGCTTCGAGGGCGACGCGCAGCTCGGCCTGGTCGATGCACAGCATGCCAAGGTGCGGCGCGCCCTGCGCATGGTCGGCGCCAAGCCGGGCGACCGCATCCTCGAGATCGGCTGCGGCTGGGGGGCGCTGGCCGAGAAGGCCACCACCGAGTTCGGCGCATCGATCACCGGCGTGACGCTGTCAACCGAGCAGCTGGCGTTTGCCAATGCGCGCATGCAGCGCCTGGGCACCCAGTCGCAAGCCGACCTGCGGCTGCAGGACTACCGCGACATCGCCGACGGGCCGTTCGATGCGGTGTGCTCGATCGAGATGGTCGAAGCCGTGGGCCGCGAGTACTGGCCGACCTACTTCGAGACGGTGGCACGCCAGCTCAAGCCCGGCGGCCGTGCCTGCATCCAGAGCATCGTGATCCAGGACGCGCTGTTCGAGCGCTACATCAACGGCACCGACTTCATCCAGCAGTACATCTTTCCGGGTGGCTGCCTGCCCTGCCCACGCGAGTTCCGTGCGCAGGCTCAGGCCGCCGGCCTGACGGTGGTGGATGAATTCGCTTTCGGTGTGGACTACGCCACCACCCTGCGCCTGTGGCGCGAGAAGTTCCTGGCCGAGCGAGCCAGGGTGTTGCAACTGGGCTTTGACGAGAGGTTCATCCGCACATGGGAGTTCTATCTCGCGTATTGCGAAGCGGGCTTCGCGCAGGGCGACATCGACGTGGTGCAGTACACGCTGCACAAGGCCGCATGAAGCCGCCGCACATCCGCGCGCTGGGCGCAGCCGTGCTGGTCGCCGCAGCCACACTGGGCAGCGCTGCGCCGGCGCACGCCTCCGAAGCGCCGGCCGCCTCGGTGCGCGCCTCGGCCAGCAACGCGCTGCCTGGTCGCCCGGTCGGCATGGGCAAGCTCACCGTGTTCGGCTTTGACATCTACAACGCGCGCCTGTGGGCCGGCAGCGACTTCGCTCAGGACGCCTACACGCGGCATGCGTTTGCGCTGGAACTCGCCTACCTGCGCGACTTCAACGGAGACCTGATCGCGCAGCGCTCGCTCAAGGAGATGAAGCGCATCGAGTCGTTCAGTGCCGAGCAGGGCGATCGCTGGCTGGCCGAGATGGTGCGGGTGTTTCCCGACGTGCGCCGCGGCGACCGCCTGACCGGCGTGCACCTGCCGGGCGTGGGCGTGCGCTTCCTGCACAACGACCAGGTGGTGGGCGAAGTGCGCGACACCGCCTTCGCCCGCATCTTCATGGGCATCTGGCTGTCGCCCCGAACGTCCGAGCCGCAGCTGCGCCGCCAGCTGCTGGCCGAGGTGGCCAATTGACCCCTTCTGCGTCCGCGACGGCCGGCTTTGGCTGGCGCCACGGCATGGCCTATGGCCTGCTGGGCCTGCCGCTGGCCTTTGTCGCGCTGCCGCTGTACGTGCTGCTGCCCAACCACTACGCGCGCGAGTTCGGCATGCCGCTGGCCGCGCTGGGGGGGGTGCTGCTCGGCGCGCGGCTGTTCGATGCGTTCATCGACCCGTGGCTGGGCCGCCTGAGCGACCGCCTGTTCTCGCGCTCCACCCGCGCCGTGCTGACGATGGGCGCCCTTGCCGCGCTGGTGCTGGCCATCGGCTTTGCGCTGCTGTTCTTTCCGGCGGTGCACTCGGGTGATGCGCTGCTGGTGTGGGCCACCGCCGCGCTGGTGCTGACCTACGCCGCCTACAGCGCACTGAGCGTGGCGCACCAGGCCTGGGGCGCCATGCTGGGGGGCGACGAGCTGCAGCGCAGCCGCATCGTGGCCTGGCGCGAGGCGATGGGCCTGATCGGTGTGCTGCTGGCTTCGGCCCTGCCCTCGCTGCTGGGCCTGCCGGTCACCGCGGGTGCGCTGGCCGCGCTGCTGGTGCTGGGCTGGCTGGCGTGGCAGCGTGCGCCTGCGCCCAAGCCGGTGGCCACTGCTGCGCCGCCCGACCTGTGGCTGCCGTTCGCGCGGCCCGCGTTCCGCCGCCTGCTGGCGGTGTTCGTCCTCAACGGCATCGCAAGCGCCATCCCGGCCACGCTGGTGCTGTTCTTCGTGCAAGACCGCCTGCAGGCCAGCGCGCAGATGGAGCCCGCCTTCCTGGGCCTGTACTTCCTGTGCGCGGCGCTGTGCATTCCGCTGTGGCTGCGCGCGGTGGCGCGCTTTGGCCTGGCGCTGTGCTGGCTGGCCGGCATGCTGCTGTCGGTGGCGGTGTTCGTCTGGGCCGCGGGCCTGGGCGCCGGCGACACCACCGCGTTTCTGGCGGTGTGCGCGCTCTCCGGCGTGGCGCTTGGCGCCGACCTTGCGCTGCCTGGCGCGCTGCTGGCCGGCGTGATCGCACGCGCGGGCGACCGCGGGCAGTCTGAAGGCGCGTACTTCGGTTGGTGGAACTTCGCCACCAAGCTCAACCTCGCGCTGGCGGCGGGCCTGGCCTTGCCGCTGCTGGGCTGGTTCGGCTATGCGCCGGGCGCGCGCGACGCGCAGGCGCTGCAGGCGCTTGTCATTGCCTATTGCGTTTTGCCCTGCCTGCTGAAGCTCGCGGCGGCGGGGCTGCTGTACCTCAACCTCCGACATTTCAGGGAACCGTCATGAAGCGACGCCTTTTCATTCGCGCAGGTGCGCTGGGCATGGCCACCGGCACCGCGCTGCTGGCCGGCTGCGCATCGCCCACCGTGGCCGACTACGCCGCCGAGAAGCCGGTGCTTGACCTCAGCAAGTACTTCAACGGCACCATCGACGCCTGGGGCGTGTTCACCGATCGCTCGGGCAAGGTGGTCAAGCGCTTCACCGTGGTGATGAAGTGCACCTGGAACGGCGATGAAGGCGTGCTGGACGAAGACTTCCTGTACTCCGACGGCACCAAGCAAAAGCGTATCTGGCGCCTGAAGAAGCTGCCTGGCGGCCGCTACACCGGCCGCGCCGACGACGTGGTGGGCGAGGCCACCGGCGAGGAACGCGGCAACGCCTTCAACTGGCGCTACACCCTGGCGCTGCCGGTGGACGGCCGCGTGTGGGAGGTGCAGTTCGACGACTGGATGTACCTGATGGACGAGCGCGTGATGCTCAACAAGGCGGTGATGAGCAAGTGGGGCATCCAGCTCGGCGAAGTCACCCTGTCCTTCACCAAGCGACCATGAAGCCGGCCGCCCATCCGATTCCCGCGCCGGGGGCCACGGTTCCAGTTGCCGTGCCCGCGTCCGTGCCGTCGCCCGCGCCGCTTGCTGCATCGCCCGCGCTGCGCTCGCGCACCGGCAGCGGCCGTACCGCGCGGCCGCGCGGCTGGTTCGCGCCACTCAATGCGCCGATGACCGACTGGCGCGGCAAGACGGTGTGGCTGGTGGGCGCGTCCACCGGCATCGGCCGCGCCACCGCCGTGGCGCTGCATGCGCGTGGCGCACGCGTGGTTGCCTCGGCGCGCAACCTGCAGGCCCTCGAGACGCTGGCGCAGCAGTGCCCCGGGTTGCGTGCACTGCCGCTGGATGCCACCGATGCTGCGGCCGTGCAGCAGGCCGCGCGCGAGGTGGTGTCGATGTCGGGCGAGCGCGATGCCGAGGGCAGTGCGCCGCAGGGCGCAGGCATCGACCTCGTGATGTATTGCGCGGGCCACTACAAGCCGCAGCGTGCCACCGCCTTCGATCTGGCCGAGATGCTGCGCCACGACCAGGTCAACTACGTCGGCGCGCTGCAGCTCATCCACGCGGTATTGCCCGGCATGCTGGCGCGCGGTGCGGGCCACATCAGCCTGGTCAGCAGCGTGGCGGGCTACCGCGGGCTGCCCAACGGCCTGGCCTACGGGCCGACCAAGGCGGCGCTCACCAACCTGGCCGAGACGATGTACGTGGACCTGCAGGACGCAGGCGTGGGCGTGAGCCTGATCAGCCCGGGCTTTGTCGAGACGCCGCTGACCGCGCAAAACGAGTTCCGCATGCCCGCGCTGATCTCCACCGACGAGGCCGCCTCGGAGATCCTGCGTGGCTGGACACGCGGCGCGTTCGAGATCCACTTTCCGAGGCGCTTCACCGTCTGGATGAAGGCGCTGCAGCTACTGCCCAACCGCATGTACTTCGCGGTGGTGCGGCGCTTCACCGGCTTGTGACCAGGGCGATGACGCAAGACGAAGCACAGGCGCATGTGCAGCGCATCGCGGGCTGGTTCTCGCAGCTCGGCGCGCAGGATGTGGCGCGCATGGGCGACTTCTACACGCCCGATGCGTACTTCAAGGACCCGTTCAACGAGGTGCGCGGCGTGCCCGCCATCCAGCGCATCTTCAGCCACATGTATGTGGCGCTTGACGAACCGCACTTTGTGGTGACGGGCAGCGTGGTGCAGGGCGCGCAGTGCTTCCTGACCTGGGATTTCCGCTTTCGCATGAAGCGCTTTGACACCACCACGCTGCAGGTGATCCGTGGTACGTCGCACCTGCTGCTGGCCGAGGACGGCCGCATCGCGTCCCACCGCGACTACTGGGACGCCGCCGAAGAGCTTTATGAAAAGCTGCCGGGCATCGGCGCACTGATGCGCTGGCTGAAAAGGCGCGCCAACAGCTGAGCTGCGCAAGCAGGCCGCGCTGGCAAGGCGCAGCCACGATGCGTGCAAGCCCTCAGGCCGGCCGCGTGTCGATGAAGCTCTGGCGCTGCATCAGCTTGTCGTACAGCCGCGCCAGGTTCGGGTGCGGGGTGCGCCAGTCCACCTGCGGGAAGCGGAAGTCCATGTAGCCCAGCACGCAGCCCACCGCGATGTCGGACAGGCTCAGGTGGATGCCCGAGCAGAAGGCCTTGTCGCCCAAGCCCAGGCTCATCGCGCGCAGGCTGGCGTGCGTCTTGCCCATCTGGCGATCGATCCAGGCCTGGCTGCGCTGCTCGGCGCTGCGGCCACCCCAGGTGGCCTCCAGCCGCGCGAGGATCAGCGCATCGAGCACGCCGTCGGCCAGCGCCTCCCAGGTCTTTACCTCGGCACGCTCGCGGCCACTGGCCGGGATCAGCTTGCTCAGCGGCGACAGTCCGTCCATGTACTCGACGATCACGCGCGAGTCGAACACCGCCTCGCCGCCGTCCAGCACCAGGCAGGGCACCTTGCCCAGCGGATTGGACTGGCCGATGGTGGTCTGCGCTGACCACACGTCCTCAGGAACGAATTCGTAGTCGAGCTTCTTCTCGGCCATCACGATGCGCACCTTGCGCACATAAGGGCTGGTGACCGCGCCAATGAGTTTCATGCAGGGGCTCGCTCGAAAACGGGTGAATGAGGTGCAGACGATTCTAGGTGAACGACCCCGCATGACGCCGCGATGCGGCTTCTACAATGCATGCATGCCTTCGACACCGATCTCGGCGCTGTCCCCGCTGGACGGCCGCTATGCCGCCAAGCTCGCGACGCTGCGCCCGCTGATGAGCGAGCAGGGCTACATGCACCGCCGCGTGCAGGTCGAGGTGGCGTGGTTCATCGCGCTCAGCGATGCGGGCTTTGCCGAGTTCAAGCCGCTGAGCCCGGGCGCCCGCACCTACCTGCTGGGCCTGGTGAAGAACTTCTCGCAGGCCGACGCGCTGGCGATCAAGGACATCGAGAAGACCACCAACCACGACGTGAAGGCGGTCGAGTACTGGCTCAAGTCGAAGTTCGACGCCCGGCCCGAGCTCACGGCGGCTGCCGAGTTCGTGCACTTTGCCTGCACCAGCGAGGACATCAACAACACCAGCCACGCGCTGCAACTGAAGGCTGCACGCGAGCAGGTGGTGCTGCCGGGCCTGGACGCGATCATCACCAAGCTGCGCGAGATGGCGCACGCCTACGCCGACGTGCCGATGCTCAGCCGCACCCACGGCCAGACCGCCAGCCCCACCACTGTGGGCAAGGAGTTCGCCAACGTGCTGGTGCGTCTGGCTGCCGCGCGCGAGCGCATCGCCGCGGTGGAGCTCAAGGCCAAGATGAACGGGGCGGTGGGCAACTACAACGCGCACATGAGCGCCTGCCCCGGCTTCGACTGGGAGGCCTTCAGCCGCAAGGTGGTCGAGACGCCCGAGCCGCTGGGCCTGGGCCTCGCGTTCCAGCCCTACAGCATCCAGATCGAGCCGCACGACTACATGGCCGAGCTGTTCGATGCGCTGGCGCGTGCCAACACCATCCTGCTGGACATGGCGCGCGACATCTGGGGCTACGTCAGCCTGGGCTACTTCAGGCAGAAGCTCAAGGCCGGCGAGATCGGCTCGAGCACCATGCCGCACAAGGTCAACCCGATCGACTTCGAGAACGCCGAAGGCAACCTCGGGCTGGCCAACGCGCTGCTGCGCCACCTGAGCGAGAAGCTCCCGGTCAGCCGCTGGCAACGCGACCTGACCGACAGCACGGTGCTGCGCAACATGGGCGTGGCGCTGGGCTACGCGGCGCTGGCGCATGCCTCGCTGATGACCGGCCTGAACAAGCTCGAGCTCAATGAAGAGGCGCTGGCCGCCGATCTCGATGCCGCGTGGGAAGTGCTGGCCGAGCCGATCCAGACGGTGATGCGCCGCCACGGCGTACAGGGCGCCTACGAGCAGCTCAAGGAAGTGACACGCGGCAAGACGGTGCGCGCCGAAGACCTGCATGCGCTGATCCGCTCGCTGCCCATCCCGCAGGCCGACAAGGATCGGCTGCTGGCGCTGACGCCGGCCAGCTACGTCGGTCTGGCCGCCACGCTCGCGCGCCGCGCCTGACGCAAGGGCCTCACGCAAGGGCCCCTACACCCGGATGCACCGGCCGGGCTCACCTGGCCACCCCCCGCCCCCATCCCCGCAGCAACCCGCCTTCGCCGCGGGTCTTGCTTGTGCCCTCGCAGCCAAGTCGCTAACATCAAGTTACATTTGGTATCTGTTGCTGTGATTTGCGCAAGCCGCAGGGCTTGGGGCGCCATACCGGCGCCGCGCGACGGCACAGGGCATCGCCCGGGAGGGCCGCATGGACTCCATTTCCACTCCGCTGCTGTCGCTGGTGACCTCGGCCATCGCGCTGGCCATGCTGGCGGTGTACCTGCCGCCGCAAGGCGCGCGGCTGCTGTCGGCCACCACCGGCTACTGGCCGGCCTCGCTGCTGCTGCTGGCCGCCAGCGGCGTGGCCTACGCCGGCGCCCTGCGCTTCTGGGAGCCGCTGATGTCGCTTGCGCACATCGGCACGGTCACGGTGGTGGCGCTGTGGGCGCTGACGGTCGCGTCATGGAACCGGCCGATCCGCCGCGGGCTGCTGGCGGGGCTGGGCGTGGGCGTGCTGGTGGCTGCCGCAGCGTTCGAGTGGGTACGCATCCCCGGCACGGTGATGGGCGGGCCGTCGGCGGCGCTCAGTGGCGCGCTGATGTGGGTGACCGGCTTCTGGCTCACGATCGAGCTCGTCATCCATCACCGCCGCCGGCCCACCGCGTACCTGAAGCTCATGATCGCGCTGACCTTGCTGCTGAGCGTGGCCTATCTGGCGCGCTCGATGTCGGCGAGCCTGGCGGACGGCGATCCGCAAACCGCGGCGCTGGCGCGGCTGACCAGCAGCACGCTGTTCGTGCTGATTTCGCTGGCCTTCAACGGCCTGTTCCTCGAGCAGCTGTGGGCGCGCGAGCACGAAGAGCGCGAGAACAGCCGCCTGCTGTTTGAAAGCGGGCCGGTGGCCGGCATCCTGTGGAACGACCGCTTCGTCATCACCGACTGGAACCGCGCAGCTGAACGCACCTTCGGCTATCCGCGCGAGCAGGCCCTGGGCCAGCATCTGGTGGAGTGGCTGATCGCCGAGCATGACCAGATCCGCGCGCTGCGCTCGCTGCAGCGGCTGCTGGACCAGGGCACCGAAGAGCGGCTGCTGGCCACGGCCCGCACCCGCGACGGCCGCGAGATCACCTGCGAGTGGCAGGCCCAGCGCCTGCCCGCCATCCGGCAGCGCACCCAGCAGGCGATTGCGCTTGCAAGCGACGTCACCGAGCGCATGGCACGCGAGCGCCTGCTCGAGCAGGCACGCCAGGACGCCGAGGCCGCCAGCCGCTCCAAGACCGGCTTTCTGGCCACCATGAGCCACGAGATCCGCACCCCGCTCAACGGCATCGTGGGCCTGACCGAGCTGGCGCGCGAGGACGGCATCGACGAAGCCACCCGCGCCGACTACCTGCGGCTGCTGTCCGACAGCGCCCGCGCGCTGACGCAAACCATTTCGAACGTGCTCGACATCTCCAAGATCGAGGCCGGCCACATGAGCGTGGAGCGCATCGACTTCGACCTGCCCGAGGTGCTGGCCGCGGTGCGCGCCTCGTACCACGCGCTGGCCGAAGCGCGCGGGCTGAGCCTGGTGCTGGACGTGGACGCGCGCGTGCCCGCGCGCGTGCAGGGCGACCCGACGCGGCTGCGCCAGATCCTGGGCAACTACCTGTCCAACGCGCTGAAGTACACCTTCAGCGGCCAGATCACGCTGCGGGTTCACGCAACCGAGGGCGACCGCCTGCGCTTTGAGGTGCACGACACCGGGCTGGGCATTCCGCCAGAGGTACAGGCAAGGCTGTTCTCTGCCTATACCCAGGCCGATGCCTCCACCGCACGAAAGTTCGGCGGCACCGGGCTGGGCTTGTCGATCTGCCGCGAGCTCGCGCAGCTGATGGGCGGCGCGGTGGGCGTGAGCAGCACCCCGGGGCAGGGCTCGTGCTTCTGGGCCGAGATGCCGATGCCGCCCAGCGCCGTGCCCGTCGCGACCGTTGCGGCGGGTGCGGAAGCCCAGGCCCTGCACGGCCTGAGCCTGCTGATCGCCGACGACCACGAAATCAACCGTACCATCGCCCGGCGCCTGCTAGAGCGTGCCTGCGCCACGGTGCACTGCGTGGAAGACGGCGCGCAGGCCCTGGCCTTCGTCGAGCGCGCGCTGCGCAGCGAATCGCCGCTGGACCTGGTGCTGATGGATGTGCAGATGCCGCAGATGGATGGGCTGGAGGCCGTGCGGCGCATCCGCCGGCTGCAAGGCGGCGCCCGGCTGCCGGTGATCGCGCTCACCGCCGGCGTGCTGGCCGACGAGCACCAGCAGGCAATCGCCGCCGGCATGGACGAGATCGAGACCAAGCCGCTGGACATCGCACGGCTGATCGCGGCCATCGTGCGTCGCACACGCGGGGCACCCGACGCGCAAGGCATACAAGGCACCCTG
>JBDLRH010000015.1:0-74692 GCA_039800165.1 Pseudomonadota bacterium
GTGGGCACACGGTACACCTGCAGCTTGGGCATGCGAACCAGCTTGCCTTCGATGCCCTTCCACCACACCTCGGCTGCATGGTGGAAGGCGTACACCCGCACCACATCGGCCTTCTGGCAGGCCTTGGCCAGCGGCTTGTCTTCGGGCTGGCCGACCTCGACCCACAGCCGGGTGGCGCCGGTGTAGTCCTTGATCCACAGGTCGGGATCGTCCGGGTCGGACAGGCCCGCGCCAAAGGCCAGCGTGGCGTCGCCACCGCACATGTCCTGCAGCTCGTGCGCGTTGAGCGCCAGCGCCAGCAGCCGCACCATCATGCGCTCGTCGGTCTCGCTCGGGTGGCGCGCCAGCGTCAGCGCATGGTCGGCGTAGTAGCCGTGGTCGATGTCGGCGATGGCCAGGGCGGCCTTGTAGATGGTGGACTTCAGTGCCATCGTGAGGGGCGTGCTCGTGCGGGGTCAGTAGCCCACGGCCGCGCCATCGCTGCGCGGGTCCGAGCCGCCGTAGCGCATGCCCGATTGCGGGTCGATCACGATGCCGTGGGCGTGGCCCGCCAGTTCCTCAAAGGCGCCCCAGCGGTCGATCAGGTGGCCGCGCCGCTCGAGCTCGGCAATCACCGCAGGATCAAAGCGCGACTCGATGTGCAGCGTGTCGCGCGCCTGGCCCAGTGCAAAGCGGCCCGACAGCCAGCGCGGAGCCTCCACCGCCTCCTGGATGTTGCGGCCGTAGTCGATCAGGTTCACATAGGTCTGCGCGTGGATCTGCGGCTGGCCATCGGCGCCCATGCAGCCCACCACCGCCCACAGCTGGTCATTGCGATACGCCAGCGATGCAATCAGCGTGTGCAGCGGCGTCTTGCCCGGGGCGACCACATTGGGGTGTGCCGGATCGAGCGAGAAGTAGGCGCTGCGGTTTTGCAGCATCACGCCGGTGTCGCCCGCCACCACGCACGAACCGAACACGCCGTACAGGCTGTTGATCAGCGACACGGCCTGGCCGTCCTTGTCCACCACCGCAATGAACACGGTGTCGCCCTTGAGGCTGCCGTACGAGGGGATCTTGTCCCACGGCAGCGCGCGCTGCGGGTCCATCAGCGGGCGGCGCTCGTCGGCGTAGCCCTTGGAGATCAGCCGCTGCATCGGCACGTCGGCAAACAGCGGGTCAGCCAGGTGGTGGTCGCGGTCGTTGTAGGCAATCTGCTTGGCCTGCACCATCAGGTGCGCGTGGTCGGCGCCGAAGGCCTCGCGCTGGTGCAGGTTCAGCGGCTCCAGCAGGTTCAGCATCTCCAGCACGGCAAAGCCCTGGGTGGGTGCCGGTGTTTCGTAGATCGTCACGTCGCGGTAGGTGCCGCGAATGGGCTCGCCCCAGCGCGCGGTCTGTGCCTGCAGGTCCTGTGCGGTGAAGAAGCCGCCGCGCGCCTGCGAGAACGCCGCAAGTCGCTGACCCACATCACCGGCGTAAAAGCCGGCCCAGCCGTGCTGGCCCAGCTGCGCGATGGTGTGCGCCAGGTTCGGGTTGCGCAGCAGGCTGCCCGCGCGCGGCACCTGGCCCCCGGGCAGGAAGATCGCTGCCGATTCCGGGTGCGCGGCGAGTTCGTCGCGGGTGCGCTCGATCCAGCCCGACAGGCGCTCGGTCACCGGAAAGCCGTCGCGCGCGTAGTCGTGCGCGCTGCGCAGGTCATCTGCCAGCGGCAACTTGCCGTAGGCCTTGTGTGCCTCGACCCAGCTGGCCACCGCACCGGGCGTGGTGAGGGTGGCCGGCAGGATGCCGCGAAACGGAATCTCGCTGTGGCCCTGGTCGCGAAACCACTGGGCGCTGGCACGCGCCGCGCCGCGCCCGCCGCCGTCAAGGTAGCGCACCTGGCGTGTGGCCGGGTCGTGGATCAGCCAGAACGCGTCGCCGCCCAGGCCGGTCATGTGCGGATAGATGACCGCCAGCGTGCTGGTGACGGCCAGCGCCGCATCGACCGCAGAGCCACCGCGGCGCAGCACATCAAGACCCGCTTGCGAGGCCAGTGCGTGCGGCGAGGTGACCATGCCGTGAGGCGCCATCGTGACCGGACGGCCCGTGGTGATCTTCATGTGGATGTCTTTCGAGTTGAACTGACAGGGAGGCGCCGCGCGCTCACTCTTGCCAGTGGGTGTGGAACTTGCCGGGCCGGTCGATGCGCTGGTAGCCGTGGGCGCCAAAGTAGTCGCGCTGTGCCTGCATCAGGTTGGCGGGCAGTCGCTGCGACCGGTATCCATCGTAATAGGCCAGCGCACTCATCAGCGCCGGCAGGGCAATGCCGTGCTGGGCGCCCAGCGCCACCACCTCGCGCAGCGGCTGCTGCGCCTGGGACACACGCTGGGCAACGGCGCCATCCATCAACAGGTTGGGCAGCGCCGGATCGCGCGCGAAGGCCTGCCGGATGTCTTCGAGCAGCCGCGCGCGGATGATGCAGCCCGCGCGCCAGACCGAAGCGATGGCCGACAGCGACAGCCCCCAGCGGTATTCGGCATCGGCGGCGCGCAGCAGGCTCATGCCCTGGGCGTAGGCGCAGATGCGTGCGGCCAGCAGCGCGCCCTCCAGTTGCGTGATCAGGGCGGTGCGGTCTGCCGCCGGTTGCGCGCTTGCACCGGCCAGCACACCCGAGGCACGTGCACGTTCGGCATGCAGCGCGCTGATGGATCGTGCAAACACCGACTGCGCAATGGTGGGCACGGGCGTGCCCAGGTCCAGCGCGATCTGGCTGGTCCACTTGCCGGTACCCTTTTGTTCTGCGGTGTCGAGGATCTGGTCCACCAGCGCCTGGCCGGTGTGCGGGTCGTCGCGCTCCAGGATGTCGGCGGTGATCTGGATCAGGTAGCTGCCCAGCGCGCCTTCGTTCCAGCGGCGAAACACCGGCGCCATCTGCTTGGGCGCGAGCCCCAGCACCTGCCGCATCAGCGCATAGGCCTCGCAGATGAGTTGCATGTCGGCGTATTCGATGCCGTTGTGCACCATCTTCACGAAGTGGCCCGAGCCTTCGGTACCGATCCAGTCGCAGCACGGCTGGCCATCGTCGGCGCGCGCAGCGATCTGGTGCAACAGCGGCTGGACGATCGGCCATGCACGCTCGTCACCACCGGGCATCAGCGCGGGGCCGCGCAGCGCACCTTGCTCGCCGCCGCTCACGCCCATGCCGACATACAGCATGCCCTGCGCCTGAAGCGCCTGCAGCCGCCGCTGTGTGTCAAGGTAGTGGGTGTTGCCGCCATCGATCAGCACATCGCCAGGCTCAAGAAGGCCAGCCAGGTCACCAATCACCGAATCCACCGCCGCGCCGGCCGGCACCATCATCAGGATGCGGCGCGGGCGCTTGAGGTTTGCGACCAGCGTGCGCAGGTCGGGCGCGGCTGATGTGGATGCGGAGATGGATACTGCTGCATCGCTGCCCTGCGTGCGCCGGGCAAACTGTTCGCGCTTGCCGGCGTTGGCGTCGAAGCCGCAGACCGAAAACCCGTTGCGCGCGAAATTCAGCGCGAGGTTCTCGCCCATCACGCCCAGGCCGATCAGGCCGAGGTCGCTGCCTTGCATCGGTGGGTTGTGCGCGGAGGGGGCCATCGGGTGAAGTGTCGCATTCATGTGCGGGGCGCCGGCGACTGCGGCTGGCTGTGAAGCGCTGCGACGGCTGCTTCGGTGAGCTCTTGAACGGGCCGATCAATGCTCAGCCTGACCACATCGGCCTCTTGCGCGTCGGGGCGCTCCAGCGTGCTGAACTGGCTTTCGAGCAGTGTCGCGGGCATGTAGTGGCCGGTGCGCTGGGCTACACGCTGCGCGATCAGCTCGAACGGGCCATCAAGAAAAATGAATCGCACACCCGGTGCCTGGCGCCGGATGCGGTCGCGGTAGCTGCATCGCAGGGCTGAGCATGCCACGATCAACCCGGTGCTGCTGCCGGCCAGACGCTGCCCGATACGATCCAGCCAGGGCCAGCGGTCGGCGTCTTCCAGCGGCTGGCCCGCTCGCATGCGGGCAACGCTTTCGGGAAGGTGCAGGTCGTCGCCGTCGATCATCTCCACCGCCAGGCGTTGCGCCAGCGCATGACCCACGGTGGACTTGCCGCAGCCCGACACCCCCATCACCACCAGGCGCAACGGCATCATCTGCACACGCTGACGGATTGCACGCTAGCGGGGCTGCAGCAGGCGCGCGAGCTCGCCCGAGTCGTGCAGCGCCTTGAGCTGATCAAAGCCGCCCACCAGCACGCCCTTGACGAACACCATCGGAAAGGTCGGCCAGCCGGTCCACAGCTTCAGCGCATTGCGGCGGCGCCAGCCGCTCAGGTAGCTGCCGTGTTCGATGTAGTGATGCGCCACACCCGCGGCCTGCAGCAGCGCGCAGGCCTTGCGCGGATACGGGTTCCAGCGCATGCCGACCACCACCACATCGTGCCTTGCGACCGCGGCCTCGATCTCGTCGACAAAGTCGCGGTGGTACTGCGCCACGCGATCGCGGATGGCCAGGTGCAGCCGGGCTTCAGGAAGGATGGGGCGGGTCATCCGCCGATGCTAACCGCGCGCGGGCTGGTGCGTGCGCCGCGCCTCGTGCATCTGGTGCAGCGTGATCTTGCGCACTTCGGCCTGGCTGGTCTGGATGTGTGCGCTCAGCAGCAAGATGGCCTGCTCGGCGCGCTTGGCCTTCACCGCACGCAGGATCTTGCCGTGCTCTTCGTAGGTCAGGTCGATGCGCGGCTGCTGGGTGAAGTCCAGCCGCCGGATGATGCGGATGCGCTCGGTCACGTCGCGGTGCACCCGCGCCATCTCGGCATTGCCGGCCGCACCCACCAGCGTGCAGTGAAAGGCCTCGTCGGCTTCGGCCACCGCGGCCGCATCGCTGCTGCGCGCGGCCGCAGGCACCAGCCAGTAGCGCGCCAGCGCATCGATCTGCGCACGGTCCACCCGGGCGTAGTCCTCGCAGATGCGGCGCACTGCCGTCGTCTCCAGCAGCAGCCGCAAGTCATAGAGCTGGTCGAACTTGCCGAAGTCAAACGGCAGCACGCGCCAGCCGCTGCGAAACAGCACCTCCACATGGCCTTCGGACTGCAGCCGCAGCAGTGCCTGGCGCACCGGCGTGCGCGACACCTGCAGCCGCTCGGATACCTCGTTTTCGGTGAAGCGGTCGCCCGGCACCAGCACGAAGTCGGCCAGGTCCTGCTTGAGTTGCTGGTAGACCTCGTCGGCGCGCGACAGGGGCCGCGCGTCGGATGAAACCTTGGCATGCTTGACTCGGGCGTCCATTGCGTTCCTAAGCTGACTGCATTGTGGCAAGAAGCGCAGCACTGCCGGCCGTCCAGCCGACGATCGCGCCTTGTGCGCGGATCATCTCGATCGTTGCCGTCTTGAAGTGCTCGAAGTAGCTTTCGGTGCAGTCTTCCAGCAGCAGGCAGTCGTAGCCACGGTCGTTGGCCTCGCGCATCGAGGTCTGCACGCAGACCTCGGTGGTCACGCCCATGAAGACGAGGTGCGTGATGCCTGCCGACTGCAGCATGTCGTGCACCCGGGTGGCCCAGAACATGCCCTTGCCCGGTTTGTCCACCACCCATTCGCCGGGCAGCGGCGCCAGTGCATCGATGATCTGGTTGCCCGGTTCGCCCGTCACCAGGATGCGTCCCATCGGCCCCTCGTCGCCGATGCGCAGCGATGGCGAGCCGCGGTGGAGCTTGGCGGGCGGGCAGTCGGAAAGATCGGGCAGATGCGCCTCGCGGGTATGCAGCACCTTGCCGCCCGCTGCGCGCCAGGCCCGGAGCACTTGTGCACATGCCGGCACGATGGCCGACAGGCGCGACACGTCATTGCCGAGCGTTTCGCCAAAGCCGCCGGGCTCGATGAAGTCCCGCTGCATGTCGATGACCACCAGCGCGGTGCGCGCCAGCGAAAAGTCGAATGCAAACGGCAGCGCCTGCACCTGCATCTTCATGCCTCCAGCAGTGAATGGGTCGTGGATGCCCCGTGAGCCCCGCCCATGTAGGCGCCCAGCACATGCCGCTGCGCGCCGTGCGCTGGCGTCTCGTGAACGATGCGTCCCTCGCTCATCACCACGATGCGGTCGGCCAGCTCCAGCAGTTCATCCAGGTCTTCGCTGATCAGCAGCACCGCGCCACCGCGCTGGCGCACCTGAAGGATGCGCTGGTGGATCTCGCGCACCGCCGCAAAGTCCAGCCCAAACACCGGGTTCACCGCGATCAGCACGTTGATGTCGCCTGCCAGCTCGCGCGCCAGCACCGCACGTTGCACATTGCCGCCCGAGAGGCTGCGGATCGCTGCGCCTTCGCCCTGCGTCTTGATGCCGTACTCGGCAATCCACTGGCGGGCCCGCTCCTTCCACAGGCCGGTCCGCAGCACTCCGCCGCGGCTCAGCGGGGCGATGTCGAAGTCGCGCAGGGCCATGTTCTCGGCCACGCTCATGCCCGCCACGCAACCATTGCGCAGCGGCTCTTCGGGCAGGCTGCGCAGCTTGAGTTCGCGGTTCTGTGCGCGCGTGGCGTGGTACTCGGTACCCAGCACCTGCACCCGGCCGGCATGGCGCGCGCGCTGACCGACGATCGCCTCCATCAGCTCGCGCTGGCCATTGCCCGACACGCCGGCCACACCCAGGATTTCGCCGGGGCGTACCGCCAGGCTGAGCGCCTCCACCGCCATGGTGCCGCGGTCGCCGCGCACGAACAGGTCTTGCACCTCAAGGAAGGGCGCGGCTGACGCATCGCTGCGCGCTGGCGGTGCCAGGCGGGCTTCGTCGTCCTCGGCTTTCGTGGCTGCTGCACCTGCCGGGGCAGTGTCGTCATCGGTGCCGATCATTGCCTGCGCCAGCAGCGCCGGCGTGGTCTGGCTGACCTGCGCGTGATGCACTGCCTTGCCGCGCCGAAGCACGGTCACGTCGTCGGCGTAGGCCATCACCTCGCGGAATTTGTGCGTGATCAGCAGCACGGTGCACTGGCCGCTGCGCGCAAATTCGCGCACGTGGCCCAGCACTTCGTCGGCCTCCTGCGGCGTCAGCACCGAGGTCGGCTCGTCCAGGATCAGCAGCCGTGGCTTGAGGTACAGCTGCTTGAGCAGCTCGAGCTTCTGCTTCTCGCCGGCCGCCAGCTCGCCCGGGCGCGCGTCGAGGTCCAGCATGAAGGGCGTGCCCTTCAGGAACTCGAGCAGCTGCGAGCGCTGTGCCCGCCAGTCGATCCACGTCGGCACCTGCCCACCGGCCAGCAGCAGGTTTTCGGCCACCGTCATGCCGGGGGCCAGGGTGAAGTGCTGGTACACCATGCCCACGCCCAGCGCGCGGGCCACCACCGGGTTGGCAATGTCCTGCTCGCGGCCATCGCACATCACCGCACCGTCGTCGGGCTGATGGAAGCCCGCAATGCACTTGACCAGCGTGCTCTTGCCCGCGCCGTTTTCGCCCAGCAGGGCGTGTACCGTGCCCGGTCGCACATCCAGCGACACCGAATCGAGCGCCGTGAACGACCCGAAGCGCTTGGTCAGCGCATAGGTCTTGAGCGCCATCGCGCCGCTGGGCGCAGGCATCGGGTCGACGTGGATGACGCTCATGCGCGTGATGCCTTATTGCAGGGCCGTGAGCACCGCTGCCGAGTCGGCATGCACGCCGAACACGCCGTGCTGCATGGTGATCATCTTCAGTGCCGCCAGATGGTTGCCGTGGTCGGTGGCGGCCGTGCCGTCGGACAGCATCAGGCATTCGAAGCCGCGGTCGTTGGCCTCGCGCATCGTGGTGTGCACGCACACGTCGGTGGTGATGCCGCACAGCACCAGGTTCTCGATGCCGCGCGTGCGCAGGATGAGCTCGAGGTCGGTGGCGCAGAACGATCCCTTGCCCGGCTTGTCGATGATCACCTCGCCCGGCAGTGGCGCCAGCTCGGGGATGATTTCCCAGCCCGGCTCGCCGCGCACCAGGATCTTGCCGCAGGGCCCGGGGTCGCCAATGCCGGCGCCTATCTGGCGCGAGCGCCAGCGCTTGTTGGCCGGCAGATCCGACAGGTCGGGGCGATGGCCTTCGCGGGTGTGGATGATGTGAAAACCCTGCGCGCGCATCGCGGCCATGACGCGGCGGATCGGCTCGATCGGCGCACGGGTAAGCGAGATGTCATAGCCCATGGTGTCCACATAGCCACCCACACCGCAGAAGTCGGTCTGCATGTCGATGACCACCAGCGCGGTGTTTGCCGGCCGCAGGTCGCCGTTGTAGGGCCAGGCGTAGGGATTGGCCTGCACGAAGCGCTGTGCTGACATGTCAGGCGGCCTTCTTCAGCGTGGTGGATGGCGCACAGTCCATCGCATCGGGCACCAGCGGATGCGGCTCGGGGCCGCGGTAGCTGCGGGTGGGCGGCGCAAAGCCGCACGAGGTGCCATCGGTTACCTGCACCGTCCACGGCAGCTGGTAGCGGCCGGCCGCCATGTCGTGCATGTAGGTGTACGGGCAGTCCTGCGCGCCGCCCTTTACCGCCACGTAGCCGCGGTGATACAGCTGGTAGATGTTGTTCTCCACGCCCCAGCCGCTGCGTGCCTCGCGCGCCAGATCGGGGCGCAGTTCGGCGGTGATGATCTCGTCAGGGCGGCCGCCGCCTTCGACCAGCACCGTGCCGTCGAAGTTGCAGAACATGCCCTCACCCATCGAGTCGAAGGTGCCGTCGCTGCCGCACATGCAGACGCTGGCGGTGTAGGCCAGGTTCTGGAATGCGTTGGCCTGGTTGGTGATCTTCCACGCGTGGCGAATCGGCGCGGTGTAGCCGGCCGTGCGGATGATGACCTCTGCACCCTTGTAGGCCGCTTCGCGCGCCATCTCGGGGAACATGCCGTCGTGGCAGATGATCAGTGCGACCTTGCTGCCGTTGGGGCCGTCGCACACCGGAATGCCCAGGTTGCCCGGCTCCCACGGCTCGACCGGCACCCACGGGTGCAGCTTGCGGTAGTAGAGCTTGATCTCGCCCTGGTCGTTGATGATCAGGCCGCTGTTGTACGGGTTGCCGTGCGGGTTGGCCTCCATGATCGAGAAGCAGCCCCAGATGCGGTTGTCGATGCAGGCCTTCTTGAAGGCAGCCACTTCCGGCCCGTCGAGCGAGACCATCAGCTCGGGCGCGGTGCTCATGCTCAGGCCGTGCAGCGAATACTCCGGAAACACCACCAGGTCCATCGTGGACTGGTTGCGCCGGGCCTTGGCCACCAGCTGCACGATGCGCTGCACTTGTGCGGCCAGCTGTGCCGGCGTGTCGACCACCGGCAGCTGCAGCTGCACCAGGCCCATCACCACGCCGTTGGGTGATTTGTTCAGTCCACCGAGTCCGCTCATGGCATCTCTCCTTTGATCAGGCTGTTGGTTTGAATGACGGTTATTGGGGGTTGGATGTCAGCTCGCCCGGGCTGCCCGCCGCGGCCGTGCCGGGCCGGCAGGTCAGCACCAGGATCAGCAGCGTGAGCACATACGGCAGCGTGTTGAACAGGTGGTAGCCCCAGCCGATGCCTATGGACTGCAGCGCCGGGCCGATGGCGCCGGCACCGCCGAACAGCGCGGCTGCGCCGATACAGCGCAGCGGGCTCCAGCGCGCAAAGATCACCAGCGCCACTGCGATCAGGCCCTGGCCGCTGGAGATGCCTTCGTTCCAGCTGCCCGGATAGAACAGCGTGAGCGATGCGCCACCCAGTCCTGCGATCGCGCCGCCGGCCATCGTGGACCACAGGCGGATGCGCTTGACCGAGTAGCCCAGCGCACGCGCTGCGTTGGCCGAATCGCCGGCCATGCGCAGCACCAGACCCATGCGCGTGCGTGCAAAGCCCCACCACAGCAGCAGCGCCAGCACCAGGCCGATGGGCAGCAGCGCATTGATCTGCAGCGCGGCACGCACGGCTGGAATGTCGCTCCACTGGCCCAGCGGCAGTGCAGGAATCTGCGGCGCCTGCGGCTGGATCAGCGGTTTGCCAAGAAAGAAGGCGAGGCCCATGCCCAACAACATCAGCGCGATGCCGGTGGCCACGTCGTTGACGCGCGGCAGCGAGCACAGCGCTGCGTGCAGCGATGCCAGCGCTGCACCGGCCAGTGCTGCGACCAGCACGCCGATCCACGCCGAGCCACTCAGGTAGGCGCCACCGAAAGCCGCCATGGCCGAGAGCACCAGCACGCCCTCCAGCCCCAGGTTGATGCGGCCGGATTTTTCGGTCAGGCATTCGCCCAGGCTGACGAAGAGAAAGGGCACGCCCACGCGCAGTGCACCACCCAGCAAGGCGGCCACCAGCGCAATCCACTGATCTGCAGTCATGAGGCCCTTTGCGCAAGCGTGTTCAGGTGACCTTGTCGCCGGCAGCCAGCTGCGCAGGCGACGGGCCCGCGGGCGCCGCCAGTCGATGCCAGAACGCGCGCCAGTTCGTGTCGCGCAGCGCCTCGCTGGCCAGGATCAGCACGAAGGCAATGCCCTGCAGCACCAGCACCGACGCATCGGGCAGGCCCAGGCGCCGCTGCAGCAGGCTGCCCGCCGCACCGAAGCCGCCAAACAGGATGGCCACAGGAATGACCGCCAGCGGGTTGTGACGCGCGATGAACGACACCAGGATGCCGGCGTAGCCATAGCCCACGATCAGTGACGCATTGGCCGAGGTGTGCACCGCGGCCACCTCGATGGCGCCGGCCAGCCCGGCGCAGGCGCCGCCCAGCGCGCAGGCCAGCAGCACCAGGCGCGATGCAGGCAGGCCCACCAGCTGCGCGGCACGCGGGTTGCCGCCCACCACGCGAATCGAAAAGCCCGGTGTGGTCGAGCGCAGTGCCAGGCCCAGCAGCACGCACAGGGCCACGCCCACCGCAAGGCCCCAGTGCACGTCCGAGCCGGCGATACCACCCATGCGCATGGATTCGGCCAGCGCCGGTGTTGAAGGCTTGTTCAGGCTGGCCGGATCGCGCAGCGGGCCTTCGACCAGGTGCTTGAACAGGCCGATGGCCACATAAGCCAGTAACAGGCTGCTGATGGTTTCGTTGATGCCGCGGTATTCGCGCAGGGCACCCGCCAAGGCAATCCACGCTGCACCCGCCAGCGCACCGGCCATGCAGGCCATCACCAACCCGGCCATGCCGGCAGGCAGCGGCATGGCAAGTGGCAGCGCTGCACAGGCCAGCCCGCCGAGCACCAGGGCACCCTCGCCGCCAATGACGACCAGGCCGGCGCGCGCAGGCAGCGCCACGCACAGCGCGGTCAGCATCAGCGGTGCGGCCCGCTGCAGCGTGTTCTGCCACGAAAACCAGTCGCCGAACGCGCCCTTGAACAGCAGGGCCCACATCTCCAGCGGGTTGATGCCGCCGGCGGCCACAAAGCCGCCGAACAGCAGCAGTGCAGCCAGCACGGCCAGCACAGGCAAGCCGATGTCGATGAGCGTCTGCCGCATGGATGCAGGTCCGGCGACGGGTCAGCGCAATCAGATCGAACCGATCACGCCCTCGACCAGGTAGTTCATCTTCTCGAGCTCCAGGTCGGTCTGCTTGAGCGTCTTGCCGCCCGCGATGACCACATTGCCCTTGTTGTCCTTCAGGCCGCCGGTGCCGCCCTTGAAGATGTCGAAGCTGCCCGCGACCATCTTGCTCTTGATGTCGTCGGCATTCTTCTTGGCTGCATCGGTCACCATCGAGCCATAGGCCGAGGTCTTGACGTAGCCTTCCTTCAGGCCGCCGCGCAGGAAGTTCGGATGCGGCTTGCCGGCGCGGGCAGCGTCGATGATCGTCTTGTAGGCTGTCAGCCAGTTCCACTCGGCGCCGGTCAGGTAGGCGTTGGGTGCCAGCTTGGCCTGGCTGGCGTGGTAGCCGCAGACCATCTTGCCGCGCTTGGCTGCGGTTTCCACCACCACCTTCGGTCCGTCCACGTGCATGGTGAACACATCCACGCCCTGGTCGGCCAGGCTGTTGGTGGCTTCGGCTTCCTTGACCGGCATCGACCAGTCACCGGTGAAGATCACGCTGCAGGTGATGCCGGGCTTGACCGAGCGCGCACCCAGCAGGAAGGCGTTGATGTTGCGCAGCACCTGCGGGATCGGCTTGGCAGCAACGAAGCCGATCTTGTTGCTCTTGGTCATGTGACCGGCGATCACGCCGTTGAGGTACTGGCACTCGTCGATGTAGCCGAAGAAGCTGCCGACGTTCTTCGGATGCTTGCCCTCGGTCCACAGGCCGCCGCAATGCGAGAAGCGAACGGCGTTGTTCTTCGGCGCCAGCGCCAGGATGTGCGGATCGAAATAGCCGAACGAGGTGGGGAACAGCAGCTTGGCGCCGTCTTGCGCAATCATGCCGTTCATCGTCTTTTGCACGGCTGCGGTCTCGGGCACGTTTTCTTCTTCGACCACTTTCACGCCTGGCATCTTCTTGAGCTCGGCGGCGGCCTGGGCGTGCGCCTGGTTGTAGCCAAAGTCGTCGCGCGGGCCGACGTAGATCACGCCGACGGTCAGCGCAGACTGCGCGTGGGCCAGCGAGCCGAGCCCGCCGAGCGTGCCGGCAGCGCCGAGGGCGGCCAGCGACTTGAGCGATTCACGGCGATTCATGGGGGTGTGGGACATGGTGAACTCTCCAGGTGAGGTTGAACAAGGACGGGAAACGGTGCAAAGCACGAAGCGAGATTCATGCCAGTCGGGCGCGAGGGGTCCTCACTTCGCGGGGTCGAGCAGGCTCACATGGGCAGACACCACCCGCCATCCGGCAGGGGTGCGCATCCATGTCTGGGTCTGCCGTCCGGTGCGGGCGCTGCCGGTGCGGCGGAATTCGGTATTGGCGGTGGCGAAGTCGCGGCCGTAGGTGGTGATCACCGTGTTCATCAGCTCGCGTGCCAGGCCCTGCGAGGGGCGGGCGGCGCGAAACGCCTGGATCTCGGCGTAGCCGTACAGGTTTTCGGTGGCGCCGTACCGGATGGTCAGCGGGTCGTTCCAGAACAGCTCGTCAAGCGCCGCGACGTCGTTGCCCACCAGCGCCTGCTCGTAGCGTTCAAAGGCCGAGGTCACTTCGGCCAGCACCTCGGGCAGGTTGACCTGCGTGCGTTCGATGCTCACAGCATGGGCTCCTTCAGGTGGGCGACGCCGGTACGCTCCAGCGCGCGGGCGGCACGCAGGGCGATGTCTTCGCGCCAGGGGGCGGCAATCAGCTGCACGCCGATCGGCAGCCCGTTCGTGCCATCGGGCCACAGGGGCGCAGACACCACCGGACAGCCGGCGGCAGAAATCGGTTGCGTGAGCAAGCCCATTGCCGGTCGGCACGGGTGGCGCTGGCCCTGCACCTCGATCCACTCGGTACCGATCGGCGGGGCCGCCACCGGTGTGGCTGGCGCGATCAGCAGGTCCCAGTGGGCCAACAGCGCGTTGACCCGGTCGCGGTAAACGCGGCGGTAGCGCTGCGCCTTGGCATACCAGTGCACTGGCTGCATCGCGCCTGCGATGAATCGGTCGACAGACAGCGGCTCGAAGTCATCGGCGCGGGTGCGCAGGTCGTCCAGATGCAGGCTGCCGCCTTCGGCTGCAGTGATGACGAAAGCCGCTGCACGGCCAAGCGCAGCGTCGGGCCAGATCACCTCGTCGCTGGCACCCAGCGCCTGGGCCACCGTGCGCGCCGCTGCGCGCGCCGCATCGCTGGCGTGGTCATGAAAGTAGCCGCCGAGCACGCCGATGCGAAGCCCGGCCACGCCGTCTTCCAGCGAAGGCATCGCTGGCTGCTCATGCTGCGCATGGCAACCCGGGTCGAGCGTGTCGGGGCCCTGCATCGCGTCGTAGGCTGCCGCCAGCGTTTGCACGCTGTCAGCGATCGGCCCGAGGTGGTCGATGCTGTGCACGAACGGATAGGTGCCGCGGCGCGACAGCCGCCCGAAGGTCGGCTTGAGGCCCCACACGCCGCACAGCGACGAAGGCACCCGGATCGATCCATTGGTGTCAGAGCCCAGCGTCAGCGGCACCTGCCGCCCCGCAACGGCGGCGCCCGAACCGCCCGACGAACCGCCCGACAGGTGCCCCAGCCGGTGCGGGTTGTGGGTGGGGCCGTAGTGCGTGTTCTCGGTGGTGAAGCCGTAGGCGTACTCGTCCATGTTGAGCGCGCCCACCAGCACCGCACCGGCCGCGCGCAGCCGCTCGACCAACACCGCATCGTGGGCTGCGGGCGGCAGTTCGCGGTTGACCTTGGAGCCCGCCAGTGTGGTCAGGCCTTCAATGTCGAACAGGTTCTTCACCGCATAGGGCATGCCGTCCAGCGGGCCGAGCAAGGCGCCGCGGGCACGCCGCGAGTCGCTGGCTGCCGCTTCGCGCAGGGCGCGGGCGCGCGTGAGCCCGGTGAAGGCGTTGATGCGCGAATCGGTCGCGTCGATGCGTGCCAGCGCGCGCTCAACCCGCGCTAGCGACGATTCGGTGCGCGTGCTGCACGCGTTGGCCACCCCGTTCATGGCACCGCCTTTCGCGCGGCGTGGCCGCTGACGGGGGGAAACGGCGCAGGGCAGAACACTTCGGCAGGCTCGACCTCGGGGCCCAGGTCTGCCGCGTCCAGCAGCGCGGCAAAGCGGGCGCTGAGGGCCAGATAGCCCGCCACGCGCGCCAGGCGCTCTTCGTCCATCGGAATGCCCAGCGCTACCGCGCTGGCGCGCACGTAGGCCAGGGCCTGTGCGGGGGTCATGGGCGCGATGGGTTGCACGGCCTCAGCGCCTGACTTCGCGCTGGAACACCTCGAGGCTACGCTTTTTCGTGGCGACGAAGGTCGGCTCGGTCAACGTGGCCACAGTGCGCGGCCGCGGGTCATCGTAGTGCAGTATCTCTGCAATCGAGGTGGGGCGCTTGGTCAGCAGCAGCACCTGGTCGGCCAGGTAGACCGCCTCCTCAAGGTCGTGCGAGACCAGCATCATCGTGGTGCCGGTCTGAATGAAGACTTCCTGCAGCTTCTCGCGGATGAACAGCGTCATCTCGAAGTCCAGCGCGGAAAACGGCTCGTCGAGGAAAAGCACCTCTGGCTTGGGTGCCAGCGCGCGCATGATCGACGCGGTCTGCTGCTGGCCGCCCGACAGCTCGTAGGGATAGCGGTTGAGGTCGAACTTCACGTCGAACGAAGCCACCAGCTCTTCCATGCGGCGATCGACCTCGGCCTTGCTCTTGCCTTCCAGCTTGAGCGGGTAGGCGATGTTGTCGATGGTGCGCATCCACGGGAACAGGGCTTCACGGTAGTTCTGGAACACATAGCCGATCGTCGTGTCCTTGAGCGACTTCCCGTCGAACAGGATCTCGCCAGAGTCGATCGGCACGAGGCCGGCGATCATGTTGATCAGCGTCGACTTGCCGCATCCGTTGGGGCCGAAGATGGAGACGATCTGGCCCTTCGGGATGTCCAGGTCAAAGTTCTCGTACAGCGGCCAGCCCGCAAAGTACTTGGTCAATCCGCGGATAGTGATGTGGGTGCCGGCCGGGCCCGGCCGGAACGGTGGTTTCGGCGTGTCGGCATACACCGGGCCGTTGAGCACTTCAGTCATCGTCCGCTCCAGTGCACGATGCGTTTTTCGAGGGCCAGGAAGGCCACGTTCAGGGCATAACCGAGAATTCCCGCAGCCATGATGGCGGCGTACATCACGCGCACGTTCATCACCTGCTGGGCATCGATGATCTTGTGACCCAAACCGTTCTCGGAGCCAATGAACATCTCGGCGACGACCACGATCACCAGGGCCATCGAGACGGCAGAGCGCAATCCGACGAAGGAAGGCTGCAGGCTCTCCCAGAACAGGACGTCCTTGAAGATCTGCCAGCGCGTGGCGCCCATCACCTTGGCGGCGGCAACCCGCTGCTTGCGCGCATTGATGACGCCGTAGGCGCAGTTGAAGATGACAATGAGGAAGGCACCAAATGCGGCGATGGCGACCTTGTTGATGTTGCTGATGCCGAAGATCAGAAGGAACAGCGGGATCAGCGCCGAGGCCGGTGTCGAGCGGAAGAAGTCGATCACGAATTCAACGCTGCGGTAGGCGCGCTCGTTGCTGCCGAGGGCAATCCCGAGGGGCATGCCGATGGCTGTGGCAATCGCAAAGGCCACCAGCGTGCGCTCCAGCGTGACCAGGAAGTGGGGCAGCAGCACCTGGCTGGTCATGCCGTTGATCAGCGTCAGCAACGTGTCCACCGGCGGCGGCAGCAGGATCGGCTTGATCCATCCGAGACGCACAACCAAGTCCCAGATGATCAGCAGTGCGATGGGGCCGGCCAGCGGCAAAAATCGCCCCCAGTCCATGCGCTTGCGTGGCGAGGCCACCGCGGGCGATCCGCGGTGGCGCCAGGGCTGGGCCGCCGTACCGGGGGTGGCCTCGGTGCCCGGCGTGCCCAGTGTCGTGGTGCTGTCGGGGGGCATGACTCAGGCCCGGTACAGCATCGCGCCCACGTCCACCTTGCGACTGAAGATGCCGCGCTCGGTGAACAGGTCAAAGAACTTCTGGAAGTACGCCACGTCGGACGCCTTGAAGTCGGTGGACATCATGTAGTCGGCCATCGGCACCTCGTTGGTCAGCGCTCCCTCGATGGCGGTGTAGCCCTTGAGGAACGGACGTGCCTCGGCCGGGTTGTTCTTCACCAGGTCGACACCGCGCTTGTAGGCGGCGATGTACCGGCGAGTGACCTCGGGGTACTTCTTGATGAACTCGCTGGTCAGGCTTGCGGAGCCACCGTGCCAGGGCGCCATCGGGTCGCCCAGCACGTATTTGGCAATCACGCCGACTTCAAGGTTGCGCGTCGTGCCATTGAGCCGGCCGACGGTACCGGTGGGCTCAAGCGTGTAGCACGCATCGACCTGGTTGGCGGCGATGGCCGCAATGTGCTGCCCGATCGGCAGTTCGACCACGGTGAAGTTTCTTGCGCCTGCGCGCTCGAGCACCGTGCGAGCAAGCACCACGTTCTGCACGCCGGGGCCGCAGGCGACCTTCTTGCCCGACAGTTCGCTGATGGCCTTGATGGGGCTGTCCTTGCCAACAATGAACTGGTCGAGCACGAACTTTTGGTTGGTGGGGTTGGTGCAAAAGATCTTCAGCAGGCCAGGCTGCGCGATCTCGGCAATGCCGAGCGCTGCCGAGCCGGTGCCGTTGGAGCTGCCTTCTGCACGTCCCGAAATCATGGCCTCGGCCACTTGCTGAGGGCTCGCGAGCTTGAGGGGTTCGACGTCGAGCCCAGCCTCCTTGAAGTACCCCTTCTCCACCGCAGCGAAGAAAGGAATGCCGGAGGCCACCGGCCAGAATCCCACGCGAATCTTGGGAGTGGTCTGTGCAAACACCAGGCCAGGCGCACTGGCAGTGGCGACGGCCGCACCGGCGGCCTTGATGAGGGTACGGCGTTGGGCGAATTTGCTCATGGTCATCTCCAGGGGTTGGGAAGGTTGCGGGAGCGGGAAATCCATTCAGGTCGGAGCAGGGGCGAAACTCAAGTGACGGCACGGGTCCGCATGTACGCGCGCCAACCACCCAGGTGAGTGATGTCCTGCGCGTCACGCAGGGCTTCGCTTTCGCACAGGAAGCACTGCACCTGCGCGCCATCGGACAGCCGCACGGTGCCGATGCCCAGCGGCGCCGGGATCAGCGCGACAAACGATCCGTACTGGGACACCGGCATGTCCCACACCTCCAGCGCAATCGCTGCGCCTTTGCCCGCGGCCACGCGCAGCAGGCCGGGCTTGGGCGGCACCGTGCCGGCCAGTGCGTAGAGGCGGTAGTCGGGTGCGGTCTGTGCGGTGTGCAGCAGCCGCGCGCCGCGCTCGGTGAGTTGCCAGTTCAGCGGCATGCCCGACAGATGCGCGCCCACCACCGCCACCTGCACGCGCTGCTCGCGCGCGTCCAGCGGTGCGGGCGCCAGGGCTTCGGCGGGTGGCAGCGGCTCGCCGGTCGCGCCCAGGGTCAGGCCGGTGGCCTGGTGGTAGCGCTGGCCCAGTTCGGCCAGCGCCCAGTCGCTGCCGCAGGCGCCGATCAGCGTGATGCCGAAGGGCAGGCCATCGGCACGCAGGCTGCTGGGTACCGACAGTGCGGCGTAGTCGAGCAGGTTGACGAAGTTGGTGTAGGCGCCAAGGTTGCGGTTGAGCGCCACCGGGTCGGCCTGCATCTGCTCAATCGTGTAGTGCGTTGGCGCGGTCGGCACCAGCATCACGTCAAAGTGGTCCCACAGCGGTGCGACCTGCTGCGCGATGGCGCGCAGCTGCACCTGGGCCTCGAACACATCGGCAGCGCTGTATTCGCGCCCCTTGGCGATGATGCTGCGCACGGGCTCGATGACGTCGCCCTCGTGCGCATCGAAAAAGCGGCGAACGGCGGCATAGCGTTCGGCCACCAGCGCGCTTTCGTACAGCAGTGCCGCGGCGCGCGCCAGCGGCTCGTAGTCAAACAGCACGGGCGTGCCGCCCAGCGACTGCATGCGTTCGATGGCGGCGTCGAATTCGGCACGCGCCAGCGCATCGCCAAAGAATTCGAGCTGGCGCGGAACGCCAAAGCGAAATTTCGCGCCATATGGCGCCGTGCGCAGGGGCAGCGTGCGTGAATACGGGTCTTGCGGGTCGTGGGCCATGGCCGCGGCCAGCACCCGCAGCGCCACAGGCACGGTGCGCGCAAAGATCGACACCACGTCCACGCTTTGCGCCGCGGGAACCACGCCGTGGGCGCTGATCAGGCCGCGCGAGGGCTTCAGGCCCACGATGTTGTTCAGGCCTGCGGGCACCCGGCCCGAGCCGGCGGTGTCGGTGCCGAGCGAAAAGTCCACCTGCCCGCTGGCCACCACATGGGCCGAGCCGGCGCTGGAGCCGCCGCTGACATACCGCGCATCAAAGGTGTTGGGTACCGGGCCGTAGGGCGAGCGCGTGCCGTTCAGGCCGCAGGCGAACTGGTCCAGGTTGGTCTTGCCGGCCAGCGATGCACCGGCCGCCAGCAGGCGCTGCACCACGGTGGAATGCACCTGCGGAGTGCGCGCAAAGGCCGGGCAGGCCGCGGTGGTCGGCACGCCCGCGACATCGATGTTGTCCTTGACCGCAAAGCGCAGCCCGCTCAGCGCGCCGTCGCTGGCGCCGCGCACCGGCGCGGACAGTTGCGCAATCCAGGCGCACTGCGCATCGCCCGCATCTGGGGCATGGGACGGAAGGACAGGTTTCGCTTGCACCACTTTTGTGCATCCAATCTTGTGTACAAGATGGGATTGCGAAAAGCGTGCCAGCCCGGGGCAAGGGCGGAGGGATGACGGCCGGGCATGCGTGTCACTTGCCCGCACTGCGACGCACGGCAGGCGAATTCCCTAGCATTCGTCAGTGGCGCGATTGCCGCAACCCTCGCCAACAAACCCTCCACCTTTTATGAATGTCACTGTGCCCAATGCATCACGGATGGTCGCGTGGCTGCCGCTGGGTCCGCGCACAGCGCTTCGCGCCCTGTTGCTGGCGGGCAGCGCGCTTGCCGCACTCACCTTTATGCCGGCGGCCGCTGCAACGCCGGCTGCGGTGGCGCCGGCCGCACAGACCGGCTGCCCCAAGCTGCTGCAGCACAGCTTCAAGCGGCTGCAGGACGATCAGCCGCAGGGGCTGTGCCAGTTCAGCGGCAAGGTGTTGCTGGTGGTCAATACCGCCAGCTACTGCGGCTTCACGTCCCAGTTTGAAGGCCTGGAGGCACTCAACGCACGCTTTGCCAGGCGCGGGCTGGTGGTGCTGGGCTTCCCGTCGAACGACTTCAAGCAGGAAGACGCCGATGCAAAAAAGACCGCTGCGGTCTGCTTCAACACCTATGGCGTGAAGTTCCCGATGTTCACCGAGACCCGGGTACGCGGCGCACAGGCGCACCCCTTGTTTGCCGAACTCGCGCGCGCCACCGGCAGCGCGCCCGGCTGGAACTTCAACAAGTACCTGGTCGGCCGCGACGGGCGGCCCATCGCGCACTTCGGCAGCATGACCTCGCCGGAGAGCCGCACGCTCGTGAGCGCGATCGAAGCAGCGTTGTCGGCGCGCTGATCAGTCGCCCACCAACGCCACGGCCTCCACCTCGACCTTCAGGCCGTGATGCAGCGGCCCGGTGGGTACCACCGCACGGCTGGGGCGGCTGGTGCCGGCCCATTGCGCATAGATCGTGTTGAACTCAGGCCAGTGCTCCATGCTGTCCACATACACGCGCACCTGCACCAGCCGGTCGATGCTGGTGCCCGCTGCGTGCAGTGCACTCGCCACATTCGCCAGCACCTGGCGCGCCTGCTCGGCAAAGCTGGCATCCACCAGTCGCTCGCCCGCCGGCGTGACGGGCAGCTGGCCCGACACGAACACGAACCCGTTGGCCACCACCGCATGCGAGTAGTGCCCTGCGGGCGTGGGCAGGTCGGCGGGTTGCACCGGGCGGGGCAGGGCTGCGGTCATGGGCGTTCTCTTGTGTGGGGTGGGGGCTACCAGCCGTAAAAGCGCGGCCAGGCTTGCACCTCGCCACCGGGCAGCAGCGCCTGGTACTCGGGGTGCTGCGCTGCCGTGGCGCACGCATGGTTGGGCAGCACCCGCAAGCGCGTGCCCACCGGAAAGCGGCGCGCGATGTCGCCATCCACGCCAGCCATGCCATCCGCGCGGCACAGGATGCCGTGCTCCTGGTTGGCGCTGCCCAGCACATAGCCATCGATGGGGGTGCCGTCTTCGCTGCACACCTGCCCGTAGCCGAAGTCGTGCCGCTGCTTTTGCGTGCCGCGGTCGCGGCTCATCGCCATCCAGCCGGCGTCCACGATGGCCCAGCCCTTGTCTTCCTGATGGCCGATCACGGTGGTCAGCACCGACAGCGCGATGTGGTCAATGCCGCACACGCCCACGTTGTGCATCACCAGATCAAAGAACACATACACGCCGGCGCGCACCTCGGTCACGCCAGCCAGGTGCGGTGCGGCCAGCGCGGTGGGCGTCGAGCCGACGCTCACCACCGGGCAGGGCAGGCCCGCATCGCGCAACCGCGTCGCAGCGTGCAGCGTGCCATCGCGCTCTTGTTCGGCCACCCGGCGCAGGGCTTGCGGTGTGTCCACGTCGTAGCTCGAACCGGCGTGCGCCATCACGCCGCCCAGCCGCATGCCACCTTCGTGCAGCGCGCGGCCCACGGCCAGCAGCGTGTCAGACCCGGGCGGCACGCCCGAGCGGTGCCCGTCCACATCCACCTCGATCCACACCTCGAACGCATGCGCCTGGGCGCGGCCGAACTCGGCAATCGCCTGCGCCGCGGCCACGCTGTCGGTGATGATCTTCAGGTCGCAGCCACGCTGGCGCAGCGCCAGCACCTGCGGCAGCTTGGCCGGCACGATGCACACCGCATACAGGATGTCGCTGATGCCTGCGGCAAAAAACTGCTCGGCCTCTTTCAGTGTCGAGACGGTGATGCCCTGCGCGCCTGCGGCCAGCTGCGCCTGCACCACCGGCAGGCTCTTGGAGGTTTTGACATGCGGACGAAAGCGCACGCCCAGCGCGCTCAGGCGCTGCTGCATCTGCTGGATGTTGGCCTGCATCCGTGCGGTGTCGAGCACGGCGGCCGGGGTGTCGATGTCGGCAAGCTGCGTCATGGGCCGATATTAGGGCCGCCTGCCGCGGGCTGCCTGCCTGCGGCCACCTACGCCCGCGCGGCGTGGATCAGCGCGCCGCCCAGCACGCCCACCTGGTACAGCCCGACAAAGTGCGTGTAGGCGCGGTCGTAGCGGTCGAAGTGCTCGCGCCCGAGCCGCTGCACCGTCTGCGCTTCCAGTGACCGGTACATCGCATGGCGCTCGCGCAGGATGCGCGTCCACTCCTCGCTGAGATCGGTCACGCGCACCATGCGCAGCCCCTCGGCTTGCAGCAGCGCGGTGTACTCGGCCACCGAAGCAATCTCAGAAAAGCGCATGCCGTCGTACAGGCCGCGCGCATCGTCGGCGCTCAGCGGCTGGCGGCACAGGATGTCGGAAAACACCAGCCGCCCGCCCGGGCGCAGCACGCGTGCGCATTCGTGCACCAGCTGCGGCTTGTCCGGAATGTGTGCAAACGCCTCTTGCGCGATCGCCAGCGAAAAGCGCGCATCTTCAAACGGCATGGCCAGCGCATTGCCCTCGACAAAGTTCACGCGCCCTGACAGGCCGGCGGCCTGCGTGAGCTCGGTGGCGCCCTGCACGCGGCTGCGCGTGAGGTCCAGCCCGGTGACGCGGCAGCCGCGCTTCCACGCCAGGTAGCGTGCAGGCCCGCCCATGCCGCTGCAGACATCCAGCACCTCGTCGTGCGCCGTCACTGCAGCCTCGTCCATCAGCCGGTCCACCGCAGCGGTGCCGCCGTAGTGGTCCTGATCGTGGTGCTGCAGCACCTCTTCGGTGATGCTGGCGCGGTCGATGCCGCGCGCAGCCACGGCAGCCAGGATCTGCTGCGCGCTGATGGGGTGAAAGTCGTAGAAGCGTTCGACTTCGTTCAGGCGGGAATCCGTGCTCATGGTCAGTCACCCTTTCGGTCGGCCGAGGCCGAAAGCAGCAAGCCCACGCCGATCATCGCCACCGCGATCGGCCCCAGTGCGTCGAAGCTGAAGGTAGCCACCACCACGCCGCCGAGTGCCGCGCCCATGGCCTGGCCGGCGTACAGGCTTGACGAGTTCAGCGCGATCGAGGCCGAGGCCAGATCAGGCGCGGTCTGCGCCAGCCGCGCCTGCTGCGCCGAGATGAAGGCAAAGTTGCCCGAGCCCCAGACGGCGATCGCCAGGGTGATGCCCGCCACCGAGTGCAGCCACGACAGCGAAGCTGTCCAGCCCACCAGGCCCACGAACACGCAGCCCAGCGCCAGCAGGGCGCAGCGGTCTGCGCCAAACCGGCCGACGCCGCGAGACAGCAACAGGTTGCCCGCCACACCGCAGGCGCCCATCAGGCCCATCAGCGCCGCCTGCAGCGCTGGCGATGCATCGACGCCGGTGCGCAGGGCCGAAGTGATGTAGCCCGCCACCAGAAAGTGCCCGGCACACCAGGCCATGGTGGCCAGCAGTACCAGGCGCAAGCGCGGCGCGCCCAACACCTGATGCCACGACTGCAGCGACAGCGGCGGCACCTTCAGCCCCGATGGAATCACGCGCCACACCAGCACCGCAGCCAGCAGCGCCAGCACCGCAATCAAGGCGAAGCTGGCGCGCCAGCTGATCGCGTAGGCCACGATGTTGCCCAGCGGCATGGCCAGCACCGAGGCCAGCGACCAGCCGACAAAGGCGGTGGTGACCGCGGCCGGTCGCTCTTGTGGCGCAACGATCAGCCCCAGCGTCGCGGCCACCTGCGGCGTGAACACCGCAGCGCCAATCACCGAGAAGGGCCGCACCCACGCCAGCACCGCATAGTTCGGCGCCAGCGCGCACAGCAGGTGGCCGAAGGACAGCAGCAGCAGCGACGCCACCAGCAGCATCCGGCGGTCTACATTCGAGGTGACAGCTGCCAGCAGCGGCGCGCCCACGCACATGGCCAGCGCCGCCAGGCTGAGCAACGAACCGGCGGCAGGCACCGAAACCCCCAGGCCCTGCGCCAGCGGGTCCAGCATGCCGGGCACCACCAGCACGCCGCTGCCGACCACGAAGTTGCCGAGCAGCGCCGTGGTGATGGCGGCGCGGTGCGCGCCCGCGGTGGAAGCGGGCGCCGTCACGGAAGGGCCGCGTCGGGCACGCCGGTGAGCTTGTTGAGTTCGCGGTGGTAGTGCGACAGCATCGGCTCGTTCTGCCCGAACACCACGCCGGGCAGCCGGCCGCTGGCCAGGTTGAGTTGGATGTTCTGCTGCTGCGTGAAGTCTTCGCCCGAGATCACCTCGGTGGAGACCTTCCAGCTTTTGTCCCAGCGCGCGGCTTCTTCTTCGCTGCGGATCGCCTCGGGGATGTAGAAGCGCACCCGGGCCCGCGTGCGGCCCACGTCCAGCGGCTGGAAGTCCCACAGCTCCATGTGGCCGTCCATCGGGATGTTGAGCACCGCATGCGGCGACACCACGAAGATGGTGGACGCATGGCGCAGCACCGACCACTCGGCCTCGGGCCGATCGCGCTGCTCGTCGATGCTCTTGCGCGGCAGCGGAAACAGCGCATGCCGGCCAAAGCATTCGAAGATGACCGGGTAGCAGCGAAAGCGCGGCGCGAGCGTGTTGCGATGCAGGGCCGCGATGTGATAGCCCTCCATGAAGGTCTCGATCAGCAGCTTCCAGTTGGCGGCGAAATCCCAGAACACTTCCTGATAGAAGTGAAAGCGCCCGAAGCCGAACTCGCCCATGCGCGCGGGCATGCCGTGCATTTCGCGCTCGGCATCGATCGGCACGCTGCCGTGCGGGCGCACCAGCAGCATGCCCTCGGTCTCGACGCAGGGCACCTCGATCAGGTTGAACTGCCCGCAGTCCATGCGCGGCTGGATCTGCGTGAAGCCACCCATGTCGTTGGCATGCCGGATCAGCTGCCCGCCGCTGTCGTAGGTCCACGCGTGGTACGGGCAGGTGAAGTTCTGCTGCGACTGCCCGCGGTGCTGCACGAAGTGGCCCCGCGCGTCGAGCTCGAAGCCGAGCAGCCGCGAGCCGCGGTGGCGGCACATGTTCAGGAAGGCCCTCACCTCGCCGGATGAAGTGCGCGTCAGGAAGATCGGTGCGCCCGGCAGCTCGCAGGTGAACCACGAGCCGGGCGCAGGCAGGTCGGGCGAGAAGCCGGCCAGCAGCGGCACCTGACCCTTGAACAGGTGGTCCATCTCGCGCTGGAAGTGCGCGCTGCAGGTGTAGCGCTCGGCCGGGTTCCAGTACGGCGCATCGGCCAGCGGCGTGGTTTGCGCGTCGATGTGCCGGAACGCCTCTTTCAGAAGCGCGACCTGTCGTTCATGTTGCATGGGCTGGTGTATGGTGTGGCAGCTGCCAGTCTCCCTGCACTCAGGATAGCCCCCGAGGGCGGTCCGTCAAGTGCGCCGCTTCATGTGCGCGACAGGGGTGGATTGCGGTGTCACTGCGCCGGGGTCATCCATGCACTCAAACCGTCTTGCCTGCCTGCTGTGTGTGCTGGCGCTGGCCGCTGCCGCTCCGGTTGCGGCGCAGGCGCCTTCCGGGTCATCAGGGTCATCAGGATCGTCCGCCACACGCAGCGTGCGATTCCTGTCGGCTGGCGACTTGCATCAGCGGCTGTCGTCCTCCGAACCTGCGGCGGTCGAGGCCGGGCGCCACTACATCATGGGCGTGCTCGACACGCTGATGCTGGTGAAGGACCCGCAGGTCTGCGTCGGCCCCAACGCGCGGCTGGGCGAGCTGGTCGATGCGGTCAGGGCGGCGCTGGCGGCAAGCCCGCAGCTGCACCGTTTCAACGCCGGCAGCTTTGTGCGTGAGGTGATTCACACGCACCTGAAGTGCGCGTAGCAGTCACGGGCGCGCTGGCCCGGGCCTGCGGGCTCAGGCCTCCACCACCAGCGGAAAGTCGGCGCGCCAGGCGTCGCCGCGGCGCACGAAGGGCACGGTCAGCGCCTGCTGATCGCGTGGGCTCAGGCGGCGCCACAGAAAATCGCGCTCGTTGCCCGGGTCGCCCTGCACATACAGCTGCGTGGTCAGCAGTTCGTGCTTGCCCAGGCGCACCTTCAGGTGGATGTGCGGCGTGCGGCCGCTGTACGGCGCGGGCCGGATGGTGCGAAAGCGGTAGCGGCCCTGCGCATCGGTGCTGACGCGACCAAAGCCCTGAAACGCCGGATCGGCGCGGCCGCGTTCGGCCGGGTGGTGGTAGCGGCCCTGCGCATCGCATTGCCAGATCTCGACCCATGCGCCGGCCAGCGCCTCGCCATCGACCGCCCGCACCGAGCCTTCCACCCAGGCCGGCTCGCCCAGCGCGTAGCTGGCGCTGCCGGTGCGCAGCAGGTCGCCGTCGTGGTCGGCCGGCAGCTCGGTGGGATAGAACGGCCCTTCGGTCTGGCTGGGCGTCGGTCGCAGCCGCTCGCGGGCCTGCAGCAGCGTCGCGGGCAGGGCCACGCAGGCGGCAGCAGCCAGGCTCAGGTGGCGGCGCAGGGCACTGGTGGGTGCGGGCGAAGGGCGCACGGCCTCAGGCTCGGTCTTGTGTGTACAGCTCGCGCAGCAGCGCCGCGCCGTCGGGGTAGCGCGCGGCGGTGCGCTTTTCTTCCTGGCGCGCACGCCACTTGTGCAGGGCACGGCCTTCGCGCATCTGCCGCAGCAGGTAGGGTCCCCAGCGCCGCGCCTGCTGCGCACGCACCAGGGCGTGGCCGTGCTGTGCTACAGCCGGTGTGCGTGCCGCCGCGCCGCGCCGGGCAACGATGCTCAGGTTGTCGGCATCGTCGGCGCTGTGTGCCACCACCTCCAGCCCGGCGGCCTCCAGCGTCTGGCGCAGGCTCGGGCCGGTGAAGTACAGCACATGCGCGCGGAAGAACATGTAGTGCGGGGAGCACGGCCGCGTGGCGTTGGGCACTTCGATGTACAGCAGGCCGTCGGGCTTGAGGCGTTGCGCAATGCGCCGCAGCGCGGCCACCGGCTCGGGCAGGTGCTCGAGCACATGGAACATCGTCACCAGGTCCAGCGAATCGGCGCTCAGGTCGTCCAGCCGCTCCTGCAGCGGGCCATGGCGCACCGCCAGGCCCAGCGTGTCGCGCGCATAGCTTGCGTAGCCCGCGTGCGGCTCGATGCCCATCGCATTCATGCCGAGGTGGCGCATCAGCGCCACGAATTCGCCGCTGCTCGAGCCGATGTCCAGGCTGGTGCGCTGCGCATCGGCCGCCTGCCAGCTGCGCACCGGGCTGTGCTCGCGCAGCCACTGCCAGCGCAGCAGCGCATTGCGCCCGGCGCGCAGCACATGGCGCAGCGCCGGTTGCACCGCGCCCTTGTATTGCTGCCGGTACTGGGTGGCGTACCACTGCGCCAGTTCCTCTTCGGTCGGCAGCGGGTCGATGCGACCCAGGCCGCAGGCATTGCACGACACCGTCAGCAGTGCCTCGCCCGACTTGCCGTCGCGCGTGGCCACCGCCGTGGCCTGCCGGGTGCCGCAGCAGGGGCAGGGCGTGGTGGCCTCGATGCGGGAACCGGTGGGGGGCAGGGTCGTGTCAGCCATGGCGCGCGCCGATTGTGGATGTGCGGATTGTGAAGCGCACAGATTGTCCCCGATCGGCAGCCGGGCAAGGCTGGCACAGGGGCCGCAACGCCCCGTCCTGGCCGCAAGCACCGGGCAATGCAGGCCTCCTTGACGCGGCGCGGTATGGCAGCGGCCGGCCCGCCGCATGATGGGCGCGCATGCCCACCGATTCACCGCCCCGCGGCCTGAGCACAGCCCAAGCGCAGCGCCGCCTGCTGCGCGACGGCCCCAATGCGCTGCAGGTGCACCGACCGCACCCGTTGCGCGAGACGGTGCGCGAGGTGCTGACCGAGCCGATGTTCCTGATGCTGCTGGCCGCCGGCACCCTGTACCTGCTGCTGGGCGAGACCACCGACGCGCTGATGCTGCTGGCCGCCGTGCTGCTGATCATCGGCATCACCGTGCTGCAGCAGCGGCGCACCGAACGCGCGCTGGAGGCGCTGCGCGACCTGTCGAGCCCGCGTGCCCTCGTCCTGCGCGACGGAACGGCGCAGCGCATCGCCGCGCGCGAGCTGGTGCCGGGCGACTGGATCATCGTCGCCGAGGGCGACCGCATCCCTGCCGATGCGCTGCTGCGCGAGGCCAGCCACCTGCGGGTCGATGAGTCGCTGCTGACCGGCGAATCGGTGCCGGTGGACAAGCGCCCCGATGCGCAGGCCGCTGCGCTGCAGCCACCGGGCAGTGCAGAGGGTGAAGGCAGCGCGGCCTCGCTGTACGCCGGCACCCTGGCGGTGGCCGGGCAGGGCCTGTGCGAGGTGATGCACACCGGCATGCGCACCGAGTTCGGCCGCATCGGCGGCTCGCTATCGGCGCTGGTGAGCGAGCCCACGCCGCTGGTGCGGCAGACGCGGCAGATGGTGCGCTGGATGGCCGGTGCCGGGCTGCTGGCCTGTGCCGCGGTGGTGGTGGGCTACGCGCTCACCCGCGGCGCCGACCTGCGCGCCTGGCGCGACGCGGGGCTGGCCGGCATCACGCTGGCGATGGCGCTGCTGCCAGAGGAGTTCCCGGTGGTGCTGACGGTGTTTCTGGCGCTCGGTGCGTGGCGGCTGTCGCGCCAGCGGGTCCTCACGCGGCGGCTGCCCGCCATCGAAACCCTCGGTGCCGCCACCGTGCTGTGTGTGGACAAGACCGGCACCCTCACCGTCAACCGCATGGATGTGGCCGCGGTGGTGCCGCTGTCGCGCCGGGGCCGCCCGCACGGCGACGAAGCGTCGGTGCTGCGGGCTGCCGTGCTCGCCAGCCGCAGCCCGCCCACCGACCCGATGGATCAGGCGCTGCAACGGGAGATGCATCGCGTAGGCAGTCAGGCATCCGCAGGCCCGGCCAGTGAAACCTTCACGCGCTTGCTGCACGACTACCCGATGATCGCCTCACGCATGGCGATGGTGCAGGTGTGGGGCGATGCGGCGCCAGCCGCAAGCGCCGGCCTGCGCGCAGCCGCCAAGGGCGCGCCCGAAGCCATCGCTGCGCTGTGCCAACTCGATGCACCAGCGCAAGCTGCCTTGCAGCAGCAGGTGCGTGCGCTGGCCGCACGCGGCCTGCGTGTGCTGGCGGTGGCGCAGTGCGATGTACTGCCGCAGGACAGCCCGGGGCCCGACGACCCTGCGGCGCTGGGGCTGCAACTGCTGGGCCTGGTGGCCTTTGCCGACCCGCTGCGCGATGACGTGCCCGCCGCGGTGGACCAGTGCCAGCAGGCGGGCATCCGGGTGGTGATGATCACCGGCGACTACCCGGCCACCGCGCAGGCGATCGCGCAGCAGGCAGGCCTGGCCGATCACGCCGCGCTGATGACCGGTGCCGAGCTTGGTGCGCTGACGGATGCCGAGCTGGCGGCGCGCATCACGCAGGTGCGGGTGTTCGCGCGGGTGGCGCCGCAGCAAAAGCTGCGCATCGTGCAGGCGCTGCAAGCGCGCGGCGAGGTGGTGGCGATGACGGGCGACGGTGTGAACGACGCGCCGGCGCTCAAGGCAGCGCACATCGGCATTGCCATGGGCGGACGCGGCAGCGACGTGGCGCGCGAGGCGGCGTCGCTGGTGCTGCTGGACGACGCCTTCCCGTCCATCGTCGAGGCGGTGCGCCAGGGCCGGCGCATCTACGCCAACATCCGCAAGGCGGCGGTGTTCATCCTTGCGGTGCATGTGCCGGTGGCCGGCCTGTCGCTGCTGCCGGTGTTCGACGCGGCCTGGCCGCTGTTGCTGCTGCCGGTGCACATCGCGGTGCTCGAGCTCATCATCGACCCGTCGTGTTCGCTGGTGTTCGAGGCCGAAGAAGCCGAGCCCGACGCCATGCGACAGCCGCCGCGCCGGCCCGATGCTTCGCTGTTCACCGCGGCCACGGTGGGCGTGGCGCTGCTGCAGGGCCTGAGTGTGCTGGCGGCCTGCCTGGCGGTGTACCTGCTGGCGCGCGACAGCCATGCGCCCGATGCGGTGCGTGCGCTGACCTACGCCACGCTGGTGACCGGCGTGCTGATGCTGATCGTGGTCAACCGCGCGTCGCGCAGCGCGCTTGATGCGCTGCGCGGGCGGCGCAACCCGGCGCTGTGGATGGTGGTGGGTGCCACGGCGGCGCTGATGCTGCTGGTGCTGACGGTGCCTGCCATCAGCGCGCTGTTCCGCTTTGCCCCGCTGCACGCGGGCGACCTGGCCGGCAGCGTCGCGGCCGGTGCGCTGTGCCTGCTGTGGTTCGAGGGCCTGAAGCGGCTGCCATGGTGGCAGCGGCTCAGTCGCGGGTGACGCGCAGCACTTCCTCGGGCGAGGTGATGCCCTCGGCCACCAGGCGATCGCCGTCGTCGCGCATCAGCGTCATGCCCGATGCCAGGGCCGCATCGCGCAGCCGCGCCTCGGCCGCGCGTTCGTGCACCAGCGCGCGGATCGCGTCGTCGGCCACCAGCAACTCGAACACGCCGGTGCGGCCCTGATAGCCGGTGTGGCCGCAGGCCTCGCAACCCTTGCCGCCACACCCGGTACACAGCTTGCGCACCAGGCGCTGCGCCAGCACGCCCAGCAGTGAGCTCGATAGAAGAAATGGCTCCACGCCCATGTCGGTCAGGCGCGTGACCGCACTGGCTGCGTCGTTGGTGTGCAGCGTGGCCAGCACCAGGTGGCCGGTGAGTGAGGCCTGGATCGCGATCTGCGCCGTCTCGAAGTCGCGGATCTCGCCGATCATGATGACGTCCGGGTCTTGTCGCAGGATGGCGCGCAGCGCCTTGGCAAAGCTCAGGTCGATCTTCGCGTTGACCTGCGTCTGCCCCACGCCCGCCAGCTCGTATTCGATCGGGTCTTCCACCGTCATGATGTTGCTGCGCGCCGCGTCCAGCCGCTGCAGCGCCGCATACAGCGTGGTGGTCTTGCCGCTGCCGGTGGGGCCGGTGACCAGGATGATGCCGTGCGGCTGCGCGATCAGGGCCTCAAAGCGCCGCAGCACATCGCCGCGCATGCCCACGGCCTCCAGGCTCAGCTTGCTTTCGCTCTTGTCCAGCAGGCGCAGCACCGCGCGCTCGCCGTGCGCACTCGGCAGGGTGCTCACACGCACGTCGATGGCACGCGTGCCCAGACGCAGCGAGATGCGGCCGTCTTGCGGCAGCCGCTTCTCGGCGATGTCGAGCTCGGCCATGATCTTCAGGCGGCTGATCAGCGCCGCATGCAGCGCGCGGTTGGGTTGCACCACCTCGCGCAGCGTGCCGTCGATGCGAAAGCGCACGCTGGAGGTGCGCTCGTAGGGCTCGATGTGGATGTCGCTGGCGCCATCGCGTGCGGCCTGCGTCAGCAGCGCATTGAGCATGCGGATGATCGGCGCGTCGTCGGCGCTTTCCAGCAGGTCTTCCACCGCGGGCAGCTCCTGCATCATGCGCGAGAGGTCGGCCTCGCCCTCGACCTCGCTCACCACCGCCGCGGCGCTGGACTCGCCCTGCGCGTAGGCCGCGCTGATGCGCTGCGCCAGGGTGGCTGCATCGAGCGGCTGCAGGCGCTGCGGTGCGTGCTTGCGCATCACCTCGCTCAAGCCGCTGCGCGTGCTCGACGGCGCGTGCCACAGCGTGAGCTGTTCGCCGTCGTCCTCCAGCAGCAGCTGCTGGCTGCGCGCAAAGGAATACGGCAGGGGGTGGCGCAGGGCGGGCATGGCAGTGCGTCAGCGGGCCGCCGGTGCGGCAGGGGTGGAGGGCGGCGTGCCGCGCCGCTGCGCGTTGGGCAGCGCAGGCGCGCCCTCGATCGGCAGCACCGCATTGGGCGGTGGCCGCGCGCCTTCCTGGCGCGAACGCATCTGGTCGTAGCGGTCCATCGACAGCGACTCGGTCTGCTGCGCGTCGCGCACCACCAGCGGCCGCAGGAACACCATCAGGTTGGTCTTCTTGCGGCTGCGCGTCTCGGCCTTGAACAGGTTGCCGAACAGCGGCACATCGCCCAGCCCCGGCAGCTTCTGCTGGTTGCCCGAGAACTCGTCTTGCAGCAGGCCGCCCAGCACCACGATGCCGCCGTCTTCCACCAGCACGTTCGATTCGATCGAGCGCTTGTTGGTGATCAGGCCGCTGGGCGAATTGACCGACGAGGCCTGCACGCTCGAGACCTCCTGGTAGATCTGCAGCTTGACCGTGCCGTTTTCGCTGATCTGCGGCTTCACGCGCAGCGTCAGGCCGACGTCCTTGCGCTCGATCGTCTGAAACGGGTTCACCGCGCCGGTGCCACCCACGTTGGCGTTGGTGTACTGGCCGGTCACGAAGGGCACGTTCTGGCCGATGACGATCTTGGCCTCTTCGTTGTCCAGCGTCAGCAGGTTGGGCGTAGACAGGATGTTGCCGTCGCCGTTGGTCTCCAGAAAGCGCGCCAGCCCCGCCAGCGTGTACACGCCCAGCGTCTTGTGCGCCAGGCCCAGGTTCAGGCCCGGCGAGGGCAGCGCGTTGCCGCTGGCGCCCTGCGTGCTCAGGCTGATGATGTTCTGCCCGCCGATGGTGAAGTTGGTGCCCAGCACGCCGATGTTGGTGTCGCCCTTGTTGCCCAAAGCGCCCTGCCACTGGATGCCGAACTCGGCGGCGCGGTCGGCATTCACCTCGGCGATCAGGCTTTCCACGAACACCTGCGCACGGCGCTGGTCGAGCCGGTCGATCACCGCGCGGATCTGGCGGTACTGCGGCTCGGGCGCGGTGATGATCAGCGAGTTGGTGGCCGGGTCGGCCTGGATCTGCCCGCCGGTGGACGGCTGCGCCGAGGGCTGCACCGGCGCCGTGGCCGCGCTGGCGGCCATGCCCAGTTGGGCGCCGGGGGTGGGTGCCGGCAGGTTCAATGGCCCGGACGACGCTGCGCCCGCACCGCCCGTGCCGGCGATCGCCGCGCGCAGCGTGGTGGCCAGCTTCACCGCGTCGGCGTTCTTCAGGTAGACCACATGGATGTTGCCCGAGGCCTGCGCGGATGTGGGCTGGTCAAGCTTGCTCACCAGCGAGCGCACCAGGTTCAGCCGTGCCGGGTTGGCTGCGCGCACCACCAGCGCATTGCTGCGCGGCTCGGCAATGATCTGCGTGCGGTAGGAGGTGTCGGCCACCTGGCCGGGGGCGGCGGCCAGCGGCAGCGTGCCACTGCCTTCCATCAGCCGCGCCACCAGGGGCGCCAGGTCGGAGGCAAGCGCGTGCCTGAGCGGCAGCACCTCCACATCGGTGGCGTTGGAGACATCCAGCGCCGCGATGATGCGCGCGATGCGCTGCAGGTTGTCGGCGTAGTCGGTGATCACCAGCGCATTGCTGCCCGGGTTCACGTTGATGGTGTTGTTCGGGCTGATCAGCGGGCGCAGCAGCGGCACCAGGCTGTTGGGGTTCTCGTGGTTCAGGCGAAAGATCTGGGTGACGATCTGGTTGCCCGCCGGCGGCGCGCCTTCGGCCTGCACCGGCCCGCCCTGCAGCTTGGCATCGGCCTCGGGCACCACCTTCAGCAACCCGGCGCTGTCCACCACCGCAAAGCCCGACAGGCGCAGCGTCGCCAGAAACTGGTTCCACGCCAGCGCGGGTGCCACCGGCTTGTCGGTGCTCAGGGTGATCGTGCCCTTGACGCGCGGATCGACCACGATGTTGCGGCCGGTGATGGTGGCCATGGTGCGCGCCACCGCGTCAATCTCGGCGTTGACGAAGTTCAGCGTCACCGGCTCGGGCGCGCGCTGCGCATGCGCGGTGCCCGCCGTGCCAAGCTGCAGCGTCAGCGCAGCCAGCGCCGCGCCCGCAGCAAGGGCCAGGTTCCGTGCGGTGTGCCGCAGCGTGGACGGAAGAAAAGCGTGTCGGGTCATGGTGTGTGCCCAGATGCGGTTGGCCAGTGTGCGCGGCATGTCGCGTCACCCCAGCGTGATGCGGGACTGCGCCCCGCGGCGCTGCCCGATCAGGTTGAGCAGGTTGCCCAGCGCGTCTTCGCGCTGTGCCTCGGCCTGCGCCAGTCCTTCAAAGCGCAGCCGCCCACCCACCCACTGGCCCTGGCCGGTGAGCTGCAGGCTGCCGCCCAGCGTGTCGAGTGCCAGCGCCGGCGTGCTGCCGCCCGCCAGCGTGAGCCGGTAGCTGCCCAGCGGGCGCAGGGTGGACAGGCGCGACGACACCGACTCGGCAATCACCTCGGCGCGGCCTTCCATCTGCAGCCGGCCTTCGGCCCAGCGCAGCACCAGCCCCTGGGTGGACAGCTGCAAGGCGCCCTCGGGCTGCAGCGTGTTCCAGGGCGTGCCCAGGCCCGCCAGCCAGGCCGACGGCCAGCGCGAGCGCGCGTCGGCCAGTGTCAGGCTCGCTGACCCCGCGCCTGCGCGAAGCGTCATGCGCAGGGCATCGCTGGTGCAGCAGTCAGCGCGCAGCGACAGGTGCGCGCCGGCATCCAGCAGGGGAAGCAGCGACCAGTGCACGCGCCCGGGCAGCACCATCGCGTCGCGGCTGCCTGCGCCGCCGGTCAGCGCCACGCTGGCGCTGCCGCTCCACACGGTGCCGCGCGCATCGGCCAGCAGCACGCGGCCGCTGCTGAAGTGATGAATGCCTTGCGCCAGCCAGCGCGCCGGCGCAAATACGACGGCCGCCACCAGCGCGCCCAGCAGCACGCCGGCCGCAGCCCAGCCGGCGAACGACGGTACACGCGCTGCATGGCGCGGGCGGGTGGCGGTGGGTGCGGTACGCATGAACTGTGGGGTGCAAAGGGCTGCGTGCGTGCGCTTCACGGTTGCGGCAGCGTCATCACCAGCGTGCCGTCCCATTGGCCGGCGGCACTGCGTGAGAGCTGGGCCTCTTGCGGCAGGGCGCGAGCGTTGACGCGCGCCTCTTGCAGCCAGCGCGCCAGCGACTCGGGCGGTACCGCGCTGAAGCGGATGGTGGCGCGCTCGCCGGCCACCTGCACCTGCGCCTTGTCGCCCAGGCGCTGCTTGACCGAGGCCTCCAGCGCAGCGGCTGTGTTGCCGCCGCGCGGCGGTTGGGCATTCGGTGCGGATGACCCGGATGCAGACGAGGCGCCCGACGGCGACAGGGCCTGTGCCTGCGCCTTGAGTTGCTGCATGCGCTGCAGCTGTGCATCCAGCCGCGCGTGCTCGGCCGCGGCATGGCGCACCGTGCGCCAGGCCGGCTGCACCGCCAGCGCAAACACCGCCGCCACCGCCACCAGCAGCAGCGCGATGCCCGTGAGCAGCCGCTCGCGCGGCGCCAGTGCCTGCCAGCGTGCGCCAAGGGCCGAGCGTGCCGCCATCGCCGTAGCTGTGTTCATGGCGTGCCCCGGCTGCGCAGCACCAGCATGTCGCCCTGCACCTCGGCGCTGCCGCCGCGTGACTGCACCCGCTCACGCAGCGATGCCGCCTCGGCGGGCTGCAATGCCAGGCCGCTGGCGCGCAACTCGCCCGATGCGAATTCGATGCGGCCGGGCACGCGATCGGCCGGCAGCGCCTGCGCCAGAACCGCCAGCAGCGCCTCGAGGTCGGCCGACGAGGTGGCGCCGCTGGCGCGCCGCAGCGCCGCGATCTCGCGTTCCATTTGCAGCGGTGCATCGATGACCACCTTGACCTGCGGAAACGTGGCGGTGAGCGTGCCTTCGATTGCGGCGCGCTTGGCTGCCAGTGCCCGCTGCTCGTGCAGCGCCCATGCATTCAGCCCCACCAGGTGCGCCAGCACCAGCGCTGCCGCGCCCCAGCGTGCGGCGCGCCACTGCGGCGCCCACAACGCCTGCGCCGCGCGCTTGCCGGCGTTGCGCATCGCGCGGCGCCCGCCCGAGGCATCAAACTCCGCTTGCGCCAGGTTCCAGCCGGAATCGGCAGCCTGCAGCCGGCGTTGCGCGGCACTGAGCACCCGCACGTTGCGCTGCAGTTGCTGCTCGGCCTGCGCTGCCACCTGCGGTTCGCAGCAGACATCCAGCGCGTCGGGCAGCGCGGTCGCCTGGCTGAGGGCCGCGAGCGGTGCGCACCACACGCCCTCGGTGTCGGCCAGGCAGGCCTGCGGATGGTCGGCGTCGCCCGAGATCTGCAGCAACGCGGCGCCTGCGGGCAGCGGCGCCGCTTCGGGGACGATGCGGTCCACCGGACGCTGTGCCGCTTCGAGCACCGCGCACCAGCCACGCAGCCACTCGCGATCGCAGGCGGCCACCCAGTGACGGCCGTTTGCCGTGGGCTGGGGCGAAATCACCAGATGCAGCCGCTCGGGCTCGTCGAGCAGGCGGTCTTCCAGCAGTCCATCGAGCACGGCACGCAGCCTGGGCGATGCCGATGCGTTGGCCGACACGCCCTTGGGCAACTGCACCGCATGCCACGACACCGCAGCGGCCGGCAGCAGCGCGATCACCTCGGCGCCTGCGCCTTGCGGCTGCGGCAACAGCGAGGCAGCCGCGCGGCCCGACTGGGCGACCGCGGGCGACAGCGCATCGGCCGTGCCCAGCGCGTAGTCGAGCTCGAGCCCGGCCGAGCCGCTGGAGGGCGGTGCGATGCCCGAGCCCTCACCTCGGGGCGGGGCGGGCAGGGCAACAACGAGGTGACGCATGAACTTGTGGGGTAGAGCGGGGCATTGTAGGCAGCGGTGCGTGCTGGAAGTGACCGGAAAAACGCGGTGTCTCGCCGGCGTTGCGATGCCTCAGCCGGGCTGCGCCACCCGCTCGCGCCAGACCACCCGCACATCCAGGCCGTCACGCCGCACCAGCGACCGCTCTTCCACCACCGTGCTGTCGCTGCGCAGGCGGCCGCGCACTTCGAAGAAGCGGCTGGCCACCGCAAAGCGCGTGTCGGGAAACGGGTTGTCGCGCAGGCCCAGCCGCTCGGCCGCATCGGCCAGGGTGCGCAGGTGGGCGCGGTCGCGCTCGGCCACCAGCCGCTGCGCGTCGGCCAGGCTCACCGCGGGGGCAGCGGCGTGGATCACGTCGGCGCTGGCGGTGTTCAGGTTCAGTGGCGTGGTGGCCGGCAGCAGGGTCACATGCGGCGCCAGCGCGCGCAGCGTGGGCCCGCTCAGGCCCAGCCAGGTGAGCTGCTCGATGCGCGAGGGCATCAGCGGCGCGTTGCCGGCGGCGGTCGCTGGATTGATGGCACTAACGCCCGCACCGCCAGCACCACCGCTGGAACCCACGCCGCTGGCGGCCCGCAGCCCTGCCGTCAGCGTGGCCAGCTCCTCGGGCGGCAGGCCCAGCCGCTCGAACAGCCGCGCGAATTCGCCCACCGCCGGCTCGGCGTCGTCGCGGGTGGACGCAAGGTTGGCCAGATTCAGGCGCGACTGCAGGTCGGTGATCTGCCCTGACAGGAACACATCGGGCAGGTCCAGGTCGCCGCCGGTGGTGGCCACGCCCTGCTCGGCCGCCAGAAAGGTCGACAGGCGCGCCTCTTGCAGCGGGATGGCCCAGGGCTCGGCCAGGTGGTCGGCGCCGCCGCTGCGCGCGTCTTCGCGCAGGATCAGCCGCGCCCAGTCGAGCGCGCCCGACAGCACCCAGGTGGCCTGCTGGCGTTGCCGCTCGGCCGACTCGACCTCGATGCCGCGCCACTGCTGCCAGGCCGCGCCCGCGGCAAAGGTGGCGACCAGGGCCACCGTCAGCATCGCCTGCAGCAGCGCGGCGCCACGCTGGGCGCGCGGGGTACGCGGGGCAGGCCGGGCTCGCTGCGTGCCGCGCCTCACGACTTGCCTCCGCCGAGGGTGGGCTGCACCCAGTCGCGGGTGAGCCGGCCGGCCACCGCGCCGGAGTCGGGCAGTTGCAGCACCAGCCGCACGCCGTCGGGGGCCGGTGCGATGGACGGCGCCGCACCCGGAATGTTGATGACCGGCGGCGCACCGGCGGCGCTGGACAGCGGGTTGGTCCAGGCGTCGCTGCGGTAATAGAACAGCTGCCACTCGAGCAGCGGCGCGATCGCCACCTCGCGGCGGCGCAGGATGTCGTCGGGGTTCTGCGCCCAGCGCGCGGCTTGCGCCCATGCTTCAAGCAATTGCGTGCGGTCGCTCACCGGGCCCGATTCCCAGCGCAGCCACTGGCCGCCTTGCGCATCGACGCGGCGCGACCAGGCCACCACCCGCAGCGAGGCCGCCTCGGAGGGCGGCGCGCGGCGCGTGAGGCGCAGCACCTGTCCGTCCCAGTCGATCGGCGCCACCTGCCCGGTGGGCTCGGTCGCGTCCAGGTCGGCCACCCACTGCGCCAGGCCCGCCTGCAGCGCCAGCACCTGCGCCGAGCGCTCTTCGGTGATGTCGCGCGAGCGCACCATCGAGTCGATGCCGCGCCAGCTGAGCCCGGCCAGCACCGCCATCACCCCGATGGCCAGCAGCAGTTCCACCAGCGTGAAGCCGCCGGTGCGGCGCGCAGGGTGATTCGTGTGTGTGGCCTTCATGCGGCTTCAGTAGCGGCCGATCACGGTGGACACGCGCAGCAGGTTCTGGCCGTCGCTGCGCACCTGCGCGTCCACCCGCTGAAAGCTCGGGTTGGGCGTGGGGCGCACCGTCAGCGCCACATCAAAGCTGCGCCCGCCCTGCTCGCAGGTGCGGACCGTGTCGCCCACGCCCGGCATCTGCTTGAGCAGGCGCAAGCGCGCCAGTTCGTTCTCGGCGCAGATCTGCGCCAGCAGCAGGTCGTTTTGTCGCTGCGCGTTGCGCGTGAGCGTGGCACTGGCCTGCGATGCGGCGATCAGCGCGATTGCCACGATGGCCAGCGCCACCAGCACCTCCACCAGGGTGAAGCCGCGCAGGCGCACGCTTGTGTGTCGCGTCATGCAGCGGCCTTCATGGCGCCGGCGCAAACGGCCGCAGCCCGTCGCTGGCCACGCGGACCTGGCGCGCCGGCTGCGCGGCCGACAGCAGCGTCACCTGCTGCGGCGCGATCACCGGCTCGGGGCCCAGCACCAGCGGCGTGGCGCTGGCCGCGCGGGTGGAGGCATCGAGCCAGGTGGTGGGCAGCGCGTCGGGTGCCAGGCCCTCGAATCGAAATCCGCCTTCGGCAGGCACCCAGCGCACCATGCGGCCGCTGGCGCGGCTTTGCGCGCGGGCAGCGTCCAGCAGCGCGGCCAGGCGCTGTGCTTCGCGGTCGAGCAGGGTGTCGGCGCTGTCGCGCATGGCCACTGCCAGGCCGGTGCTGGCGATGGCGATCACCGCCATCACCACCAGCAACTCGATCAGGGTGAAGCCGCGGCGGCGGGGTCCGCGGCGTGCGGGGCGGGGCGTCAGCGCGCCGCGCCCGAATTCACTGCCAGCTGCCGACGTCGGCATCGTTGCCCTCGCCGCCGGGCTTGCCGTCGGCGCCGAGCGACATCACGTCGATCTCGCCCTTGATGCCGGGGTTGAGGAACTGGTACGGCCGGCCCCACGGGTCGTTGGGCAGTTTCTCCAGGTAGGGGCGCCAGTTGGCCGGCGCCGGCCCGGTGGCAGGGCGGGCGACGAGCGCCTGCAGGCCCTGCTCGGTGGTGGGGTAGCGCTGGTTGTCCAGCCGGTAGAGCTTGAGCGCCTGCATCAGGTTGTTGACGTCGGTGCGCGCGGCGGTGATGCGCGCGTCGTCCGCGCGGTTGAGCACGTTGGGCACGATCAGCGCGGCCAGCACGCCGATGATCACCAGCACCACCATCAGCTCGATCAGGGTGAAGCCGCGGGCGCCGCTGCGCAGGCGATGCGCGCGGGCGGTCGGGGTCGGAAAGCGCAGCGCGGATTTCATTTGACTGTTTCGGGGTTGTGCAGCGGTCGCTCAAATGATAATGGGGCATGGTGACAGCTTCTGCATCCGCATCCGCATCGGCACCGCGCGGCGGCGGCGCGTCGCGCTGGGGCGCACGCCTGGCAGCCCTGCTGCTGTGGGCGGCCGCCGGCGCAAGCGCGGTGTTCTGGGCGCTGAAGTTCGGCACGCCGGCGTCCATGCCGCCTGCCACGCCGGTGGCGTCGCTGTCTTCCGGGGTATCGGCGCCGGCTGCCGACGCTGAAGCGCTGGCGCGGCTGTTGGGCGCCCAAGCGGCCACCAGCGCCGCAAGTGCCGCATCCGCTGCTGCCGCGGCGCCTGCGGCCAGTGCGCTGCAGGGCCGCCTGGTGCTCAAGGGCGTGGTGGCTGCACGTTCGCAGCGCGAAGGTGCGGCGTTGATCTCGGTGGACGGCAAGCCGCCCCAGACCTTTCGCGTGGGCGCCCGCATCGACGACGCGGTGATGCTGCAGTCGGTGGGCGCACGCACCGCGGTCATCGCGGCTGACGCCCGGGGCCCGGCGCTGGTCACGCTGGAGCTTCCCAAGCCGCCGCAGTGAGCGGATGGCTCGCATGAGCGCATCGCCGTCGCCGAGCCTGCTTGCCAACCTGCGCGCCGAACTCTCGCGCGTGCCGCCGTTTGCGCAGATGGATGCGCAGGCGCTCGACTTCTTCCTCACCCGCAGCGAACAGCGCTACTACGCGCCCGACGAAGTCATCACCACCCCCGACGACGGCCCGGTGCGCGAGCTGTTCTTCATCCGCAGCGGCGCGGTGGTGGGCGAGCGCGGCAGCGGCGATGCGCGCACCAGCGCCTTCGAATACGAGCGCGGCGACCTGTTTCCGGTGAGCGCAGCGGTGGCACAGCGCGCGGTGACCGCCCGCTACAAGGCGGTGCAGGACACCTTCGTGCTGGTGCTGCCGGTGGCTGCAATGCGCGACCTGTCGGCGCGCAGCGCGCCGTTTGCCGACTTCCTGAACCGCCGCATCCAGAAGTTCCTGGAGCTGTCGCGCCGCGAGCTGCAGGTGGCGTATTCGTCGCAGACGCTGGCCGAGCAGTCGCTGGAGACGCCGCTGGGCACGCTGGCCACGCGCGCACCGGTAGCCTGCCGCCCTGACACGCCGCTGCGCGAGGCGCTTTCCACCATGCATGCACGGCGCATCGGCTCGGTGCTGGTGACCGACGAGGCCGGCCATCCGCTGGGCATCCTCACGCGCTACGACGTGCTCGGCCGGGTGCTGCTGGCCGGCGTGCCGCTGGACGCGCCGATGTCGCAGGTGATGGTGCAGCCGGTGCGCAGCCTCACCACCGAGCACACCGCGCAAGACGCCGCGCTGCTGATGTCGCGCCATGGCATCCGCCATGTGCCGGTCACGCGTGACGGCGTGGCGGTGGGCATCGTCTCCGAGCGCGACCTGTTCGCCATGCAGCGCCTGAGCCTGAAGCAGGTGAGCACGGGCATCCGCGCCGCGCAGGATGTCGAGTCGCTGCGGCTGACTGCGCTGGAGATCCGCCGCTTCGCGCACAACCTGCTGAGCCAGGGCGTGCAGGCGCGGCAGCTGACCGCGCTGATCAGCCACCTCAACGACGTGCTGACCGAGCGGCTGCTGCAGGTGCTGGCGGCGCAGCACGGCGTGGAGCTGTCGCGCATCTGCTGGCTGGCGCTGGGCTCCGAAGGCCGCAGCGAACAGACGATTGCCACTGATCAAGACAACGCGCTGATCCTGCCCGACGACGCCACGCCCGCGTTCGCCGAGCAGGTGCGCCTGTTCGCGCGTGCGGTGAACCTGGCGCTGGACCAGTGCGGCTACCCGCTGTGCAAGGGCGGCATCATGGCCGGTGAACAAGGTGGCGCAGTGACGCTGCGCGAGTGGCGCGAGCGCTTTGCCGCGTGGATCGACCACGGCGCGCCGCAAGACCTGCTGAACGCCAGCATCTACTTCGACTTTCGCTGCCTGGCGGGCGATGCGTCGCTGGCCGAGGCGCTGCGCAGCGAGGTGGTGGAGGCCGCACGCCGCACGCCGCGCTTTCTCAAGCAGATGGCGCTGAACGCGCTGCAGCACGGCGCGCCGCTGAACTGGCTGGGCAGCATCGACACCGATGATCAGGGCACGGTTGACCTCAAGCTGCAGGGCACCGCCATCTTTGTGGACGCTGCGCGGCTGTACGCGCTGGCGCATGGCCTGAGCGCCACCGGCACGCGCGAGCGGCTCGAGGCGGTAGGCCGCCTGCTGGGCTTGCCCGAGTCGGAATTCGGCGGCTGGGTGGGCGGCTTCGAGTTCTTGCAGATGCTGCGGCTTCGGGTGCAGCTCGAAGCAGGGCCCGGCCGGCAGCGTGGGCAGGGCGCGACCGCGTCCGCGACCGACAACCCCAACCGCATGGGAGTGGCGCGCCTGAACGACATCGACCGCCGCATCCTCAAGGAATCGCTGCGCGTGGCGCGCAGCCTGCAACAGCGCCTGCACCTCGACTACGAACGATGATTAATTGGGGTCAGATTCCAATTATTTCGGGCCTGGTGCGCAAGCCGGTGGCAGGTGAAAGCCCTGCGGCCCACGAGCGCTGGATCGCACTCGATGTGGAGACCAGCGGGCTGGATGCCAGGCGCGACCGGCTGCTGGCGATCGCAGCCATCGGCCTGCGGGTGGACTGGGCCGCGCAGCGGCTGGTGATCGTGCCGGGCGACAGCTTCGAGGTGGTGCTGCGTCAGGAGGTCGCGTCCACCAAGGACAACATCCTGCTGCACGGCATCGGCGCGCAGCGCCAGCGTGATGGTGTGGAGCCTGTGGCCGCGCTGCAGGCCTTTGCCGAGTACGCGGGCGCGGCGCCGCTGCTGGCGTTTCATTCGGCGTTTGACGAGACGATGATCGGCCGCTTCATGCGCCAGCACCTCGGCCGCGACCTGGCCAACGACTGGGTGGACATCGAGCATCTGTGCGCGGTCACGCACGAGCAGGTGCGGGCGCGATCGCTGGACGAATGGATGGGGCACTTCGGCATCGAATGCGCGGTACGGCACCAGGCCGCCGCCGACACGCTGGCCGAATGCGAGCTGCTGCTGCGGGTGTGGCCGCGCGTGGCCAGGCAGTGCCGCAACTGGCGCGAGGTGAAAAAGCTCGCCGCGCAGCAGCGCTGGATCGCGCGTCAGTGACTGCTGCGCCGGCTCAGGCCTGCAGGAACAACCGGTACGCCGGGTTGCCGGTTTCTTCGACGTAGGGGTAGGCCAGCTCGCCCAGAAACGCCTTGAAGGCCTTCGCATCCGATGCCGGCACCTGCAGGCCCACCAGCACACGCCCGTAGTCGGCGCCCTGGTTGCGGTAATGGAACAGGCTGATGTTCCAGGTCGGCCGCATCAGGTTGAGGAACTTCATCAGCGCGCCCGGCCGCTCGGGGAACACAAAGCGCAGCAGCCGCTCGTCCCTGGCCAGGCCGGTGCGGCCGCCCACCATGTAGCGCACATGCTCCTTGGCCAGGTCGTCGTGCGTCAGGTCCACCGTCGGAAACCCGTGCTTCTGGATGTGCGCGGCCAGCTTGGTGCTCTCGCCCTTGCCGTGGGTGGTGAGGCCGACGAACACATGCGCCTGCGCCGAATCGCTGATGCGGTAGTTGAACTCGGTGACGTTGCGCGGTCCGCCCGGCAGCTCGCCGACCAGCGCGCAAAAGCGCCGGAAGCTGCCGCGCTCTTCCGGGATGGTGACGGCAAACAGCGCTTCGCGCTCTTCGCCCACCTCGGCGCGCTCGGCCACGAAGCGCAGCCGGTCGAAGTTCATGTTGGCGCCGCACAGGATGGCGGCGTAGGTCTGGCCCTTGGTCTTGTGCCGGGCCACGTACTTCTTGATGGCCGCCACCGACATCGCGCCCGCGGGCTCGACGATGCTGCGCGTATCCACAAATACGTCCTTGATGGCAGCGCACACCGCGTCGGTGTCCACGGTGATGAACTCGTCGACCAGCCCGCGCGCGATGCGGAAGGTCTCTTCGCCCACCAGCTTGACCGCGGTGCCGTCCGAGAACAGGCCCACATCGGGCAGCGTGACGCGCTTCTTCGCGGCCACCGACTGCATCATCGCGTCGGAGTCGTCCATCTGCACCCCGATCACCTTGACCTCGGGGCGCACCGCCTTGATGTAGTTGGCCACGCCGCTGGTCAGGCCGCCGCCGCCGATGGCCACGAACACCGCATCCAGCGGCCCCTGATGCTGGCGCAGCATCTCCATCGCGATGGTGCCCTGCCCGGCGATCACGTCCGGGTCGTCGAAGGGGTGCACGAAGGTCAGGCCCTGCTGCTTCTCGAGCTGCACCGCGTGCTGGTAGGCGTCGGAGTAGCTGTCGCCGTGCAGCACCACCTCGCCGCCGAGCGACTTGACGGCGTCGATCTTCACCTGCGGCGTGGTCACCGGCATCACGATCACCGCGCGGCAGCCCAGCTTGTGCGCGCCCAGCGCCACCCCCTGCGCATGGTTGCCGGCCGAGGCGCAGATCACGCCCTTGCCCAGCTGCGCGGGCGTCAGCTGCGCCATCTTGTTGTAGGCGCCGCGCAGCTTGAAGCTGAAGACTGGCTGCTGGTCCTCGCGCTTGAGCAGCACCTTGTTGTGCAGCCGGCGGCTGAGGTTGCGCGCGGCGTCCAGCGCCGACTCGGACGCCACGTCGTACACCCGCGCGGTGAGGATGCGGGTCAGGTAGTCGGCCGGGGTCAGTGCGCGGGGTTTCGTTGCGCGGGGCGTGCGTGGGCTCATGGGGCGTTCCGTGGGCCGAGGATGATAAGCCCGCGCACAATCAGGCCTTTCTTCACGACACCCCGACAACAGAGGACACCGAATGGAATGCACCGTCACCTGGACCGGCGCGAGCGGCGCGCGCTCGGGCATGGGCTTTCTGGCCGAAACCGGCAGCGGCCACGCGCTGATGATGGACGGCGCGCCCGATGCCGCCAAGCCCGAGAACGGCGGGCAGAACCTGGCGCCGCGGCCGATGGAAACGGTGCTGGCCGGCACCGGTGGCTGCACCGCCTATGACGTGGTGCTGATCTTGAAGCGCGGGCGCCACGACGTGCGCGGCTGCTCGGTCAAGCTCACCAGCGAGCGCGCCGACGCCGACCCCAAGGTGTTCACCAAGATCCACATGCACTTCACCGTGAGCGGCAAGGGCATCCCCGCTTCGGCAGTGGAACGCGCCATCGCGATGAGCCACGACAAGTACTGCTCGGCCAGCATCATGCTGGGCAAGACGGCAGACATCTCCACCAGCTTCGAGCTGCTGGAAACCTGAACCCGCGGGGCGGCCCTGCCCCGGTGTCCATCAGGTCAGATCCGGTGCGCGGTGGTCGTCATCACCTTGGCGGCCGCCTGCATCAGCCCCTTGACGGGAGCGGGCAGCTCCACCGCACCGGCGCGCTGCGCCTGCTGGGCGTGCGCCACCTCGTCGGCCTGCATCTGCGCCACGATGGCGCGCGACGCATGGTCCTGCTCGGGCAGGCGCTGCAGGTGGCTCTCCAGGTGCGCCTCCACCTGACGCTCGGTTTCGACCACAAAGCCCAGGCTGACCGCATCGCCCAACCGCCCGGCCACCAGACCCAGACCAAAGGCGCCCGCATACCAAAGCGGATTGAGCAGCGAGGGCCGCGCGCCCAGCTCGTCCAGGCGCTGGCGCGTCCAGGCCAGGTGGTCGGCCTCTTCGCGCGCGGCGTGCAGGAAGTGCTGGCGCAGGGCGGGGCTGCGGGTGGCCGCGGCCTGCGCGGTGTAAAGCGCCTGGGCGCACACCTCGCCCACATGGTTGACACGCATCAGCGCGCCCGACAGCTCGCGCTCGTGCGGCGCCAGCTCGGTGGTCTCGGCCGCCACGGTGGGGCAGCGCCGCGCTGCCGGTGGGGCCGCAAACAGGGTGCGCAGCGAGGCGTCGATGGCGCCGATGGCCAGGTCGGTCAAGGAGGCGGGGCGCGCCGCGGCCCGGGCCGGAGAAGTGGATAAGGGCATGGCTCGAGCTTACCGCATTGCGGAAAGTGGATGGGTCGGCTGGGGCTTGCCGCCTGGGCCCGGCTGGCCTTAGGGAACTGTGGCGCTCCATCCACAGCCGCCCTGCCAGATGTTGTGGGGGTGCAACGAAATGGCCCTGTTCCCGTGTGCCGAGCCGCAAAAACTTTGCGCGGCTTGGCGGGGTCTGGTGCAATTGCTGCAACTTCCCCAAACGGAGGTTGGCCTGTCATCAGCAGGCAGCGTGCGGTTCTTGTCCGGGTGCTGTCTGTGAGCCAGCGCCCTTTGTTCAACCTTGGAGAATCTTGCAATGAAAAAGTCCCTGATTGCTCTGGCTGTGATGGCCGCCTCCGGCGCCGCAATGGCCCAATCGTCCGTGACCCTGTGGGGTATCGTCGACCTTAGCTATCGCAGCGTCAGCCAGAACGGCACCACGCTGGCAACGATGGCTCAGGACGGCATCGCCTCCAGCCGTCTGGGCTTCCGTGGCACGGAAGACCTCGGTGGTGGCATGAAGGCCTCCTTCTGGCTCGAAGGCGCCCTGCAGCCCGACGTCGGCACCTCTGCTGCCCTGCAATTCCAGCGTCGCTCGACCATGAGCCTGGAAGGCGGTTTCGGTGAGCTCCGTCTGGGCCGTGACTACACCCCGAGCTTCTGGAACCACACCGTGTACGACCCGTTCGGCACCAACGGCGTTGGCTCGTCGCTCAACACGTTCACCGCGCTGGGCAGCGGCGCGTCCACCCTGGTCCGTGCCAACAACTCGATCGGCTACTTCACCCCGACCATGGGCGGCCTGCAGGCCCAGGTGATGATGTCCGTGAAGGAGTCCAAGGACGCCAACACCGCCAACGAGTACACCGGCATCCGCGTGACCTACAACGCTGGCCCGCTGAGCGCCGCCGTGGCGACCGCTTCGGAAGGCTCGACCAGCGCCGCCGCTTCGTTCAAGCGCACCAACGTGGGCGTGGCCTACAACATGGGCGTTGCTCGCCCGATGTTCCAGTACACCACCGCCAAGTTCGGCGCCAACAAGGTCAACCACTACCTGGTTGGCGCGGTTGTGCCCATGGGCGCCACCAACATCAAGGCTTCGTACGTTCGCTCGAACTACACCGGCGCCAACGATGCCAACCAGCTGGCCATCGGTGCTGACTACAACCTGAGCAAGCGCACCGCTGTGTACGCTACCTACGCTCGCATCAGCAATGACGGCGCCGCTACTTACAGCGTGCCGGGCGGTGTTGGCGCCGCTGCCGCTGGCGGCAGCTCGCGCGGTTTCGAAGTCGGCATGCGCCACTCGTTCTGATCTGACGCTGGCTCTCGCCAGCTGACGGTTTGAACCGCAAAAACCCACCGTGGCAACACGGTGGGTTTTTTATTGCCCGTTCACTCGTCGCGCGCGCCTTCATGTGAAGGCGTTACATTTCCGCAGCGGCCCTGGCCCCTGCCCAAGCACCCGTAGCCGCACCCTGCCCGTACCCGGTCCCGTATCCGCTCCCGTCCCCATCGCCCCATGCCAAAGCCGCCTGCACGTCCGCCCCTGTACGCTGCCCTGGTGGTGGCTGCGGCCTTGTTGCTGTCGGGTTGCGCCGTGTTGGCTCCAGCCGATGGTGCGGACGATTCAGCGGCTGCTGATCCCGCCCGGCAGGCGTCGGCCCCCGTGCGCGCGGCGCCGGTGCGGGCCTTTGGCGACACCTGGTCGCCGCAGCTGCTGCCGACCAAGGCGGCCACCACGTACCGGGCGCAGCAACATGCGGGGCGCGAGGCGATTGCCGCCACCGCCAACGGCTCGGCCAGCCTGCTGCGGCGGCAGGTGCGCATCGAGCCCGCCGGTCTGGGGCGGCTTCAGCTGTCGTGGATGGTGGAGCAGCTGATCGCCGACGCCGACATGGCCGCGCGCGATCGCGATGACTCGCCCGTGCGGGTGGTGCTGGCCTTCGAAGGCGACCGCAGCCGCTTTTCGGCGCGCGACGCGGCGGCGTCGGAGCTGTCTCAGCTGCTGACCGGCGAGCCGCTGCCCTACGCCACGCTAATGTATGTGTGGTGCAACCGCCGCCCGGCCGGCACGCTGATCGAGAACCCGCGCACCAGCTGCATCCGCAAGCTGGTGCTGGAATCGGGCGCCGGTGCGCTGGGCCGCTGGCGCGACTACGAACGCGACGTGCGCGCCGACTACGAACGCGCCTTCGGCGAACCCCCTGGCGCGCTGGTGGGCGTGGCGCTGATGACCGACGCCGACAACACCCGCGCCCGGGTGCGGGCCTGGTACGGCGCCCTGCGCTGGCTGCCGCCCGAAGCGGCGCAGTCACCGGCGGCGCCTGCGGTACAGCCGTAACCCCGCAAGCGAAACGGCCTTAGGGGAAAGCCTAGGGCGGGTTTGGTACGGAATGTTGCATATTCGCGGGTTTCGATTTGCCGGAAGTGCATCCATGAAACTCAAGCTCGCCTTCATCGGCGCCGCAGTGGCGCTGTCATTCGGCCTGACCTCGCTGGCCCATGCCAAGACCTTCAAGTGGTCCAGCGCCAGCGACATTCCCACCCTGGACATCCATTCGCAAAACAACGCCCTGGGCAACGGCGTGCACGCGTCCATCTACGACGCGCTGGTGTACTACAACAGCAATACCTTCAAGGCCGAGCCGCAGCTGGCCACCAGCTGGCGCGAACTGTCGCCCACGCAGATGCGCTTTACCCTGCGCCAGGGCGTGAAGTTCAGCGACGGCTCGGCGCTGACCGCCGACGACGTGGTGTTCTCCATCACCCGCGCGATGGCCCGCACCTCCAACTACCAGATCTACACGCAGGGCATCGACCGCGTGGTGAAGGTGGACAACAACACCATCGACATCATCCTCAAGGGCCCCAACCCGGTGCTGATCAACCAGCTGACCGAGCTGCGCATCCTGAGCAAGGCCTGGGCCGAGAAAAACCGCTCTGCCGAGCCCAAGGACATCCGCACCAAGGACGAGACCTTTGCCCACCGCAATGCGATGGGTACCGGCCCCTTCATGGTCAAGGAATGGCAGCCCGACCAGAAGCTGGTGCTGGTGCGCAACCCCAACTACTGGGGCAACAACCCGACCAACGTGACCGAAATCGTCTACACCCCGATCAAGGCCGAAGCCACGCGCATTGCCGCGCTGCTGTCCGGTGAGGTGGACTTCGTGCTCGACCCGAGCCCGCAAGACCTGCCGCGCCTGCGCGCCAACGCCAACCTCAAGGTGATGGATGGCGTGGAAAACCGCACCATCTTCCTCGGCATGGACCAGTTCCGCGACGAACTGCCCGGCTCCAACGTGAAGGGCAAGAACCCGCTGAAAGACCTGCGCGTTCGCAAGGCGCTGTACCAGGCCATCGACAGCGCCAGCCTGAACCGCGTGACCATGCGCGGCCTGAGCCAGCCCACCGGCACACTGGTCGCGCCGCAGGTGGCCGGGTGGACCGAGAAGGTGCACCAGCGCATGCCGTTTGACCAGGAAGCCTCGAAGAAGCTGCTGGCCGAAGCCGGCTACCCCAACGGCTTCGAGGTGGACTTTGCCTGCCCGAACAACCGCTACATCAACGACGAAGAGATCTGCCAGGCCATCACCGCCATGTGGGCCCGCGTGGGCGTGCGCGCCAAGCTGCGCACCCAGCCGCTGGTGACCTACTTCCCGATGATCCAGCGCTACGAGGCCAGCATCTACATGCTGGGCTGGGGCGTGCCGACCTTTGACGCGCTGTACAGCCTGCAGTCGCTCACGCGCAGCGTGGGCACCGGCGGCGACGGCAACTACAACGTGGGCCGCTACAGCAACCAGCGCATGGACTACATCGTCGACCGGGTGAAGACCGAGACCGACCTGCTGGTGCGCAACCGCCTGCTGACCGAGGGCCTGCAGCTGTCCAACGACACCGTGTCGCACATTCCGCTGCACAACCAGATCATTCCGTGGGCGATGAAGAAGAACATCGAGGTGGTGCACCGCGCCGACAACCGCCTTGACTGGCGCCTGATCAAGGTGAACTGAGCGCCTGATGCTCGCTTTCGTCCTGCAGCGCCTGATCCAGGCGATGGTGGTCATGGTCACCGTGGCCTTCATCGCCTTCCTGCTGTTCCAGTATGTGGGCGACCCGGTGGTGTTCCTGCTGGGTCAGGACGCCACGCCCGAGCAGATCCGCGAGCTGCGCGCAGACCTCGGGCTGGACCAGCCCTTCTTCGTGCAGTTCGGGCACTTCCTGGCCAACGCGGCGCAAGGCGAATTCGGCCTGAGCCTGCGGCAAGGCGCCAAGGTGTCGCGGCTGATTGCCGAGCGCTTCCCGGCCACGCTGGAGCTGGCGCTGGTGGCGGCCGGCATGGCGCTCATGATCGGCATTCCGATGGGCGTGTACGCAGCGCTGCGCCGCGGCACCTTCCTCAGCCAGGTGTTCATGACGATCTCGCTGCTGGGCGTGTCGCTGCCCACCTTCCTGATCGGCATCCTGCTGATCCTGCTGTTTGCGGTGACGCTGGGCTGGTTCCCGAGCTTCGGGCGCGGCGACGTGGTGAAGATCGGCTGGTGGAGCAGCGGGCTGATGACAGCCAAGGGCTGGCACCACATCGTGCTGCCGGCCACCACGCTGGCGGTGTTCCAGCTCACCCTGATCATGCGGCTGGTGCGCGCCGAAATGCTGGAAGTGCTGCGCACCGACTACATCAAGTTCGCCCGCGCCCGCGGCCTGTCCAACCGCGCCATCCACTTCGGCCATGCGCTGAAGAACACGCTGGTGCCGGTGATGACCATCACCGGGCTGCAGCTCGGTGGCCTGATCGCCTTTGCCATCATCACCGAGACGGTGTTCCAGTGGCCGGGCATGGGCCTGCTGTTCATCCAGGCGGTCACCTTCGCCGACATCCCGGTGATGGCGGCCTACCTGTGCCTGATCGCGCTGATCTTCGTGGTGATCAACCTCATCGTTGACCTGCTGTACTTTGCTGTCGATCCGCGCCTGCGCGTGGGCAAGGCCGGGGGCCACTGAGATGCTCGCCCCCCGACTGAAGGCCGGTGGCCGCGCGTTCGCGCAGATCGCGCAGTACCACCCGGAGCTCACCGCGTTTCGCCGCGACCTGCACCAGAATCCCGAGCTCGGATTTGAAGAGGTCTACACCTCGGGCCGCGTGCAGGAGGCACTGAAGGCCTGCGGCGTGGACGAGATCCACACCGGCCTGGGCAAGACCGGCGTGGTGGCGGTGGTGCGCGGGCGCCAGGCGGCGCCGGCCGATGCGCAGCGCAAGATGATCGGCCTGCGCGCCGACATGGACGCGTTGCCGATGGCCGAGCTCAACGACTTTGGCTGGCGCTCGTGCAAGCCCGGCCTGATGCATGGCTGCGGCCACGACGGCCACACCGCCATGCTGATCGGCGCTGCGCGCTACCTCGCCGAAACCCGCAACTTCGCCGGCACCGCGGTGCTGATCTTCCAGCCCGGCGAAGAGGGCTACGCCGGCGCCCGCGCAATGATGCAAGACGGCCTGTTCCAGCGCTTTCCCTGCGACGAGGTCTACGCCATCCACAACTCGCCCGAGACCGAGGCCGGCCTGATCGGCATCACGCCCGGCCCGATGCAGGCGGCGGTGGACAAGATCCAGATCACCATCACCGGCAAGGGCGGCCACGGCGCACGGCCGCACAACTGCACCGACCCGGTGCTGGTGGCTGCGCACATCATCACCGCAGCGCAGAGCATCGTGGCGCGCAACGTCAGCGCGATCGACCAGGCGGTGGTGAGCATCTGCTCGATGCAGGGCGGCAACCCGGGCGCGATGAGCGTCATCCCCGGCACCGTCACGCTGGTGGGCACGGTGCGCAGCTACCGCGCCGATATCCAGGACCTGATCGAGCAGCGCCTGCGCGCACTGGTCGAGTCGGTGTCTGCGGGCTTTGGCGCCCGGGGCGAGCTGCTGTACGAGCGGGTGTACCCCGCCACCGTGAACACCGCGCGCGAGGCGCGCTTCGCAAGCGACGTGGCCGCGATGCTGGTGGGCGAAGAGCGCGTGATCCGCAACATGCCCCCCAGCATGGGCGGCGAAGACTTTTCGTTCATGCTGCAGGAAAAGCCCGGCTGCTACATGCGCGTGGGCCAGGGCGGCCGCGAGGGCGCCTTCCTGCACAACAGCCGCTACGATTTCAACGACGACATCCTGCCGCTGGGCGCTGCGCTGCACGCAAGCCTGGTCGAGCAGGCGCTTGCCGTGCAGGCGGCCTGATGCCGGCCTGACTGCCTGTTTTCACCTGTCCTTTTTTCAACGAGGAGAACTCCATGACGATCCGCAGCAAATCCGTTCTCGCGCTGGCCGCCGTTGCGCTGCTGGCCGGTGCAACGCTGGCGCAGGCCAAGACCCTGCGCATCGGCAACCAGGGCGACGCCCTGTCGATGGACCCGCACTCGCTCAACGAGTCGCTGCAGCTGAGCGTGACCAACAACGTCTACGAGGGCCTGCTGACCCGCGGCAAGAACCTCGAGCTGCAGCCGGGGCTGGCCACCAGCTGGCGCCAGACCTCGCCCACCGTGTGGCGCTTCGAGCTGCGCCGCAACGTGCGCTTCCATGACGGCACGCCCTTCACCGCCGATGACGTGGTGTTCTCGTTCGCGCGTGCGGCTGGCGAGGGCTCGGACATGAAGAGCTATGTCAACGGCGTGAAGGAAGTGCGCAAGGTCAACGACTTCACCGTCGAGGTGGAGACCAGCGCGCCAAATCCGATCTTCTCGGAGAACATGCCGCTGCTCATGATCATGAGCAAGAAGTGGTGCGAGGACAACAAGGCCACCATCCCGGTGGACCGCCGCAAGGGCGTGGAGAACGCCGCATCGTTCAAGGCCAACGGCACGGGCCCCTTCACCCTGGGCGAGCGCCAGCCGAACGTGAAGACCACCTTCAAGCTCAACCCCAACTGGTGGGGCGGCAAGATCGAGGGCAACGTGACTGAAGTCGTCTACACGCCGATCGGCAACGACGCCACCCGCGTGGCCGCGCTGCTGTCGGGCCAGATCGACGTGATGGAGCCGGTGCCGGTGCAGGACGTCGCCCGCATCAACGCCAGCGCCAACGCGCGCGTGCTGCAGGGCCCGGAGCTGCGCACCATCTTCCTGGGCATGGACCAGAAGCGCGACGAGTTGCTGTATTCGAGCGTGAAGGGCAAGAACCCGTTCAAGGACAAGCGCGTGCGCCAGGCCTTCTTCCAGGCCATCGACATCGAAGGCATCAAGCGCACCGTGATGCGCGGCGCCTCGAACCCCACCGCGCTGATGGTCGGCCCGGGCGTCAACGGCTTCTTTGCCGACATGAACACCCGCCTGCCGCACAACGTGGACGCCGCCAAGAAGCTGCTGGCCGATGCCGGCTATCCGAACGGCTTCGAGGTGACGATGAACTGCCCGAACGACCGCTACGTGAACGACGGCGAGATCTGCCAGGCGGTGTCGGCCAACCTCGCGCGCATCGGCGTGAAGGTGAACCTGCAGGCCGAGACCAAGGGCACCTACTTCCCGAAGATCCTCAAGCGCGACACCAGCTTCTACCTGCTGGGCTGGACGCCGGCCACCTACGACGCGCACAACGTGCTCAACGCCATCATGCGCTGCGTGGACGACAAGGGTGCCGGCCAGTTCAACCTGGGCAGCTACTGCAGCCCCAAGGTGGACGAGCTGACCGCCCGCGTGCAGTCCGAGACCGACAAGGCCAAGCGCGACGCGATGATCCGCGAGGCCTTCAAGATCCATCAGGACGACATCGGCCACATTCCGCTGCACCAGCAGGCGCTGGCCTGGGGCGTGGCCAAGAACGTCGAGCTGGTCCAGCTGGCCGACAACATGATGCCGTTCAAGTGGATGAGCGTGAAGTGACGCGACACCGGCAGAAGAGCGCTCACAACCCCGAGGCAACGTGATGAACCTGGTTCGCCGCTGGCTTGACAGCGACGTCGGCTACAGCTTTCGCACCTCACCGGTGGCGATGGCGGCCGCGACGGTCGCGCTCATCTGCGTCTTCTGCTCGGTATTTGCCAACTGGATCGCGCCGCACAACCCGTTTGACCTGGCCACGCTGGAGCTGAGCGACGCGCGGCTGCCGCCGGCGTGGTCGGCCGAAGGTTCGTCCAAGTACCTGCTGGGCACCGACGACCAGGGCCGCGACATCCTGTCGGCGCTGATGTACGGCGCGCGCATCTCGCTGGTGGTGGGGCTGGTGTCGGTGGCGCTGTCGGTGATGATCGGCGTGTCGCTCGGGCTGCTGGCGGGCTTTCGCGGCGGCTGGGTCGACACGCTGCTCATGCGCCTGTGCGACGTGATGCTGAGCTTCCCCGCCATCCTGGTGGCGCTGCTGATTGCCGGCGTGGGGCGCGCCTTGTTCCCCAATGCGCACGAGTCGGTGGCGTTTGGCGTGCTGATCCTGTCGATCACGCTCACCGGCTGGGTGCAGTACGCGCGCACGGTGCGCGGCTCCACGCTGGTGGAGCGCAACAAGGAATACGTGCAGGCCGCGCGCGTGACCGGCGTGGCGCCCTCGCGCATCATGCTGCGCCATGTGCTGCCCAACGTGCTGGGGCCGGTGCTGGTGCTCGCCACCATCCAGGTGGCCACCGCCATCATCACCGAGGCCACGCTGAGCTTCCTGGGCGTGGGCGTGCCGCCCACCTCGCCGTCGCTGGGCACGCTGATCCGCGTGGGCAACGACTACCTGTTCTCCGGGGAATGGTGGATCACCGTGTTCCCCGGCCTGATGCTGATCCTGATCGCGCTGAGCGTGAACCTGCTGGGCGACTGGCTGCGCGACGCACTCAACCCGCGCCTGCGCTGAAGCCCGACCCTCATGAGCCTGCTTGAAGTCAAGGACCTGGTGGTCGAGTTCCCCTCGCGCCGCGGCACGCTGCGCGCGCTGGACCACATCTCGTTTTCGATCGCGCCCGGCGAGGTGCTCGGCGTGGTGGGCGAATCGGGCGCCGGCAAGTCGCTCACTGGCGCGGCCATCATCGGCCTGCTCGAGCCGCCCGGGCGCATCGCCTCCGGCGAGATCAGGCTCGAAGGCCAGCGCATCGACAACCTGCCGTATGAGCAGATGCGCCACATCCGCGGCCGACGCATCGGCGCGATCTTCCAGGACCCGCTGACCTCGCTGAACCCGCTGTACACCGTGGGCCGGCAGATCACCGAGACGATCCAGACGCACCTGCAGGTCACCCCGGACGAGGCCCGCAAGCGCGCCATCGGCCTGCTGGAAGACACCGGCATTCCCGCGGCGGCCGAGCGCATCGACCACTACCCGCACCAGTTTTCGGGCGGCATGCGCCAGCGCGTGGTGATTGCGCTGGCCCTGGCCGCCGAGCCCAAGCTGATCGTTGCCGACGAGCCGACCACCGCGCTCGACGTGTCGATCCAGGCGCAGATCATCTCGCTGCTCAAGCGCATCTGCCGCGACCGCGGTGCCGCGGTCATGCTGATCACCCACGACATGGGCGTGATTGCCGAAACCTGTGACCGCGTGGCGGTGATGTATGCCGGCCGCGTGGCCGAGATCGGCCCGGTGCACGAGGTGATCAACCAGCCTGCGCACCCCTACACGGCGGGCCTGATGGCCTCCATCCCCGACATGGACAGCGACCGCGATCGCCTGAACCAGATCGACGGCGCCATGCCGCGCCTGAACGCCATCCCGAAGGGCTGCGCCTACAACCCGCGCTGCCCCAAGGCGTTTGACCGCTGCCTGAGCGAGCGCCCCGAGCTGATGACGGCATCGGCCACGCGCGCGGCCTGCTGGCTGCACGACATGCACGCAGGAGTGGCGCGATGAGCACCGCCAACGCTTCCACGGCGCTGGTGCAGGCGCACGACCTGGCACGCACCTTCGATGTGTCTGCGCCGTGGCTCAACCGGGTGATCGAGCGCAAGCCGCGCCAGTTGCTGCATGCGGTGGACGGCGTGAGCTTCGAGATCGAGAAGGGCCAGACGCTGGCGCTGGTGGGCGAATCGGGCTGCGGCAAGAGCACCGTGGCGCGGCTGCTGGTGGGCCTGTACGCGCCCACACGCGGCGGCTTCACCTTCGACGGCCAGGACGCGCACGCCGCCTTCAAGACGCCCGAAGGCCGCAAGCTGCGGCGCCGCATCCAGATGATCTTCCAGGACCCGTACGCGAGCCTGAACCCGCGCTGGGTGGTGGAGGACATCATCGCCGAGCCGCTGCGCGAGCACGGCATCCTGACCGACGGCGCGCAGCTCAAGGAACGGGTGGGCCAGCTGCTGCAGTCAGTGGGCCTGAGCCCGCTGGACATGGTGAAGTACCCGCACCAGTTCAGCGGCGGGCAGCGCCAGCGCATCAGCATCGCGCGGGCCCTGGCTACCGAGCCCGAGTTTCTGGTGTGTGACGAGCCCACCAGCGCGCTGGACGTGTCGGTGCAGGCGCAGGTGCTCAACATCATGAAGGACCTGCAGCGCAAGCAGGGCCTCACCTATCTGTTCATCTCGCACAACCTGGCGGTGGTACGCCACGTGAGCGACCAGGTGGGCGTGATGTACCTGGGCCGGCTGGTCGAGGTGGCGCCCAAGCACGCGTTGTTCTCGCAGCCGCGGCATCCGTACACCCGCATGCTGCTGGACGCCATCCCCAAGATGCACGACACCGGCCGCGCGCGCACGCCGGTGCAAGGCGAGGTGCCCAACCCGCTGAACCCGCCCAGCGGCTGTGCCTTCCATCCGCGCTGCCCGCACGCCAATGCCCGCTGCAAGGCAGAACGCCCGCAACTGCAGGTGCTGCAGGGCATCCGCGTGGCTTGCCACGCGGTGGAGGAAGGGCGGATTTAAAACGCTGCGCTGCGCTCAGTGCCCGCTGCTGGTGTACGCGGGCGCCGGCTGGGTGAAGTACGCGTGCAGGATCTGATAGCACATCAGATAGTTTTTCTGCTGGAAGCTCGCGTGCGAGATGCCGTTCATCACCGTGAACTGCTTGTCCGCTGACGGCAGCTTCACGAAGAAGTCGATCAGGTCCTGCATGGACGCAATGCCGTCGAACTGCCCGCGCATCACAAGCGTCGGCACGGTGATCTTTTCCGGGTTGACCACCGGCAATTTCGAGCACATGTCGATGTAGGTGCCATTGGGCATGGAGTCGTCGAGTGCCAGGATGGCGTCGGCAAAGGCGTCGACCGTGGCGCGGTCGGCGCAATCGGGGTGGTCGCGCTCGAAGATCGAGTAGACGAACTTGCGGTCGATCGGGCGGCGCTTGTTGGCGGTGAACTCCGGCAGCTTCTTGCGCCGCTGCTCCAGGGTGGGCGCACCGGCGCCCGTCCAGACGAAGGCATCGAGCGCCAGGCGCGACACGCGCTCGGGATGGCGCTCGGCGAACATCGCGGCGCGCAGGGCGCCCGAGCTGATGCCGTAGGTGAGGAAGCTGCGCACGCCGCGCGTGGCGTGGATGTAGTCGGTGGCGGCAGCCAGGTCATCGGCACCGTTGGCGATGTCGCAGAAGATGTCGCGGTGCTTGCTGCTGCGGCCGTAGCCCTCCATGTCGACACACCAGCAGACAAAGCCGCGCTCGGCAAACCAGTCCATCACGCTGGAGTGCGGGCGGCCGGGCACCTTCAGGTCGAAGGTAGGCGTCGACGCCATGGACGACCCGTGAACGAACAGCACCGCCGGCTTGCCCTCGGGGGAGCCCACGTATTTCTCCCAGAGAAACAGGCGGACGTCGCCATCAGCGGTTTTTTTGGTGGTCCAGTGCTCCTGGCCTGTCACGGTACTTGCGGTCATTGAGGTCTTTCTGTCAATCAATCTTGGCGCCGGTTTCCCGGACGGTTCGGGCCCAGCGGTCCCGCTCTTCGCGGAAATAGCTGTCCATGTCGGCGGGGGACGACCCGACCACTTCCATGCCGGCTTCGTTGAAGAATTTCTGCAGTTCAGGCGTGGCAATCACCGCCTTGAGTTCATTGTTGAGCAGTTCGATCACGGGCTTGGGCGTCCCCTTGGGCGCCAGCAGGCCCATCCATACGTAAGCCGAATAACCTGCAAGCCCCGCCTCGGCGAGCGTTGGCACGTTGGGAAGCTGCTTGCTGCGGGTCACGCCCGTCGTGGCCAGCGGACGCAGCTTGCCGGCGGCGATGTGCTTGAGCATCGCCTGGGTGCCAGGAATGGCCATCGGGACGGTGCCTGCCAGCAGGTCGGTCGTGGCTTGGCCGCTTCCCTTGTAGGGCACATGCGTGAGCTTGATGCCGGCCATCGAGGTGAACATCGCGGCAAACAGGTGCTGGCCGCTGCCGTTGCCGGAAGACGCGTAGTTGATTTGCCCCGGCTTTGCCTTGGCCAGTGCGATCAGTTCTGCCACGCTGTTCGCTGCAACGGACGGATGCACCACCAGCACGCCCGGCTCGCGGGCGATGAGCGAGATGCCCACAAAGTCATCGATCGGCGCGAAGTTGAGCTTGGGGTACAGCGAGGCGCTGATCGCATTGGTCTGCGAGGCCAGAAGCAGCGTGTAGCCGTCGGCGGGTGCCTTTGCAACCAGTTCCGATCCGATGGTCGCACCAGCCCCGGGCCGGTTCTCCACAATGACCTGCTGCTTCAGGCGCCGGCCCAGCTGCTCGGCAACCGCCCGCATGGGGCCGTCGACAGCGCCCCCGGGCGAGAACGGAACGATGACCTTGATGGGGCGATTGGGATAATCGCCCGCTTGCGACTGGGCATGCGCGGCAGATGCCGCAGCGAATGCCATGACCATCAAACCTCGCGAAAAACGCCCAAGCATCGCACCTTCTCCTTGAAAGACGAAGTCAAGACATGACCGGCGCAGGCGCTCACGAAGCGCCCGCGCTGGCCATCACTCATGGTAGCGCACGTGGCACGCACATCGCAGATGCGGGCCTGATGCAGGCGAACCCGCGTCCGCATGGCTACTGCTTCGGTATGCTGGCGGACTCGATCACACCGCTCCAGCGGCGAATCTCGCTGTCGAGCAGCTGTGCCAGTTGCGCGGGCGTGCTGGCTTGCGCCTTCACGTTGAAGCCGGCCAGCTTGGCGCGCATCTCGGGCGTGGCCAGCAGGCGCGCGGTGTCGCGCTGCAGGCGATCGATGGCGGCGGCCGGTGTCCTGCCCGGTGCGGCCAGCGCATTCCACGACGACACGTTGAAGCTGCTCAGGCCCGGCAGCTCGCGCGCGGCGGGCACCTGCGCAAAGTCGGCGTTGCGTTGCTCGCCCATCACCGCCAGCAGCCGCACCGCACGCGCGGCGATTTGCGGCTTGAGCGGCCCGAGGATCTCCACCGCCGCATCCAGCTGGCCGCCACGCAGCGCATTCAGCACCGCCGGCGTGCCGTTGTAGGGCACCACCTGCGCCGGCAGGTTGGCCTGGGTGCAGAACAGCGTGGCCGCCAGATGCTGCGTGCTGCCCACGTTGATGCTGCCGATGTTGAGCTTGTAGGGGTTGGCGCGGCCGAACTCCAGCAGATCGCGCAGGCTGCGGTGCGGCGAGGACTCGGGCACCACGATCGCGATGTCAAACGTGCCCAGCAGCGACACCGGCGCAAAGTCGGTGCGCGGGTTGAAGGGCAGCGACTTGAACAGCCCGGCGCTCACCGCGGTGGCGTTGGACATCAGCAGCAGGGTGTGCCCATCCGCCTCGGCCCGCGCCACCATCTCGCCGGCCACCACGCCGCCAGCGCCTGGCCGGTTGTCGATCACCACCGGCTGGCCCAGTGCTTCGCCCAGCGGCTGCGCCACCGCACGCGCGGTCAGGTCGGCCACGCCGCCGGCACCGAAGGGCACCACGATGCGAAGCGGCCGCGAGGGAAAGGCAGGCTGGGTCTGCGCCGGGAAGGGCAGCAGGGCGCCCGCCGCCGCGCCAAGCAGCAGGCGGCGCCGGTTGGTTTGCGGGGGTGCGACGCGGGTCATGGATGGCAGCAGCGATGACAGGGCGACGCCATTGTGCCGCGGGATAATCCCGCGCATGAACCAACTCGACGCGCTCAAGCAGTTCACCACGGTGGTGGCCGACACCGGCGACTTCCGGCAGCTGGCCCAGTTCCGCCCGCAGGACGCGACCACCAACCCGTCGCTCATCCTCAAGGCGGTGCAGAAGCCCGAGTACCAGCCGCTGATGGCCGATACGGTGGCACGCTTTCGCAAGGCGCCGCTGGACGAGGTGATGGACCGGCTGCTGGTGCGCTTTGGCTGCGAGATACTGCGCGTGATTCCGGGCCGCGTGTCCACCGAGGTCGATGCGCGGCTGAGCTTCGATACGGAAGCCACCCGCGCGCGGGCCGAGCGCATCATCGGGCTGTACCAGGCCGAGGGCGTGCCGGTGGACCGCGTGCTGATCAAGGTGGCCTCTACCTGGGAGGGCATCCAGGCGGCGGCCCTGCTCGAGCAGCGCGGCATCCGCACCAACCTCACGCTGCTGTTCTCGTTTTGCCAGGCGGTGGCCTGTGCGCAGGCCAAGGTGCAGCTGATCTCGCCCTTCGTAGGCCGCATCTACGACTGGTACAAGAAGTCGGCCGGCAGCGCCTGGGACGAAGCGGCGAACGCGGGCGTGAACGACCCGGGCGTGAAGTCGGTGCGGCAGATCTTTGATTACTACAAGCACTTCGGCATTGCGACCGAGGTGATGGGCGCGAGCTTTCGCAACACCGGCCAGGTGCTGGCGCTGGCCGGCTGCGACCTGCTGACGATCAGCCCTGAATTGCTGGCGCAGCTGGCCGACAGCAGCGCGCCGGTGCAACGCCATCTGGACGCCGACGCCGCGCGCGCCCGCAGCGTCGAGCATGTCGAATACGACGAAGCCGCCTTCCGCTTTGCGCTGAACCAGGATGCGATGGCCACCGAGAAGCTGGCCGAAGGCATCCGCGCCTTTGTGGCCGACGCCATCAAGCTCGAGCAGCTGATGCAGGCGGCCTGAGCCGCATTCACCCTTCAACGCAAATTCATGGACTGGCGTCATCGCCCCCGCTGCGACCGCACCCCGGCCTGGGCTGAGCTGCAGCGCCACGCCGCGCGGTTTGCCCCAGGGCATGGGCAGGATGAATCCGCCCCCCGCTTTGACCTGCGTGCGGCCTTCGCAAGCGACCCCGGCCGCGCAGCGCGGCTGAGCTTTGAGGCGGCGGGTGTGTTCGTCGACGCGTCCAAGTCGCTCGTCGACGACGCAGCCAGCGACGCCTTGCTGGCGCTGGCGCGCGACTGCGGGCTGCAGGCGTGGCGCGACGCCTTCCTGTCAGGCGAGCCGGTCAACACCACCGAAGGCCGCTCGGCCAAGCACTGGCTGCTGCGTGCGCCCGCTGGCGCATCGACTGACCCGGATGCGGCCGAAGTGCACGCCACGCTGGATGCGATGCTGGCCTACGCCGAGCAGGTGCTCGCCGATGCGTCCATCACCGATGTGGTGCACCTGGGCATCGGCGGGTCCGACCTCGGGCCACGCATGGCCTGCGTAGCGCTGCAGGCGTTTGCGCCGCCGCAGCTGCGCATGCACTTTGTGTCGAATGTGGATGGGCACGCGCTGGATGCCGTGTTGCGTGACCTGCCGGTGCACAACACGCTGTTCATCGTGGCCTCCAAGTCGTTCGGCACTGCCGAGACCATGGCCAACGCCCGCTCGGCGCTCGACTGGTATGCCGCGCGCGGCGGCAACGATGTGGCGCGTCAGTTTGTGGGCCTGACAACAAACATCGCTGCAGCACGCGCGTTAGGCATCGCCCGCACCTTCGGATTTCGCGACTGGGTGGGTGGCCGCTTCTCGCTGTGGTCGGCGATCGGCCTGCCAGTGGCGATGGCTGCCGGAGCCGACGCCTTTCGCGCGCTGCTGGCTGGCGCGCACGCGATGGACGGGCACTTTGCGCAGGCGCCGCTGCAGAACAACCTGCCGGTGCGCCTGGCCTTGCTCGACATCTGGTACCGCAACTTCCTCGGCTGCGCCAGCCGCAACATCGCGCCGTACCACGCGGGGCTGCAGCACCTGCCGGCGTGGCTGCAGCAGCTCGAGATGGAGAGCAACGGCAAGCGTGTGGACATGCACGGCGAGCCGGTGGCCTACGACACCGCGCCGGTGATCTGGGGTGCACCGGGTACGGATGGGCAGCATGCGTTCTTCCAGATGCTGCGCCAGGGCACCGATCTGATCCCGGTGGAGTTCATCGCAGTGCGTGAAGCCGCGCACGATTTGCCGGGGCATCATGCGCAGCTGCTGGCCAACGCGCTGGCGCAGGCCCGCGCGACGCTTGAAGGGCAGGGCGGCAGTGACGCCCACCGCGCAATGCCGCCGGGCCGGCCCAGCCTTTTCGTGCTGCTCGACGCACTGACGCCGCAGGCGCTCGGCGCGCTGCTGGCCCTGTACGAGCACCGCACCGCCTGCTGCGGCGCGCTGTGGGGCATCAACAGCTTCGATCAGTTCGGCGTGGAGCAGGGCAAGGTGATTGCGCAGGACATCGCGCAGCGGCTGGCCTCAGGCGACACCGGCGGCGTGGATGCGTCGACCGCGCAACTGATCGCCCGGCTTCGCGGCTGACGCAAGGGCATCCACGCGCTGCACAGCATGTCACCCAAAGAAAAAGGCCGCTTCGCAGCGGCCTTTTTCACGAGCGAGGGGCTCTGGACGATTACATGTCCATGCCGCCCATGCCACCCATGCCGCCGGGCATGCCGCCTGCAGCCGGTGCCTCGTCCTTCGGCGCCTCGGCCACCATGCACTCGGTGGTGAGCATCAGCGAAGCGACCGACGCGGCGTTCTGCAGCGCGGTGCGGGTCACCTTGGTCGGGTCCAGGATGCCCATCTCGATCATGTCGCCGTAGGTGTCGTTGGCCGCGTTGAAGCCGTGGTTGCCCTTGCCACTCAGCACGGCGTTGACCACCACGCTCGGCTCGCCACCGGCGTTGTAGACGATCTCGCGCAGCGGGGCCTCGATCGCCTTGAGCACCAGCTTGATGCCGGCGTCCTGGTCGGGGTTGTCGCCCTTGATCTCGCCAGCGGCCTGGCGGGCACGCAGCAGCGCCACGCCACCACCGGCCACGATGCCTTCTTCCACCGCAGCGCGTGTGGCGTGCAGCGCGTCTTCCACGCGGGCCTTCTTCTCTTTCATCTCGACTTCGGTGGCCGCACCGACCTTGATGACGGCCACGCCGCCGGCCAGCTTGGCCACGCGCTCTTGCAGCTTCTCGCGGTCGTAGTCGGAGGTGGCTTCTTCGATCTGAACGCGGATCTGCTTGACACGCGCCTCGATGTCGCCCGCAGCGCCGGCGCCGTCGATGATGGTGGTGTTCTCTTTCGCCACTTCGACGCGCTTTGCCTGGCCCAGATCAGCCAGCGAGACCTTCTCGAGCGTCAGGCCCACTTCTTCGGCGATGACCTTGCCGCCGGTCAGGATGGCGATGTCTTCCAGCATGGCCTTGCGGCGGTCGCCGAAGCCAGGCGCCTTGACGGCCACGACCTTCAGGATGCCGCGGATGGTGTTGACCACCAGGGTGGCCAGCGCCTCGCCCTCGACCTCTTCGGCAATGATCAGCAGCGGACGGCCGGCCTTGGCCACGGCTTCCAGCGTGGGCAGCAGGTCACGGATGTTGCTGATCTTCTTGTCGTAGAGCAGCACGAACGGGTTGTCCAGGATCGCGGACTGCTTCTCGGGGTTGTTGATGAAGTAGGGCGACAGGTAGCCGCGGTCGAACTGCATGCCTTCGACGACGTCCAGCTCGTTGTTCAGCGACTTGCCGTCTTCAACGGTGATCACGCCTTCCTTGCCGACCTTGTCCATCGCGTTGGCGATGATCTCGCCGATGGAGGTGTCGCTGTTGGCAGAGATCGAGCCGACCTGTGCAATTTCCTTGCTGGTGGTGGTGGGCTTGGAAGCCTTCTTGAGCTGCTCGATCAGGGCGGTGACCGCCTTGTCGATGCCGCGCTTCAGGTCCATCGGGTTCATGCCGGCGGCCACGTACTTCATGCCTTCGCGCACGATGGCCTGGGCCAGCACGGTGGCGGTGGTGGTGCCGTCACCGGCGTTGTCAGAGGTCTTGGAAGCGACTTCCTTGACCATCTGCGCGCCCATGTTCTGCAGCTTGTCCTTGAGCTCGATCTCCTTGGCGACCGACACACCGTCCTTGGTGACGGTGGGCGCGCCGAACGAACGCTCGAGCACCACGTTGCGGCCCTTGGGGCCCAGGGTCACTTTGACTGCGTTGGCCAGGATGTTCACACCCTCGACCATACGCGCACGGGCATCACCGCCAAACACTACGTCTTTTGCTGCCATGTTTGTTTCTCCAAAAAAGCGAAGTTCCGAAATAGGGGACTGAGTCGGGAAAGGAATTGCGTCGCGAGCGGCTCAGAGGCAAGGCGGACGGAGCGCAGCCACCGGAGTGACCTCAAAGGTCATGAGGATGGCGAGCACCGCCCAACGCCGCATGTGAGCCGCGCAGCAGCAATTACTTCTCGACGACCGCGAAGAGGTCTTCTTCTTTCATCACGAGCAGCTCGTCGCCGTCGACCTTGACGGTCTGGCCGCTGTACTTGCCGAACAGGACGCGGTCGCCGACCTTCACGCCCACCGGGGAGACCTCACCCTTGTCGTTCTTGCGGCCCGGGCCGACGGCCAGCACCTCGCCCTGGTCGGGCTTCTCGGCGGCGTTGTCGGGGATCACGATGCCCGAGGCGGTCTTGGTCTCGTTTTCGAGGCGCTTGACGATCACGCGATCGTGCAGGGGACGAAGTTTCATTGCATCTCCAAGGTTGAACAGGTTGAATGACCAGGCGTCGCGCGCAGGGGCGGACGCCGTCAAAACGGCCCGGGCGGTGCACTCAGGGGCCCCCTGAGGAGGGATGGCCGGGCCTGTTAGCACTCATCTCGGGCGAGTGCTAATGATAAGGCATGTCGGCCGGTTTTCAAGGATGACCCCGCGCAAGCGCTGCGTCGGGCCGGGCGCGCGGCGCCCTCGCCTTGTGGTATCCGTGCATCCCGACTTGTTACAAATTAGGAAACTGCGCGGTCGCCTGTAACATGCCGGAATGCTCGGAAATTTAAGCCTGAAAGCCAGGCTCACGCTGGCGTTGTGCGTGTTTGGCGTGCTGGCCGTGGTCGCCGCCGGTTATGTCACGCGCACGGTGGTGCGGGATCAGACGGCGCGGGACCAGGGCGCCATCCTGAGCCTGAATGCGCAGCGCGTGGCCGCGCGACTGGAGCGCCAGCTGGGCGAGCATGTGACCCAACTGCGGCTGGCCTCGGAGGTCGATGCGCTGCGCGACCCGGCCGCCTCGGTGCCGGCACGCACTGCGGCGCTGGAATCGATGCGCCGCGCCGACCTGCATCTCAAGTGGGTGGCGGTGGTCAACGAGGGCGGAGCGGTGCTTGCGTCTGCCGGCGAGCCGTCCACCACGCCGGCGGTGGTGATCTCCCTGGTCTCGGGCGGCAATGCCGCCGCCCAAGCGCCCGCACCAGCGGGTGCGGTGTCGCCTTCGGCGGCCCGCGTGGCCACCTTGCCGCAGGGCAGCCTTGCGATCCGGCTGCCGCTGGGCACCGAAGCGCGCCGCAGCGGCGCGATCGTGGCCGAGATGGACACGCGCTGGCTCACCGAGGTGCGCGGCGAACTCGAGAACCGCGCATCGGCCGAGCGCATCGGCCTGGTGCTGCTGGACCGCGAGGGCCGCATCCGCGCGGCCAGCGGCATGAAGGACGCGCCGGCCAACAACATGGTCGACTGGCTGAAGGCCGCGCGTGCCGAAGGCGATGCCGCCCGCGAACGCGCCTGGCCCGACGGCGGCAGCTACCTCACTGCGGTGGTGCCGGCGGCCGGCTCGGCCGTGGCCCGCCAGCTCGACTGGGTGGTGGCTGCGCGCCGGCCCTCCGGCGAAGTGTTTGCCGCAGCCAATGAACTGATCACGCTGCTGGCGGCGATCGGTGTGTCGGTGGTGGCGCTGTTCGGCGGGATGATGTGGTTCGTGCTCAACCGCCAGTTGCGCCCGCTGGTGCACCTGACCGCCGCGACCGAGCGCATCCGCCACAACGACATGAGCGGCGCCATCCCCGTGCCGCCGGGGCAGGGCGAGATCACCGAATTCGCGCGCACGCTGGCCTCGCTGATGTCGGACCTGCAGTCGCGCCACGCGCAACTGCGGCTGTTCAGCCGCATCTATGAAGAGAGCCGCGACGGCATCATGGTCGCCGACGACCAGCTGCGCTTTTTACACATCAACGCGGCCTTCACCCGCATCACCGGCTACACGCTGGACGACGTGGCGGGCCACTCGATCACGCTGCTGCGCCGCGACGCGAGCAACCGGCTGTTCATGGCCAACATGCTCGAGGCGGTGCAGAAGTTTGGCCGCTGGGAGGGCGAGGTGCGCAGCCTCGCGAGCGACGGCCACATCTACAACGAATGGCTGAGCCTGGCGGCGCTGCGCGACGACCAGGGGCGCATCACCCACTACATCGGCATCTTCGAAGACATCTCGGAGATCAAGCGCAACACCGAAGAACTCGAGCAGCACCGCACCCGCATGGAAGAGCTGCTGCAGGTGCGCACCGCGGCGCTGACCAAGGCGAACAACGACCTGGTGGCTGCGCGCGAGGCGGCCGATCAGGCCAACCGCGCGAAGAGCGACTTCCTGGCCAACATGAGCCACGAGATCCGCACGCCGATGAACGCGATCCTGGGCCTGGCGCACCTGCTCGGGCGCAGCCTGCACGACCCGCGCCAGCTCGACCAGGTGGGCAAGATCACCACCGCGGCGCGCCACCTGCTGGACATCATCAACGACATCCTCGACCTGTCGAAGATCGAGGCCGGCAAGCTGCGCCTGGAGATGGCGGACTTCCGCATCGAGCAGGTGGTGGACTATGTGTTCTCGCTGATCGTCGAACGCGCGCGGGGCCGCAACCTCGAGCTGGTGATCGACACCGACGGCGTGCCGCCGGTGCTCAACGGCGACCTGCTGCGCCTGGGGCAGGTGCTGCTGAACTTCGCCAGCAACTCGGTGAAGTTCACCGAGTCCGGATCGATCACGCTGAAGGTGCGCGCACTGGCCACGCGCCCCGAGGGCACCTGGCTGCGCTTTGAGGTCACCGACACCGGCATCGGCATGACGCCCGAGCAGCTGTCGCGCATCTTCGAGGCCTTCGAGCAGGCCGACACCTCCACCAGCCGCAAGTACGGCGGCACCGGCCTGGGCCTGACGATCTCGCGGCGCCTGGTGCAGCTGATGGGTGGCCGCATCGGCGTGGACAGCGAATACGGCAAGGGCACCACCGGCTGGATCGAAGTGCCGCTGAAGGTGTCGCAGGCCACGCCGCAGCCGCTGCTCGATGCCGAGCTGCGCCAGCGCCTGCCGGCCGACACGCGGGTGCTGCTGATCGATGACATGCAGAACACCCGCAACGCGATCGGCCACCTGCTGCGCGACGCGCAGCTGTTCTCGGTGAAGGTGGCCGATGCGGATGCCGGCGCACGCGTGCTGGCCGAGGCCGACGCGCAGGGCAAGCCGTTTGCGCTGGTGCTGTGCGATGCCGAGCTGCCCGACAACGGCGCGCTCAAGGTGCGACGCGCGGTGCAGCAGGGCAAGCTGTCTGTGCAGCCGGTGCTGCTGCTGACCACCATCCACAGCCTGGAGACGCTGCGCGTGCCCTCGGGCAACGACCTTGCGCCGTGCGCGGCCATCATCGAAAAGCCGGTCACCCGCGCCAACTTCGTGGCCGCGCTGCAGCAGGCGCTGCTGGGTGCCGTGGCGTCGGTGGCGCAGGACGGCAGCCAGTCGGTGGCGCTGATGGAAGAGCTGATCCGCCGCCGCGGCGGTGCGCGCGTGCTGATCGCCGAAGACAACCCGATCAACCAGGAGGTGTCGAAGGCGCTGCTGCGTGAAGTGGGCATCGATGCCGACATCGCCGAAGACGGCCAGGTGGCCGTCGAGAAGGCGCGCGAGAAGGATTACGAGCTGATCCTGATGGACATGCAGATGCCGGTGACCGATGGCCTGGTGGCCACCCGCATGATCCGCCAGCTGCCGCAGTACCGCGACGTGCCGATCCTTGCGCTGACCGCCAACGCCTTCGACGAGTCGCGCGAGGCCTGTCTGGACGCCGGCATGAACGCGCACCTGTCCAAGCCGATCGACCCGGTGGAGCTGTACAAGGCGCTCACCCAGTGGCTGCCCGGCATGACCGAGCTGGCCGAAGAGAACGCCGAAGCGCTGGGCCTGAGCCAGCCCGGCGCGCTGCCGGGCGAAGAGGCCGATGCGCCCGCCCCCACCGCAGCGCCGTCCTCGCTGGGCATCGACATGGAGTTCAACGCGCCCGCGTCGCGCGCGCCAGTGCCGCCCCCACCCCCGGCCCCTGCAGCGGCGCCTGCCAAGCCGGCCGACCCTGCGGCCGACCTGCACGCGCGCCTGGGGCACATCCGCGGCCTGGACATCAAGGCCGGGCTCAACACCTCGGGCGGGCTCACCGAGATCTATGTGGACATGCTGCACATGTTCCTGGAGACCGAGATCCCGCAGCGCATGACGCAAGACGCTGCCTCCGGCGACATGGAGGCGCTGCGCAAGTCGGTGCACTCGTTCAAGGGCGTGACCGGCACGCTCGGCCTGAGCGGCCTGCGCACGGCCACCATCGCGCTCGAGACCGAATTGCGCGCCACGCCGCCGACAATCGCGCCGCAGGACACGCCTGCGCGGGTGCAGGCCATCGTCGAAGAGTTCGAGACGCTGTGCGCTGACTTGCGCGCCTGCCTGCCGCCGCCGACCGAGGTGGCCTGAACCCCTGGCCTGTCAGGGGCGGGTGTCGTCCGTGCCGGCCAGTTAACTTCAGCTGTCGTCCGTTCCGGCCGGTTAAGTTCAGGTGTCGTCCGTTCCGGCCGACGTGCGCCATTCGTGCGTGCGCAGCTCCTGCAGCGTCACCACCTCCAGCGCCTTCGCATGGGTGCAGGCCAGCACCACCGGCGGGGCCAGGCCCGCGTCCAGCGCCTCTTTCCAGCGCGACACGCACAGGCACCAGCGGTCGCCCGGCTTCAGGCCGCGAAAGCGGTACTCGGGCCGGGGCGTGATCAGGTCGTTACCGCGCGCGCGGGAGAAGTCCAGAAACTCCTGCGTCATGCGCGCGCAGACCACATGCGTGCCGTGGTCGTGCTCGTCGGTATGGCAGCAGCCATCGCGGTAAAAGCCCGTGAGCGGATCGTAGGAGCAGGCAACCAGCGGTTCGCCGAGAACGTTGAGTGCGGGCATGGCGTGTGTGATGGGGGTTATGCCGTGGCGCTGGTCGCAGCCGCGACCGCCGCCAACGCACATACGCCTTAAAGTTTAGCGACGAGCCGTCGGCCCCTGCGCCGCACGGGCTTGCCAGCGCATGACTTCCGAGACCTCCCTGCCGCCCGAGACCGGCCGCCGCGCGCGGCGTGCGCCGCGTGGCATGCGCCGCCACTCGGTGCGCTGGGTGGCCCGGCGGCGGCGGCACCTGCGGCAGCTGCCGCCCACGCTGCGTGCCCTGCTGTGGTCGATGCTGGCGGGCATGCTGTTCGTGGTGCTCAACTCGACGATGCGCGCCCTGACGTTCGAGCTGCATCCGTTCGAGACGCAGTTCCTGCGCTACCTGGCCGGCACGCTGGTGTTGCTGCCCTGGGTGCTGCGCGACGGCTGGCGCGCCTACCTGCCGCGCGACATGCGCGGACAGTTCCTGCGCGGCGGCGTGCACACCTTCGGCCTGTGCCTGTGGTTCCTTGCAATCCCGCACATCACCCTGGCCGACACCACCGCCATCGGCTTCACCACGCCGCTGTTCATCATGCTGGGCGCGTGGCTGGTGTTCAAGGAACCCATGCGCTGGGAGCGCTGGGTGGCCGCCCTCATCGGCTTTGGCGGCGTGCTGATCGTGGTGGCGCCCAAGCTCACGGGCGGCAACCTGTACAGCCTGCTGATGCTGGCCTGCTGCCCGGTGTTTGCGGCCTCGTTCCTCATCACCAAGCGGCTGACGCGCTACGAGACCTCAGGCGTCATCGTGCTGTGGCAGTCGATCACCGTCACCCTGCTGAGCCTGCCCTTTGCCATCCCGGTGTGGCAGGGCCCGAACGCGACGCAGTTGTGGCTGTTCCTGATCTGCGGCGTGCTGGGCAGTGCCGGCCACTACTGCCTGACGCGCTCGTACCGCATCGCCGACATCTCGGCATCACAGTCGGTCAAGTTCCTTGAACTGGTATGGGCCTCCATCGTGGGTTGGCTGATGTTTGCCGACGTGCCGAGCCAGTGGACGCTGGCAGGCGGCGTGGTGATCGCGGCATCTACCATCTGGATTGCGCGGCGCGAGGCGCGCATCGCTCGCGGCGACTGACGAAGCGCTCAGCCGCCGTTGGCCACACCGCTGGCCACATGCCCGGCAGGCACATGGCGCGCGGCCGAATCGACATGACCGGTCTGGTCGTCGAAGAAGAAGTCGGGCTCGAACTCGCGCAGGAACTCGCCCTTGGGCAGGCCGCCGAGGAACATGGCCTCGTCCACCTCCACCTGCCACTGCATCAGCGTGCGGATGGCGCGCTCGTGCGCCGGTGCACTGCGCGCCGTCACCAGCGCGGTGCGGATGCGCATGGCGGGCGTGCCCTCCTGCTGGAGCCGGTGCAGCGCCTCGAGCAGCGGCTTGAAAGGGCCATCGGACAGCGGCTGGGCGGCCTTGTCGCGCTCGTGTGCCTGAAAGGCATCGAGCCCGTGCGTCTGGTACACGCGCTCGGCCTCGTCAGAGAACAGCACCGCATCGCCGTCAAAGGCAATGCGCACCTCGTTGGGGTGCGCCTCGGTGGCCAGCGCCGAATGCGGGTACACCTGTGCGGCGGGCACCCCCGCGTCGAGCGCGGCGCGCACGTCGCTCAGGTGCGCTGACAGGAACAGGTTGGCGTTCAGCGGCTTGAGGTACTTCCACGGCGGCTGCCCGCGGGTGAAGCTGCCGCGCTGGATCGGCAGGCCGTAGTGCTGTGCCGAGCGGAACACCCGCATGCCCGACACCGGATCGTTGCGCGAGAGGATCACCACCTCCACCCGCTGCGCCTGCGCGTCGTTGAAGGCCAGCAGCTTCTTCACCAGCGAGAAGGCAACCCCCGGCTTGGCCGGCGTCTCCAGCCGCTCGAGCTGCAGCTCCATGTAGGCGCGGTCATTGGCCTGCTCGAAGACCTGGTTCTCTTCTTCGAAGTCGAACAGCGCGCGCGAGGAGATCGCGACGACCAGCTTGCCTTGCAGGGTTACTGCCATGTCACTTCACCAGGGCGTTGAGCTGGATGATCGGCAGCATCACCGCCAGCACGATCACCAGCACCACCGCGCCCATGCCCACGATCATCAGCGGCTCGAGCACGGTGGCCAGCTGCGTGGCGCGGCGCTGCACCTCGGCCGACAGCTGCTGCGCCGCACGCTGCAGCATGGCCGGCAGCTCGCCGGTTTGCTCGCCAAGCCGCGCAAACATCGGCAGCAGGCCCGGAAAGCGCTTCTTCTGTGCCAGCGCCGACGCCAGTGGCGCACCCTCGCGCACCATGTCCAGGGCATCCAGCGCATCGGCACGCATCGCGCGGTTGTTCAGCGTGGCCGCTGCGGCCTGCAACGCGCGCAAGATGGGCACGCCCGCCTGCGCCAGCATCGCCAGCGTGCCGGCAAAGCGCGCGGCGTTGTAGCCGCGGGCCAGCCGCCCGATCAGCGGCAGGCGCAGCCACGCGGCATCAAAGCGCTCGCGCAGCGCGTCGCTGCGCAGCGACACCTGCATCGCCACGCCGCCAGCCACCGCCGCGATCAGCAGCACCCAGCCGTAGCTGCGCACCGCTTCGCTGACTCCCAGCATGGCGCGGGTCAGCCAGGGCAGGGCACGCTTGCTGCCGGCGAACACGCCGGCGACCTGGGGCACCACATAGGTGACCAGAAACACCACGATCGCCAGCGCCACCACCGTCACGATGGCCGGATACAGCGATGCGCCGATCAGGCGCGAGCGCAGCGCCTGCTGCTCTTCCAGATCGTCGGCCAGACGAAGCAGCACGGCGTCGAGACGCCCGCCCTGTTCGCCTGCCGCCACCACCGCCACATAGATGTCGGCGAACTCGCGCGGATGACGCAACAGCGCACGCGCAAAGCTGGATCCGGCGTTGACCTCGGCGCGCAGGCTGGCACACAGGTTGCGCTGCGCTTCGGTCTCGGCCTCGTCGGCCAGCGCGGTCAGCGCCCGTTCGAGCGGCAGGCCTGAGGCCACCAGGCCGGCCAGCTGGCGCGTCCACACCGCCAGCGCGGTGCCGTTGAACACGCGGCGCTGCCATGCAGTGCGCGCGGGCTGCGCCTCGGCGGCGGGGTCGGTGCCGGCCGCCACCGGTTCCACCCGAAGCGGAACCAGGGTTTGCGCGCGCAACTGCCCGCGGGCGGCGCGGGCGGTGTCGGCCTCGAGCACGCCGCGTCGCAGCGCGCCCTGGGCGTCGAGCGCTTCGAACGAATACGCAGGCATGGCGGCATTATCGGCCGCGCCGACGCTTCAGTCAGGCAGCACCGCAGTGACTTCGATCTCGACCTTGGCGCGCGCCTCGACCAGGCGGCTGACCTCCACGCAGGTCATCGCCGGAAAGCTCTTGCCCATCACCTCGCGGTAGGCCGCGCCCAGCTCGCGCAGGCGCGCCACATATTCGTCGCGGTCGGTGATGTACCAGGTCATGCGCGCCATGTGCTCGGGGCCGGCGCCGGCTTCGCGCAGCACCGCGGCCACGTTGCGCAGCGCCTGCGCGCACTGCGCGATGAAGTCATCCGACTCGAACTGCTGCTGCGCATTCCAGCCGATCTGGCCGCCAACGAACACCAGCGTGCCGCGCGCGGCGATGCCGTTGGCGTAGCCCTTGGGGGCCGCCCAGTCGGGCGGTTGGAGGGTCTTCATGCGAGCTCCCGCAGCTTGAAGCGCTGCAGCTTGCCGGTTTCGGTGCGCGGCAGGCTGGGCACGAACTGCACCTCGCGCGGGTACTTGAAGGGCGCGATGGTGGCCTTCACATGGTCCTGCAGCGCCTTGGTCATTGCGTCATCGGCGGCATGGCCGGGCTTGAGCACCACGAAAGCCTTGACGATCATGCCGCGCTCGTCGTCGGGCTTGCCGATCACGCCGCACTCGGCCACCGCCGGGTGCTTGAGCAGCGCGTCCTCCACCTCGGGGCCGCCCACGTTGTAGCCGGCGGTGATGATCATGTCGTCGGCACGCGCCTGGTAGAAGAAGTAGCCGTCGGCGTCCTGCATGAAGGCGTCGCCGGGGAAGTTCCAGCCGCCCTTCACATAGTTGGCCTGCCGTGTGTCGTCGAGGTAGCGGCAGCCGGTGGGGCCGATCACCGCCAGCTTGCCGATGGTGCCGCGCGGCACCTCGTGGCCCTCGTCGTCCACCACCTTGGCGGTGTAGCCTGGCACCACCTTGCCGATGGCGCCGCGCCGCACCTCACTGCCGGCCGAAGAGATGAAGATGTGAAACATCTCGGTGGCGCCGATGCCGTCGAGCATCTCCAGGCCGGTGGCGTCCTTCCACAGCTGCCGCGTGGCATCGGGCAGGCCCTCGCCGGCGCTCACGCAGTTCTTCAGCGTCGGGATGCCCATCTCGCGCGCGAACGGCGCCATCTGCCGGTAGAAGGTGGGTGCGGTGTAGCAGGTGGTGCAGCCCACCTCGCGCATCAGCTGCACCATGGTCTGCGGCGTGTAGGGCGCGTCCGGGAAGTACACCGAGGCGCCTGCCCACATCGGAAAGATCAGCAGGCCGCCCAGCCCGAAGGTGAACGCCAGCGGCGGCGAGCCCATCACGATGTCATCCGGCTGCGGCCGCAGCACATGGCGCGGCCAGCATTCGCAGGCGGCAAGGATGTCGCGGTGGCTGTGCACCGCGGCCTTCGGCTTGCCGGTGGTGCCGGAGGTGAAGGCCATCATCGCGATGTCGTCGGCCGCGGTGTCGCAGGCGCGGAAGTTCCCGTCCTTGGCAGCCGAGCGCACCGCCAGCGAACCCGGCTCGTTCATCAGGTTGAAGGGCACGATGGTGTGCAGAACGGCATGCTGTGTCTGCGCGGCCTTCAGCTCATCCAGCAGCTTCGCGTCGCACAGCGCGACCGTGGGCTGCGCCTTGGCGATGATGTCGCCCAGCTCCTTGGCGCGCAGCAGCGGCATCGTGGCCACCGCCACCAGGCCCGCCTTGACGACGGCCAGCCACGCCAGCGCCATGCCGATCGAGTTGCCACCGCGCAGCAGCACCCGCTGACCGGGCACAAGCCGCAGGTCCTCCACCAGCACCTGCGCGATGCGGTCCACGCGCTCCTTTGCATCGGCGTAAGTCAGCACGATCTGGGGCGAGCGCAGCATCGGGCGCTCCCCCCAGCCCTTGGCGATGGCGCCATCCAGCAGCCGCTCGACCAGGTTCAGGCGATCGGGCAGCTGCAGCTCGGGCAGGTCGTAGCGCAGCTGCGGCCACTGCGCACGCGCAGGCAGGCGATCGCGCACAAATGGATCGACCGCAACGGGGGAGGGCGAGGACGGGCTCATGCAATCACTCCTGCAACAAGGCCTTGCCGATGATGAGTTGCTGGACTTCGGTGGCACCTTCGTAGATGCGCAGCGCGCGGATGTCGCGGTACAGGCTTTCGACCGCGCTGCCGACCTGTACCCCCAGGCCGCCGTGAATCTGCAGCGCCATGTCGATGACCTTTTGCGCGTTCTCGGTGGCGCCCATCTTGGCCATCGATGCCGCCACGCTGCGCTCTTTCAGGCCGGTTCTTTCGGCGGGGGTACCCAGCTGCGTGTCGCGCAGCCAGGCGGCGCGGTAGGTCTGCAGGGCAGCGGCATCGATCAATGCCGCCATCTCGCCGAGCTTGGCCTGGGTGAGCTGCAGGTCGGCCAGCGTGCCGCCAAACATCGGCCGCCGCCTGGCATGGGCCACCGCCTCGGCCAGCGCGCGGCGAGCAAAGCCGAGCGCCGCCCCGGCCACCGACGCGCGAAAGATGTCCAGCGTCTGCATCGCCAGCTTGAAGCCGCCACCGGCGGCGCCAAGCTGCGCCTCCAGCGGAATGCGGCAGTCGCGCATCTGCAGCGTGGCCAGCGGGTGCGGCGCCATCACCTGGATGTGCTGCGACGCATCCAGCCCGGCGGACGACGCATCGACGATGAAGGCGCTGATGCCCTGCGTGCCGCGCGGCGCGTCGTCGGTGCGCGCGAACAGGCAGTAAAAGTCGGCGATGCCGCCGTTGCTGATCCAGGTCTTTGTGCCGTTGAGCGCCCAGCCCTGCAGCGTCTGCACCGCGCGCGTCTGCATCGCGGCCACGTCTGATCCGGCCTCGGGTTCGCTGAGGGCAAACGCTGCAATCTTCTCGCCGCGGCCCACCGCCGTCAGATATTGCTGGCGCTGCTCGGGCGTGCCGGCCAGGGTGATGGCGCCGCTGCCCAGGCCCTGCATCGCAAAGGCAAAGTCGGCCAGCGGTGAGTGAAAGGCCAGCGTCTCGCGCAGGATGACGAGGGCGCGCGAATCGAGCTGCGGCAGCGCACCGCCGAACTCGGCCGGCACGCAGTAGCGCAGCCAGCCACCCGCGCCGAGTGCGCGCACCCAGTCGCGGCAGGCCTGGCGGTCGTCCGATTCATCGATGTGCTGCGCTGCCGCCCAGCGCGCGAGCTG
>JBDLRH010000016.1:0-10341 GCA_039800165.1 Pseudomonadota bacterium
GGTGCGCGAACGCATGATGGAAGAAGGCGCAAGCTTCGGCCGCATGCTGCGCGAGCCCGCCGCCAAGGAAGCGTTCACCGCCTTCATGGAGCGGCGCAAGCCGGATTTCAGCAAGGTGTGATTCAGCGCACGGGCTGACGACGCGATCGATATGCCCGCGCCGCTGCGGCCGGCAAGCCGCACCTGAGTACGATTCGCGGATGACCGATCCGCTGGAAAGCGCACGCCGACTGTTCACCGACGGCCTTGCGGCCTTCGAGGCAGGCGACCTGCCGCGCGCCGAGCAGTGCTTTGCGCAGGCGCTGCAGCTTGTGCCCGACCGGCCTTCGGTGCTGACCAACCTGGGCGCCACGCGGGTGCGGCTGGGTCGCTTTGCGCAGGCGCTGCCGCTGCTGGAGCGGGCCACCGCGCTAGAGGAAGGCAACCTTGAGGCCTGGGTGCATCTGGGCACGGCGCGCGCCGAAACCGGGCAACTGCAGGCAGCGGTGTTGGCTTTTGACAAGGCGCTGGCGCTGCGCGACGACCTGGCCTTCGTCTGGGTGCAGCGCGGGTCGGCGTTGCGTGAACTCGGGCGACATGACGAGGCCGCAGCCAGCTTTGAGCGCGCCATGGCGCTGGGCGCCGACGACGAACTCACGCGTTTTTATCTGGCGGCGGTGCGCGGCAGCGACAGCCCGAGCGCCCCGCCGCGCCGGTATGTCGAGGGCCTGTTCGACGGCTACGCGGATGACTTCGAGCCGCACCTGCTGAACCTGGGCTACCGCGCCCACGAACGCGTGGTCGAGCAACTGCGGGCACACCATCCGCCGCCGTGGGGGGCGGTGCTGGACCTGGGCTGTGGCACCGGCCTGGTGGGACGGCTGGTACAGCCGCAGGCGCGGCGCGTGACCGGCATTGATGTGGCCGCCCGCATGGTCGAGCAGGCGCGGCGCCTGGGTGGCTATGACGAGGTGATCCACGCCGATCTGGCCGCCTGGCTCGCTGCGCCACCCGACGGCCCGCATGCGCTGCACGACGTCGCGTTTGCGGCCGACGTGTTCATCTATGTGGGTGCGATCGACGGGGTGCTGCGCGACCTGCGGCAGCACCTGCGGCCCGGTGGATGGCTGTCCTTCAGCGTCGAGGCGCTGGATGACGCCAACCCGGCCGATGGCGTGCCGGGCGGCTTTCGCCTGCAGGGCAGCCTGCGCTACGCGCACTCCGAGGCCTATGTGCGGCAGCTCGCGGCCGGTCTCGGCTGGACGATTCACCGCCTGCTGCGCGCGCCGATCCGCGATGACCAGCGCCAGCCGGTGGCCGGCATGTACCTGGTGATGCAGGCCCCGGGAACACCCTGATTATTTTTACCAAGCACGCGCTTGCTGAAAATCAGGCGCTCCGCTAACCTTGGTGGCATGAGTGCCGTGCTGTCGCCCCGCAAGCCTGCCGCCGTGGCCGCCGCCGCTGTCGTGCCGACGCGTCCGCGCGGGCGCCCGCGCAAGACGGCGCTCGAGCGCGATGACGGCAACCGGCGCCGCGACCTGATCACCGCTGCCGCGCGGCTGTTTCACCGCAAGGGCTTTGCTGCCACCCGCACCCGCGACATCGCCGAGGCGGTGGGCATGCGCAGCGGCTCGCCCTTCTATCACTTCGCCAGCAAGCAGGCGCTGCTGTTTGCGGTGATGGACGAAGGCATGCGCAGCGCCATCGCCCAGCAGGCGCAGGCGCTGCAGCAGGCCTGCAGTGCCGGTGCCGACGCCTGCGGGCAGCTCCATGCGCTGGTGCGCAACCATTTCGATGTGCTGCTGGGCCCGCGCAGCGACTTCATCCCGGTGATGCTGTACGAAGCGCGCGCCATCAGCCCGGCGCAGCGCCGCGCGCTGGCGCACCTGACCTCGGAGTACGAAGCGGCATGGGCGCCGGTGCTGCAGGCGCTGCGCGCGCAGGGGCGGCTGCGCTGCGACGTGAAGCTGGCGCGGCTCCTGATCTTCGGTGCCCTGAACTGGTCGGTGCAGTGGTTCAGTGCGCGCAAGGGCGTGTCGCTCGATGCGCTCACTGACGCGGCGCTGGCCCTGTTCATCGCGCCAGCACACAAGGAAACGCCATGAGCTATCGGTCTGTCTTTCACCCCGGGCTGTTTGCCGGCAAGGTCATCGTTGTCACCGGGGGCGGCTCGGGTATCGGCCGCTGCACCGCGCACGAACTGGCTGCACTCGGCGCGCATGTGGTGCTGATCGGCCGCAAGCTGGAGAAGCTGCAGGCGGTGGCAGAGGAAATCATCACCGACGGCGGTGGCGGGCCGGGCCAAACCGGCCATGCGGGCCAAGTGGGCCAAGTGGGCCAAGTGGGCCATGTGGGCCATGTGGGCCGGGTGAGCTTTCACACCTGCGACATCCGCCAGGAAGGGCCGGTCAAGGCCACCATTGCGGCCATCGTGGCGGCGCACGGGCGCATCGATGCGCTGGTGAACAACGCCGGCGGGCAGTACATCACGCCGCTGGAGCAGATCAGCGCCAAGGGGTGGGATGCGGTGGTGGCGACCAACCTGAGCGGCGGCTTCCTGATGGCGCGCGAGTGCTACTTGCAGTCGATGCAGCAGCATGGCGGCGCCATCGTCAACATCGTCGCCGACATCTGGGGCTCGATGCCGGGCATGGGCCACAGCGGCGCGGCGCGCGCGGGCATGGTCAGCTTCACCGAAACGGCGGCGGCCGAGTGGGCCAAGAGCGGCGTACGCGTCAATGCCGTGGCCCCGGGCTACATCGCATCCAGCGGCATGGACCACTACCCGCCCGAGGCGGCCGACATGCTGCGCGGCATGGTGCGTACCGTGCCGATGGGCCGCTTTGGCACCGAAGCCGAAACGTCGGCTGCCATCGTGTTCCTTTTGAGCCCGGCAGCCAGCTTCATCAGCGGGACGGTGTTGCGTGTGGATGGCGCACGGGTGCAGCTGCGCGGAGGCTGGGAGCAGACGGTCGCCGCGGCCGATGTTCAGGGCCGCGATGCGGTGAAGCCCTTTGACGGGTTTCATCGCTATCAGGCGCCCAAGGTGTTCCAGTCATGAGCTTTTTCACTTCATCGTGGAACGCGCACAGCGACATGGCGCGCGCACGTCGCGATGCGATGCTGGCGCGCATCGCGCAGTTGCGTGCGCTGGAGCAGCGTGCGGCCGATGCGTCGGCGCAATCGAAGCCGGTCTTCGACAAGCGCGGCCAGCTGCTGCCGCGCGAGCGGGTGGCGCTGCTGCTGGACGCCGGCGCGCCGTGGCTGCCGCTGTGTTCGCTGGCCGGATTCCTGCAGGACACCAAGGACCCTGAGAACTCAGTGCCTGGTGGCGGCATGATCGCCGGTATCGGGTTCGTGAGTGGCGTGCGCTGCATGGTGGTGGCCAGCGACTCGGGCATCGATGCCGGCGCCATCCAGCCGATGGGGTTGGAGAAGATCCTGCGGGTGCAGGAGATCGCACTGCAAAACCGGCTGCCCTTCGTGCATCTGGTGGAGAGCGCCGGCGCCAACCTGATGAAGTACCGGGTGGAGGGCTTTGTGCACGGCGGCTCTCTGTTCCGCAACCTCGCGCGGCTCAGCGCAGCGGGCATTCCGGTCATCACCGTGCAGCACGGCTCGGGCACCGCAGGCGGCGCCTACATGCCGGGGCTCAGCGACATCGTCATCATGGTGCGCGGCCGCTCGCGCGCCTTCCTCGCCGGCCCGCCGTTGCTCAAGGCGGCCACAGGTGAAATCGCGACCGAAGAGGAGCTGGGCGGCGCCGAGATGCACACCAGCGTCTCGGGCCTCGGTGAATACCTCGCCGAAGACGACCGCCATGCCCTGGGCATCGCCCGCGAGGTCCTCAAACAATTGCGGTCAAAACAATCGGGGTCAGATTCCAATTGTTCAGATATTCATGATTCAGCGCAGGTATCGCCGCCAAGGCAATTGGAGCCTGACCCCGATGGTTCAGACGAGATGCTGGGGCTGATGCCCGCCAGCCACCGCGAGCCGGTGGACATGCGCGAGGTGATGCTGCGGCTGGTGGACGATGCGCGGCTGCTGGAGTTCAAGCCGCTGTACGGCGGCGCGACGGTGTGCGCGCAGGGGCACATCGGCGGACATGCGGTGGGCTTGATCAGCAACAACGGGCCGATCGATGTGGCGGGTGCCAACAAGGCCACGCACTTCATCCAGTGGATGTGCCAGTTGGGCCACCCGATCATCTACCTGCAGAACACCACCGGCTACATGGTGGGCAAGGACAGCGAGCAGGGCGGGATGATCAAGCACGGCAGCAAGATGATCCAGGCGGTGACCGGCGCCACCGTGCCGCAGATCACCATCCAGTGCGGCGCAAGCTTTGGCGCCGGCAACTACGGCATGTGCGGCCGCGGCTATGCGCCGCGCTTCCTGTTCAGCTGGCCGAGCGCCCACACGGCGGTGATGGGTGGCGAGCAGGCCGCGCGCACCATGCAGATCGTCACCGAGGCGGGCCTCGCGCGCAAAGGCATCACGCCCGATCCGGCGCAGATGCAGGCGCAGTTCGATCGAATCGTGCAGGTGTTCGAGTCGCAGGCCGATGCGTTCTACACCAGCGGCCTGCTGCTCGATGACGGCGTGATCGACCCGCGCGACACGCGCGCGGTGTTGCGCCTGTGCCTGGACACCTGCGCCGAAGCCCAGGCGCGGACACCCCGACCGATGCAGTTCGGCGTGGCCCGCATGTAGTCCTTCCCCCAACCAGATATCCCCGCACCACGGAGCTCCCATGCAGTACAGCCACGAACACCTCGAGATCCAGAAGACGCTCAAGCGCTACATCGATGAGCACATCAACCCGCATGTGGACGAGTGGGAAGAGGCCGAGATGATGCCCGCGCACGAAATCTTCAAGGGCCTGGGCAAGCTCGGCCTGCTGGGCCTGACCAAGCCCGAGGCCTACGGCGGCTCGGGGCTGGACTACTCGTACTCTGTCGCGATGGCCGAGGCACTGGGCCACATTCACTGCGGCGGCGTGCCGATGGCCATTGGCGTGCAGACCGACATGGCCACGCCTGCGCTCGCCCTGCACGGCAGCGAGGAACTCAAGCGCAACTTCCTCGCGCCTGCCATCACCGGCGACATGGTGGCCTGCATCGGCGTGAGCGAGCCGGCTGCAGGCAGCGATGTGTCGGGCATCAAGAGCTACGCAAAGAAGGACGGCGACGACTATGTGATCACCGGCCAGAAGATGTGGATCACCAACAGCCTGCAGGCCGACTGGATGTGCATGCTGGTCAATACCAGCGAAGGACAGGCGCACAAGAACAAAAGCCTGATCGTGGTGCCGATGCGCGACGGCCCGCGCGGCAAGCTCACCCAGGGCATTTCGGTGGCGCAGAAGATCCGCAAGATCGGCATGAACAGCAGCGATACCGGCCTGCTGTACTTTGACAAAGTGCGCGTGCCGCAGCGCTATCGCATCGGCGCAGAGGGCCAGGGCTTCATCTACCAGATGCAGCAGTTCCAGGAAGAGCGGCTGTGGGCGGCGGCGAGCTGCCTGCAGTCACTGCAGAACTGCATTGACTGGACGGTGGAGTGGGCGCAAGAGCGCAAGCTCTTCGGCGGCGCCCTGGCCGACCAGCAGGTGGTGCAGTTCAAGCTGGCCGAACTCAAGACCGAGCTGGAGAGCCTGCGCGCGCTGACCTACCGCGCTTGCGAGCTGTATGTGGCCGGCCAGGACGTTCTGGAGCTCGCCAGCATGGCCAAGCTCAAGGCCGGTCGCCTGAATCGCTTGATCCCCGACGGCTGCCTGCAGTTCTGGGGCGGCATGGGCTTCACCTGGGAAAACAAGGTCTCGCGCATGTACCGCGACGGTCGGCTGGCCTCCATCGGCGGCGGCGCCGACGAGGTGATGCTCGGCATCCTGGCGAAGATCATGGGCATCGCGAAGCGGCCGCTGAAGTGAGCTGCTCACTCATGCGTCGTTCCGGTGGGTTGGCCTGCGCTGTCGCCTGCGGCGCCGGTACTCAGGGTCGCGCGGCCTGCGCGGGGCGCAGGCTCCGCTGCGATGCTCGTCGAGGGGCTGCGCCGCATAACTCGCTGCGCGCCCTGCGTGCGCTGCGCTCGGACAGACGCGGCGAGTCAGTTCACGAAGCGCGCTGCGCGCGCCAGCCCGACCCGAGCATCGCAGCGCAGTCCGCGCCGCGCGCGGACCGTCGGCGCGTGAGCCTGACGCGCTCTGCTCAAGCCCTGCCCATCAGCAACGCGTGGCGAGACCCTGAACTGCCACCCGAAAAGAAACCTTGCGAATAAACAAGGCCGCGCAAGCCGACACCCCATGCCTGACATCCACAAGATCCTGATCGCCAACCGTGGCGAGATCGCTCGGCGCGTGATCCGTACCGCGCACCGCATGGGCATCGCCACCGTGGCAGTGCATTCGGATGTCGATGCGAACGCGCTGCATGTACGCGAGGCCACGCAGTCGCATGCGCTCGGCGGCAATACCTCGGCCGACACCTACCTGCGCATCGACAAGCTGCTGGCAGCCGCGCGTGCCACCGGCGCTGACGCGGTGCACCCGGGATATGGCTTCCTGAGCGAAAACGCCGACTGCGCGCAGACCGTGGTGGATGCGGGCCTGGTCTGGATCGGCCCACCGCCCGAGGCCATTCGCGCGCTGGGCAGCAAGAGCGCGGCAAAGCAGGTGGCCGAGCGCCAGGGTGTGCCCGTGCTGCCGGGCTATCACGGCGCCGACCAGTCGGACGACCGCCTGTGGGCCGAAGCACAGCGCATCGGCGCGCCGCTGATGGTCAAGGCAGCGGCTGGTGGTGGTGGCCGTGGCATGCGTCTGGTCACCGATCTGGCGCAGCTGCCTGATGCGGTGCGCAGCGCCCGGTCGGAGGCGCTGTCGGCATTCGGGTCCGGCGAGCTGCTGCTCGAGCGTGCGCTGCTGAACCCGCGCCATGTGGAGGTGCAGGTGTTCGCCGACGCGCACGGCGGCTGCGTGCACCTGGGCGAGCGTGACTGCTCGGTGCAGCGGCGCCACCAGAAGATCATCGAGGAAACGCCCAGCCCGGGCATCGATGCCGCGCTGCGCGAGCGCATGGGGGCCTGCGCGGTGGCGCTGGCCCGCGGCGCGGGCTATGTGGGCGCGGGCACGGTGGAGTTTTTGGTCGAGGGCGACCAGTTCTACTTGATGGAGATGAACACACGCCTGCAGGTCGAGCACCCGGTCACCGAGATGGTGACGGGGCTGGACCTGGTGGAGTGGCAGATCCGTGTGGCGCGCAGCGAGCGCCTGCCGCTGGCGCAAGAGCAACTGCGCTTTGCCGGCCACGCGATCGAGGTGCGGCTGTGCGCCGAGGATGAGCACTTCCACCCCCACACCGGGCGCGTACTGCACTTCGCGCCGCCGCCTTCGGCCGATGGGCTGCGCCTGGACCATGCCATCGAGCGAGGCGGCGATGTCTCGCCGCACTACGACTCGATGCTGGGCAAGCTGATCGTGCATGCGCCCTCTCGCCATGAGGCGATCGACCGGTTGACGCGTGCCCTGGCTCAGCTGCAGCTGTTGGGCCTGCCCACCAACCGCGCGATGCTGATCGCCTGCCTGCAGCATCCCCAGTTTCGCGCGGGTGCCGCGTTGATTCCGTTCCTCTCGGAGCATGGCGATGCACTGCGTGCGCAGCTCCATGCCGCAGAGCGTGCCATGGTGCAGCAGCATGGCTTCGATGCGCTGTGGCTGCAGGCGGTGCAGCGCCCGCAGGCGGGTCGCACCCCCGGGGGTGGTCTGGCGTGTACCTTTCCGCGCCCCTTGCGTCTGCGCCACCGTGGCGACACGTTGGATGACGCCACGCCGGATGCCCGGCGTGCAGCCCGCCTGCTGGATGCGAGTGTGGGTACGGGTACGGGTTCGGGCCCAGGCGTAGCAGCAGTGACGCTGCAGCAGCCGGGCAGGGCCGATCGCATCCATCTGCAGCAGGGCGCCATCGACGCCTTCATGGAAGACCTGTCCTTCGAAGCCCCCGCGTCGGCGCGTGGCGATGGTGGCGCGGGTGAGTTGCGTGCGCCATTCAACGGCAAGGTAATCGCTCTGAAGGCGGCGCCCGGCGACGCGGTAGGGGCGGGTGCTGCGCTGGTGGTGATCGAGTCGATGAAGATCGAGCATGTGCTGTCGCTGCCACGAGCGGGCCGCGTGGCGCGTGTGCAGGTCAGCGTGGGTCAGCAGGTCGGGCCCGGGCAGATGCTGGTGACGCTGGAGGACGCATGAACGCAACGCAAGGCATGACCACAGACCGGGCCGACGTCGAGGCAGCAGGCGACACCGCACGCCGCTTTGCACTGGAAGAACTGGCGCCGCACATTCACGCGTGGGACGAGGCGGGCACCTTTCCGCGCAGCGTGTACCAGCGCGCCGCGCAGCTTGGCCTGATCGGCATGGGGTTCGACGAGTCGCTGGGCGGGTCGCCCGCGTCGATGGCGATGCGCAATGCGGTGTCGATGGCCCTGGCGCGCCACACGGCCAGTGGCGGCCTCCTGGCCAGCCTGTTCTCGCACACCATCGGCCTGCCGCCGCTCGCGCGGCACGGCTCGGCCGCGCTGCAGCAGCGGGTGATTCCACCGGTGTTGCGCGGGGAGAAGATTGCTGCGCTGGCCATCACCGAGCCCGGGGGTGGTTCGGATGTGGCAAGCCTGCGTACCACCGCGCGGCGCGAGGGCAACGCCTGGCTCATCAATGGTGAGAAGACCTTCATCACCTCGGGCATGCGGGCCGACTGGATCACCGTGGCCGTGCGCACCGGCGAGCCAGGCACGCGTGGCTCAGGGGGCATCTCGATGATCGTGGTGCCCGGCGATGCAGCAGGGCTGCAGCGCACCGAACTCAAGAAGATGGGCTGGTGGTGCTCGGACACCGCGCACCTGCGCTTCGATGGCGTGCGCGTACCGCTGGACCATCTGGTGGGTGACGAGGGCGCGGGCTTCAAGTACATCATGTCCAACTTCAACAGCGAACGGCTGGGCATGGCGGCGATGGCGCTGGGCTACGCGCAGGCCTGCTTTGACGAGGCGCTGGACTGGGCGCGCGAGCGCAAGACCTTCGGCCAGCCGCTGGTCGGGCATCAGGCCGTGCGTCACAAACTGGTGGACATGCGCATGCGCATCGAGGCCACGCAGGCCTGGGTGGATGCGGTGACCGCGCGCATGGACGCAGGCGACGAAGGCCCCGACTGGGTGGCACAGGTCTGCATGCTGAAGAACCAGGCCACGCAGACCATGCAGTTCTGCGCCGACCAGGCGGTGCAGATCCTCGGCGGCATGGGCTTCATGCGCGGCACGCGCAGCGAGCGCATCTACCGCGAGGTCAAGGTGATGATGATCGGTGGCGGTGCCGAAGAGATCATGAAGGAGCTGGCGGCGCGGCAGCTCGGCCTGTGATGCCGTCTCGCTTGTGCTGCGGGCGACAGCGGCGTGCGGCCGGTGCGCTGCGCTTTGGGACAATCCACCCATGAAGAAAGTCGCGATTCCGCACGAGTTCGATACCGAATTCACCGAAGGCCTGCGCCAGATCTTCGAGGACCGCATCGTCTTCAACCGGGTGCTGGGGCTCAAGATCACCTCGGTGTTGCCCGAGAGGGTGGTGGGCCGCATGGAAATGCGGCAGGAGCTCATTGGCCACTATTCGCACAACCGGCTGCATGGCGGCGTGATCAGCGCCGGGCTGGATGCGATGGGCGGTCTGATGGTGATGGCCGCCATCGGGGCGCGCCACATGGACGAGCCGGCAGCGCAGCGGCTGATGCGCTTTGCCAAGCTGGGCACCATCGACTTGCGGGTGGACTACCTGCGCCCGGCCATCGGTGAATCGTTCGAGCTGCGCGCCGAGCTGCTGCGCCTGGGTTCACGCGTGGCCAGTACCCGCATGGAATTTGTCGGCGCCGACGGCAAGCTGCTGTCCACCGGCGCGGGCGCGTACATCGTTTCCTGATCGCAGGGCCGCCAGATGTCAACTTCAAGCTCCTTGTCGGTGTGGATTGCGCACGCACAGGCGCAACTGGATGCCGCCACCCGCGCGCTGGCCCTGCGCTGTGCCAGCGGTACGCGCATCGATGGTGCCAAGGCCGATGCGTGGCAGGTGCCGTCATACGAGCTCGCCTGGGCCGCGGCGCATCTGCTGGCCGCACGTACGCTTGATGACTGGCTGGCGCGTGCCGATGCTGCTGCTGCACCGTCGGGCCAAGCGGGCGATGCGGGCGATGCGGGGAATACGGGTAACGGGGGTGCAATGGCGCAAGGCCTGGCCCGCCTGTTCATCGTGGAGGCGCTGGTCGATGTGATCGCTCGGCTGGAGGCGATGCAGATGGACCTGGGCCTGGACGGTGCGGCACT
>JBDLRH010000017.1:0-16512 GCA_039800165.1 Pseudomonadota bacterium
TCTGGCGTGGGTCTGGCGTGGGTCTGGCGTGGATCTGGCGCTGATGCGGCTGCGCTGCCGCACTAGCCCTGGCGCATGCGAAACGCGCCGGGCGACTGACCCGTCCAGCCGCGAAACGCGCGGGTAAAGCTTTTTTCGTTGCGAAAGCCGCTGGCTGCGGCCACCTGCTTGATGGGCTGCGCGGTGCGCCACAGCAGGTCTTGCGCGCGCTCGCGCCGCACCGTGTCCTTGATCTGCTGCAGCGTGGCGCCTTCATCGCGCAGCTGCCGGTGCAGCGTGCGCGCCGAGATTGCCAGCCGCTCGGCCAGGCTGTCGGCGTTGTGGCTGCGCCCGGGTTCGCTCAGCAACAGCTGGCGCACCTGCGGCACCAGCAGGCGGTCGCGACGGTACTGCAGCACCGTCAGCGGCAGCGCGCGCTGCAGCATCTGGCGCATGGCACGCTCGTCGCGGCGAATCGGCAGCGCCAGGTAGCGCGCATCGAAGCGGATGGAAGCGCGGGGCGCCTTCCAGTGCAGCTGCGGCGCGAACAGCAGCGGGTAGGCGCTGGCATGCGGCGGCGGCGCGTAGGGAAAGCTGGCCTCGGTAAGCGCGATGCGCGAATCCACATACCAGCAGGCCAGGCCGTGGATGTTGCGCAGCACATGCACCAGGCAGAACTCGCGCGACTCGCCCAGCGGCGCGCGTTCCTCGATCTCCAGCACCGCATCGCTGCCTTCGGTGCGCAGGTGCAGCCGGATCTCGTCGGCAATCAACCCATGGTGGCGGCACCAGCGGCGCAGCGCCAGGCCCAGGTCGGTGGCGCTGAGCGAGGCGCGCGCCAGCATGCCGTAGCTGCCCCAGGGCAGGCGGCGGCTGAAGGCGCCCAGGCCTTCGTCGTCCAGCTCACGCATCGCCGCGCCCGACAGCAGCTCCATCTGCCGTGCGGTGATGCGGCCGTGCCTGGCGCGCAACTGGGCTGGCGCAATCTGTGCCTCGGCCAGCGCGCCGGCCGGGTCCATGCCGCGCAGGTGGTAGGCACGGGCAATGGCCCGGGCAAAGGCCATGGGGGTGGCGGCGGTGGGCGGCTGTGACATGCCTCCAGTGTGCAAAATACTGGCACGATTTGCAACCATGCTGGCGCGCAAGTGGTGCGGCCTTGTCCGTACAGTGGTGGCCCGGCAGACGAAGTGAGGAGACCATGCCCGTGATCGAATCGAAGCTGCAGCCGCGCTCGGCAGAGTTCCAGGCCAACGCGCAGGCCATGCAGGCGGTGGTGGATGACCTGGCCGTGCAGGTGGCCAAGGCCGCGGCCGGTGGCGGCGAAGCTGCGCGTGCGCGCCATGTGGCCCGCGGCAAGCTGCTGCCGCGCGAGCGGGTGCAGATGCTGCTGGACCCGGGCACGCCCTTCCTCGAGATCGCACCGCTGGCCGCGCACGCCATGTACAACGGCGACGCGCCTTGCGCCGGCGTCATTGCCGGCATCGGCCGCGTGAGCGGTGTGGACTGCATCATCGTCTGCAACGACGCGACGGTGAAGGGCGGCACCTATTACCCGATGACGGTGAAGAAGCACCTGCGCGCGCAAGAGATCGCGGCGCAGAACCGGCTGCCCTGCATCTATCTGGTGGACAGCGGTGGTGCCAACCTGCCGAACCAGGACGAGGTGTTCCCCGACCGCGAACACTTCGGCCGCATCTTCTACAACCAGGCCAACCTGAGCGCGCAGGGCATTGCGCAGATTGCGGTGGTGATGGGCAGTTGCACCGCGGGCGGCGCCTATGTGCCGGCGATGAGCGACGAGACCATCATCGTCAAGAACCAGGGCACGATCTTTCTGGGGGGGCCGCCGCTGGTGAAAGCCGCCATCGGCGAAATCGTGACGGCCGAAGAGCTGGGCGGTGGCGATGCACACACCCGCCTGTCGGGCGTGGCGGACCATCTGGCCAACAACGACGCGCATGCGCTGGCCCTTGCGCGGCAGGCGGTGGCCACGCTCAACCGCGCCAAGCCGCAGCCGCACCAGCTGCGCACGCCGGTGCCGCCGAAGTACGACCCGAAAGAACTGTACGGCGTGATCCCCACCGACACCCGCAAGCCCTACGACGTGCGCGAGGTGATCGCGCGCATCGTCGACGGCTCGGAGTTTCACGAGTTCAAGGCGCGCTTTGGCAGCACTCTGGTGTGCGGCTTTGCGCACATCGAGGGCATGCCGGTGGGCATCGTCGCCAACAACGGCGTGCTGTTCAGCGAATCGGCGCAGAAGGGTGCGCACTTCATCGAGCTGTGCGGCCAGCGCAAGGTGCCGCTCATCTTTTTGCAGAACATCACCGGCTTCATGGTCGGCAAGAAGTACGAGAACGAAGGCATCGCGCGCCACGGCGCCAAGATGGTGACCGCGGTGGCCACGGTGAACGTGCCCAAGTTCACCGTGATCATCGGCGGCAGCTACGGCGCGGGCAACTACGGCATGTGCGGCCGCGCCTACAGCCCGCGCTTCTTGTGGATGTGGCCGAACGCGCGCATCTGCGTGATGGGCGGCGAGCAGGCGGCCGGCGTGCTGGCCACCGTGCGCAAGGACGCGCTGGCCGCCAAGGGCCAGACGCTGAGCGCCGAGGAAGAAGACGCGATCAAGCGGCCGATCCTCGAGCAGTTCGGCCATCAGTCGCACCCGTACTACTCGAGCGCGCGCTTGTGGGACGACGGCGTGATCGACCCGGCCGACACCCGCCGGGTGCTGGCGCTCGGCCTGTCGGCGGCGATGAATGCGCCGATCTCCGAGCCGAAGTTCGGCGTGTTCCGGATGTAAGGGAGCAAGCACATGGACACCATCTACACCACCCACGAACACGTGCAGCTGCGCGACCAGGTGCAGCGCTTCATCGAGCGTGAGGTTGAGCCCTGCGCCCAGGCCTGGGAAGACGCGGGCATGGTGCCGCGCGAGGTGCTGCGCAAGATGGGTGACGCCGGACTGCTGGGGCTGATGTACGAAACCCAGTACGGCGGCGCTGAAGCCGATGCGATGACCAACCTGGTGTTTGCCGAAGCGCTGTCGCAGTCCACCTTCGGCGGCTTCATCGTGACCGTGCTGGTGCACACCGACATGGCCAGCCCGCACCTGCATCACGCCGGCAACCCGCAGCAAAAGGCCAAGTACATGCCGGGCGTGACGGCCGGCCGCACCATCACCGCAGTGGGCATCACCGAGCCGGGGGCGGGCTCGGATGTGGCGGGTATTCGCACGAATGCGCGCTTCGAGGACGGACCGGACGGCGGGCACTGGGTGATCAACGGCACCAAGATGTTCATCACCAACGGGGTGCATGCCGACCTGTACTTTGTGGCCGCCAAGACCGGTACCGCCGCGCGCGACACCACCATTTTCATCGTCGAGAAGGGCACGCCCGGCTTCAGCGTGGGCCGCGCGCTCAAGAAGACCGGCTGGCTGTGTTCAGACACGGCCGAGCTGGTGTTCGACAACGTGCGCGTGCCGGCGGCCAACGTGCTGGGCGATGTGGGCAAGGGCTTTTATTCGGTGATGAAGAACTTTCAGACCGAGCGCATTGCCCTCGGTGCCATGGCCATCGGCCACTGCCAGCAGGCGCTGCAGCGCACGCTGGACTACGTGCGCCAGCGCCAGGCCTTCGGTGCGCCGCTGTGGGAAAAGCAGACCATCCGCCAGCGCATCTCCATGCTGGACGCCAAGGTGCGCGCTGCGCGGCAGTTCATGTACCACTGCGCCTGGTCGGTGGTGCAGGGCCGCGACATCGTGCAAGAGGTGTCGATGCTCAAGGCACTCACCGGCGAGCTGGTCAACGAGGTGCTGCAGGCCTGCCAGCAGTTCCACGGCGGCATGGGTTACATCCGCGAGACGGCGGTCGAGCGCCTGTGGCGCGACGCCCGCGTGCTGGCCATCGGCGGTGGCGCCACCGAGGTGATGCTGGAAGAAGTGGCCAAGCGCTATTGAAGACCGGTTCACCCAATACTGGAGGACGACGATGCTGCGGTTCATCCTGATGCTGGGCCTGCTTGCGGTGGCGGCCGCAGCCCGTGCGGGCCTGCCTTGGCAGGACGAGGCCCGCGTGACCGGTGCCGGAAGCGAGGTGCAGGTGGTCTACCTGACCTCGCCCGACTGCGTGTACTGCCGCTCGTGGCGTCATCTGCGCAACGGCGGCTGGGCGCGCGCGCAGGCCAATGGGCTGGCCGCCCGGATCATGCTGACCGAAGTGTCCAAGCGCACGCTGCGCGAGGGCATCCGCGCCGACCACTACCCCGAGGCGCTGCGCGGCCTGTACGCTCAGAACCCGTCGCTGGGCAACGCAATCCCGGCGTGGTGGGTGCTGGTGGACGGCCGGCCGGTCTACGGCGCCGTCGGCGAAACCGACTGGGACAGCGCGATCGAGCCGCTGCTGCAGGACCTGCTGAAGGCCAAGACTGCGGGCGGTGGCCGCGTGGCGATCAAGCGGCCGGCGCTGAACGCCAGATGGGACGCGGCAGCGCGCGCCGGCCAGCCGCTGTCGCCCGACCTGTTGCCCATGTCCCACGACGCGCTGCGCAAGGCGGTGCTGGCCTACCGCGACCTGCCGGGCCCCAAGGCGATGGCCTTGTCCGAAGACGGCGAGCCCTATTACCAGTCGGGCGCCGCCGACATCGACAAGCGCGTGCTGACGCGCTGCGCATCGCTGACCGCCTTCCGCTGCCACTTGCTGGCCATTGATGACCAGACCCAGCCCTGGCCGCGCTGATCACCCACGCAACCCATGTCTTCCATGTCCACCCTCGATATCCGACGCCCCTCGCCCCAGGTGGCCGAGGTTTGGCTGAACCGCCCCGACGTGCGCAACGCCTTCAACGACCAGGTGATTGCCGAGATGACGGCCGCCTTCCGCGCGCTGTCGGCCGACCCGCAGCTGCGCGTGGTGCTGCTGGCCGCGCATGGCAAGGCGTTTTGCGCCGGCGCTGACTTGAACTGGATGCGCGCCATGGCTGGCTACAGCTGGGACCAGAACCACGCCGATGCGCAAAAGCTCGCTGACATGCTGTGGACGCTGGACCAGTGCCCGGTGCCGATCGTCGCGCGCATCCAGGGCGACTGCTATGCCGGCGGCATGGGCCTGGCCTGCGTGAGCGATGTGCTGGTGGCCAGCGACAACGTGACCTTCTGCCTGTCGGAAGCGCGGCTGGGCCTGCTGCCCGCCACCATCAGCCCGTATGTGATTCGCGCGATGGGGCCGCAGCAGTCGCGCCGCTACATGGTGACGGCCGAACGCTTTTCTGCGACGCAGGCCCATGCGATGGGGATGGTGCATGAACTCGTGGGCCCTGACGCGCTGGACGCGAAGGTGGCCGAGATCGTGAACACGCTGGTGGCCAACGGCCCGGCGGCGGTGCGTGCATGCAAGAAGCTGGTGCAGGACGTCGCAGGCCGCGAGATCGATGCCGCGCTGCGCGACGAGACCGCGCGCCGCATTGCCGACATCCGCGCCAGCGACGAGGGCCGCGAGGGCATTGCCTCGTTCCTGAACAAGCGTGCGCCGAACTGGCTGGTGTGAAACAGTGCCCTGAAAGGCTGACATGTTCAAGAAGATCCTGATTGCGAATCGCGGAGAGATCGCCTGCCGCGTGGCCGCCACTGCGCGCCGCATGGGCATCCGCACCGTGGCGGTGTATTCCGACGCCGACGCACAGGCCAAGCATGTGGCCGCCTGCGACGAGGCGGTGCACATCGGTGGCAGCGCGCCGCGCGAGAGCTACTTGCTGGGCGAGCGCATCATCGCCGCGGCCAAGGCGACCGGGGCGCAGGCCATCCACCCGGGCTATGGCTTTCTGAGCGAGAACGAAGGCTTTGCGCAGGCCTGCGCCGATGCCGGGCTAGTGTTCATCGGCCCGCCGCCCAAAGCCATCGAGGCGATGGGCCTGAAGGCCGAATCCAAGCAGCTGATGGAGAAGGCCGGCGTGCCGCTGGTGCCCGGCTACCACGGCGCCAACCAGGACACCGCGCTGCTGAAGGCCGAGGCCGACCGCATCGGCTACCCGGTGCTGATCAAGGCCAGCGCGGGCGGTGGCGGCAAGGGCATGCGCGCGGTCGATAAGCCCGAAGACTTTGAGGCTGCGCTCGCGTCGTGCCAGCGCGAGGCGCGCAACAGCTTTGGCGATGACGCGGTGCTGATCGAGAAGTACGTGCAGCGGCCGCGGCATATCGAGATCCAGGTGTTTGGCGACAGCCACGGCAATTGCGTGTACCTGTTCGAGCGCGACTGCTCGGTGCAGCGGCGTCACCAGAAGGTGCTGGAGGAAGCCCCAGCCCCCGGCCTGAGCGCCGAGATGCGTCAGCAGATGGGCCTGGCCGCCGTGGCCGCCGCACGCGCGGTGGGCTATGTGGGCGCCGGCACGGTGGAGTTCATCGTGGAGCAGCGGGATGCCCACATGTCTTTTTATTTCATGGAGATGAACACGCGCCTGCAGGTGGAGCATCCGGTGACGGAAGCGATCACCGGCCTCGACCTGGTGGAGTGGCAGCTGCGCGTGGCCGCCGGCGAGCCGCTGCCGCTGCGGCAAGACGAGCTGCGCATGCACGGCTACGCCATCGAGGCGCGCATCTGCGCCGAGAACCCCGACAACCAGTTCCTGCCGGCCACCGGCACGCTGCGCATCTACCGCAAGCCGGCGCATGGCGCGTTTGCCCATGCCGACGTGCGCTTTGACGACGGCGTGCGCGAGGGCGACGCGATCAGCCCCTTCTACGACTCGATGATCGCCAAGCTGATCGTGCATGGCGACACGCGCGAGCAGGCGCTGGCGCGGCTGGACGCAGCGCTGGCGCAGACCCACATCGTGGGCCTGGCCACCAATGTGCAGTTCCTGCGCCATGTGGTGAAGAGCCGGTCTTTCGCGCAGGCCGACCTGGACACCGCGCTGATCCCGCGCGAGCAGGCGGTGCTGTTCCACCAGCAGCCCGTCGCTGCACCGACGGCTGCCGCCGCAGCGGTGGCGCTGACGCTGATGCAAGAACAGGCCGCGGCTACGGCCGCCGGCTCCAGCGACCCGTTCGCGCGCCGCGACCACTGGCGATCGCACGGCAGCGCGCAGCGGCGCTTTGCCTTTGAATCAGATGGCGCCGCCTTGGCCGCACAACTGGAGGTGCTGCACGACGGCGCGCTGCTGCTGTCGGTGGGGGAAGCGCGCGGCCCGCTGCAGTGGCGTGCTCTGTCGGCGCTGGCCCATGGCGAAGGGGACACCAGCGCGCTGGAATTCACCTGGCAGGGCCGCACCGAGCGCATCCATGCCTACCGCCATGGTGAAGAGGTGCATGTGTTTGCAGCAGCCGGTGCGGCGCGCATCACCCAGATCGATCTGCTGGCCCATGCCGGCGATACCGCCGAGGAAGGCGGGCGCCTGAGCGCGCCGATGCCGGGCAAGGTGGTGTCGTTTGCGGTGAAGCCGGGTGACAAGGTGAGCAAGGGCCAGCCGCTGGCGGTGATGGAGGCGATGAAGATGGAGCACACCATCGCCGCGCCTGCCGACGGCACCGTGGCCGAACTGCTGTACGCCCCCGGCGACCAGGTGCTGGAAGGCGCCGAGCTGCTGAAGCTGTCGGCCTGAAGACACCTTACGCGCCGCGGGCACGCGCCGGCGCGGACAATGCGGCCATGGACCGACCGCTTCGCATCACCTTCTGCTGTACCGATACCAAGGCCGAGCCCTGGCTGGCCGGCCTGCGCGCGGCCCTGCCCGGCGCGACGGTGGAACTGTGGCAGCCCGGCGCACCGCAGGCCGACCACGCGGTGGTGTGGGCCCCGCCGCAGCAGTTCATGGACGAGCAGGCGGCGCTGCGCGGCATTTTCAATATCGGCGCGGGCGTGGATGCGCTGATGAAGCTGCGCCTGCCCGCATCGGCCACCGTGGTGCGGCTGGACGATGCCGGCATGTCGGTGCAGATGGCCGAATATGTATGCCATGCCCTGATCCGCCACTTTCGCGAGCTCGATGGCTACGAGGCCGACGTGGCCCAGGGCAAGTGGTCGTACCGCAAGCCGCGGCTGCGCAGCGAGTGGCCGGTAGGCATCATGGGCCTGGGCGTGCTGGGTGCGCGGGTGGCGCAGGCGGTGGCGGGCTTCGAGTTCCCGGTGAACGGCTGGAGCCGCAGTGCGAAAACGCTGCCGGGCGTGCGCGGCTTTGCCGGTGCCGAGCAGTTCGACGACTTCTTGCGCGCGAGCAAGGTGCTGGTGTGCCTGCTGCCGCTCACGCCCGACACGCGCGACATCCTGAACCGGCGCACGCTGTCACTGCTGCAGCCCGGTGGCTATCTCATCAACGTGGCGCGCGGCGCGCATGTGGTGGACGATGACCTGATCGCTCTCATCGACGAGGGCCATCTGGCCGGCGCCACGCTGGACGTGTTTCGCACCGAGCCGCTGCCGGCCGGGCACGCGTTCTGGCGGCACGCGAAAATCACGGTGACGCCGCACACCTCGGCCCGCACCCTGCGTGATGAGAGCATTGCGCAGATCGCGGGAAAGATCGTCGCGCTGGAGCGCGGCGAGCCGATTGCCGGTGTCGTGGACCGCGGCCGCGGCTACTGAAAGGGGAATCTCATGGGCATGCCCACCAAGGTCAAGCTGGTCGATGTCGGCCCGCGCGACGGATTGCAGAACGAAAAGCAGCCGGTGCCGGCCGAGGTCAAGATCGGCCTGGTGCACCGCCTGCAGGACGCGGGCCTGACCGAGATCGAGGTGACCAGCTTCGTCAGCCCCAAGTGGGTGCCGCAGATGGCCGACAACGCCGAGGTGATGGCCGGCATCCAGCGCAAGCCGGGCGTGCGCTACAGCGTGCTCACGCCCAACATGAAGGGCTATGAGGCTTGCGTCGCATCGAAGCCCGACGAGATCGTGGTGTTCGGCGCGGCCAGCGAGGCCTTCAGCCAGAAGAACATCAACTGTTCGATTGCCGAAAGCATCGAGCGCTTTGCGCCGGTGGTCGAGGCGGCCAAGGCGCAGGGCATTTTTGTGCGCGGCGCGATCTCGTGCGTGGTGGGCTGCCCGTATGAAGGCGAAGTGCCCCCCGAGCGGGTGGAGCTGGTCGCGCGGCTGATGAAGCAGATCGGCGTGCAGCACGTCGGCGTGGCCGACACCATTGGTGTGGGCACGCCGGTCAAGGTGCAGCGCGCGATGGACGCAGCGCTCAAGCACTACGGCATCAACGATGTGTCGGGTCACTTTCATGACACCTATGGCCAGGCGCTGGCCAACACGCTGGCCTGCCTGGCGATGGGCGTCTGGCAGTACGACACCTCGTCGGCAGGGCTGGGCGGCTGCCCCTACGCCAAGGGTGCCACCGGCAACGTGGCCACCGAAGATGTGGTCTACATGCTGCACGGCATGGGCATCGATACCGGCATCGATTTCGACAAGCTGGTGGATGCCGGCGCGTACATCAGCAGCTTTCTGGGCCGCAAGCCGAACTCGCGTGCGGCCACGGCTGTCCTGAACAAGCGCGCGGGTTGATTCAAGGTGACTCAGGCCATGTGTGGAGCGGAATTGAGCGCCTTGCCCGAATCGGTGCAGAAGGTGGCGCGCGTGTTGCAAGAGCGCGGCCATGCGCACATGCCGGTGATGCTGAGTGAGTCGGCACGCACCGCGCAGGAGGCGGCCGACGGCCTGGGCGTGGCGCTGGGGCAGATTGCCAAGAGCATCATCTTTCGCCGCAAGGCTGACGATGCGGCGGTGCTGGTGGTGACCTCGGGTGACCGCCGCGTGGCCGAGAAGAAGGTGGACGCGCTGGTGGGCAAGACCGGCCGCGCCGATGCCGACTTCGTACGCAGCAAGACCGGTTTTGCGATCGGCGGTGTGCCGCCGCTGGCGCATGCCACGCCGCCGGTGACGCTGATCGACCGCGAGCTGCTGCGCTTTGACGAGATCTGGGCGGCAGCCGGCCATCCCTATGCGGTGTTTCGCCTGACGCCGGCCGACCTGCAGGCGCTGACCGGTGCGCTTGTGTCGGATGTGGTGGCCGATGTGGTGAGTCATGCGGTGAGCGGCACGATGAGTGGTCCGTCAGGGGCATCGACATGAGCACCGGTGCCCCGGCCGACCCCGCGGCCATTGCCCGCCGCGCCGATCGCGTGCTGCGCGGTGCCGACCCGGTGTCGCCCTGCGTGGCGGTGTGCCGCATGGACGACGCCAGCGGCCTGTGCGCGGGCTGCCTGCGCACGCTGGACGAAATCGCCGTGTGGGGCGTGCTCGAAGAAGACGAGCGCCGTGCGGTGTGGGGTGCCTTGCGCGAGCGTGCGCTGGCGCTGGCCGCAGGCGATGCAAACCGCTCTTGAACGGAGGCCGCGATGAAGCAGATCACCTTTCACCTGGACTTCATTTCGCCTTATGCCTACCTGGCCTTCGAGGAGCTGCCGCGCGCACTGGAGGGCCTGAGCTACAGCGTCGAGCACCGGCCGGTGCTGTTTGCCGGCCTGCTCAAGCACCACGGACAGCTCGGCCCGGCCGAGATCGCGGGCAAGCGCGACTGGACCTACCGCCAGGTGCTGTGGCTGGCGCACGCGCACGGCATACCAATGCAGATGCCCGCATCGCATCCGTTCAACCCGTTGCCGTTGCTGCGGCTGGCGGTGGCCTGCGATGCGCAGGGCACGCCCAATCGCCATGTGTGCGAATCCATCTTCCGCCATGTATGGCGCAGCAGCGAGGCAGCGGGCGACCCGATGCGCATCGAGCAGCTGATGCATGCGCTGCAGCCGGCGCGCGACCCGGGCGACGAATCGGTCAAGTCCCAGCTGAAGGCGCATACCGATGACGCGATCGCGCGCGGCCTGTTCGGCGTGCCGACCTTTGAAGTCGACGGCAAGCTGTTCTGGGGCTTCGACAGCCTGCCGATGCTGCGCGCCTACCTGCAGGGCGATGCCTGGTTCGGCAGCGCTTGGGACGCTGCGCGTGCGGTGGCTGTGGGTGCGCCCCGCGTGAATCCTGCGCAAAGGTGATGCGGGTGCCGGGTGAAGCTGCGGTGAAGTTGCAGTAAACCTGTCAGCGTCGCGTCATCCCCGCGCAAGCCCCTGTTGGCTTCGCGTCAGAGCAGGGTCAGTCCTGCGTCGAACAATCCTCCGGTCCGCCACTCAGGCGGATTCATTTTTGGAGGAGACATCCATGGCGGCAGCTGAAGCCAATCGCCCGATGACCGGCGAGGAGAAGAAAGTCATCTTCGCCTCGTCGCTGGGCACCGTGTTCGAGTGGTACGACTTTTACCTGTACGGCTCGCTTGCGGCCATCATCGCCAAGCAGTTCTTTGCGGGCCTGGACCCGTCGGCCGCGTTCATCTTTGCCCTGCTGGCATTTGCTGCCGGCTTCATCGTGCGCCCCTTCGGCGCGCTGGTGTTCGGCCGCCTGGGCGACATGATCGGTCGCAAGTACACCTTCCTGGTGACCATCCTGCTGATGGGCGTGTCGACCTTCGTCGTTGGCATCCTGCCCAACTACGCCAGCATCGGCGTGGCCGCACCGATCATCCTGATCGTGCTGCGCATGCTGCAGGGCCTGGCGCTGGGCGGTGAGTACGGCGGTGCTGCCACCTATGTGGCCGAGCATGCGCCGCACGGCAAGCGCGGTGCCTACACCGCGTGGATTCAGACCACGGCAACGCTGGGCCTGTTCCTGTCGCTGATGGTGATTCTGGGCACCCGCACCGCCATCGGCGAGGCAGCGTTCAACGACTGGGGCTGGCGCATTCCGTTCATCGTCTCGATCCTGCTGCTGGCCATCTCGGTGTGGATTCGCCTGAGCATGAACGAGTCGCCCGCCTTCCAGAAGATGAAGTCCGAGGGCAAGACCTCCAAGGCGCCGCTGGCCGAGTCCTTTGGCCAGTGGAAGAACCTGAAGATCGTGCTGCTGGCACTGTTCGGCCTGGTGGCCGGCCAGGCGGTGGTGTGGTATTCAGGCCAGTTCTATGCGCTGTTCTTCCTGTCCAACGTGCTCAAGGTCGATGGCGCCACCGCCAACATCCTGGTGGCGGTCTCGCTGATCATCGGCACGCCGTTCTTCGTGATCTTCGGTTCGCTGTCCGACAAGATCGGCCGCAAGCCGATCATCCTGGCAGGCATGCTGCTGGCCGTCGTCACCTACTTCCCGCTGTTCAACTGGCTGACCAACGCGGCCAACCCCGACCTGGCCAAGGCCCAGGCCACTGCCAAGGTGACCGTGACCGCCGCGCCCGGCGACTGCTCGTTCCAGGGCAACCCGGTGGCACGCGAGATCGACTTCACCAAGTCGTGCGACATCGCCAAGCGCTTCCTGGCGCAGAGCTCGGTGAGCTACGAGAACCAGACCGGCCCCGCCGGCCCGGCCGTGGTGCAGATCGGCGAGAAGACCATCACCGCACCGACGGCCAAGGTGGTCAACAGCAAGTTCGACGAGGAGAGCGTCAAGGCCATCGCCGTCTTCAAGAAGGAGGTGACCGAGTCGCTGAAGGCCGCCGGCTACCCGGCGAAGGCCGACCCGGCCAAGGTGGACAAGGTCAGCATCGTGATCATCCTGTCGATCCTGGTGATCTACGTGACCATGGTGTACGGCCCGATCGCGGCGATGCTGGTGGAGCTGTTCCCCACCCGCATCCGCTACACCTCGATGTCGCTGCCGTATCACATCGGCAACGGCTGGTTCGGCGGCCTGATGCCCACGATCGCGTTTGCGATGGTGGCGCAGAACGGCGACATGTACTACGGCCTGTGGTATCCGATCGTGATTGCCGCGGTGACCTTCGTCATCGGCCTGGTGTTCGTTCGCGAGACCAAGGACCGCGACATCTACGCCCACGACTGATGCGCATCGGCGCCGCTGCACCTGCGGGTGCGGCGGCGTTCGCTGAAGGGCCTGTGCATCGCAGGGCCCTTTGGCGAGCGGCCCCTCCGGGGGCGCCCATCACACCCAGAGGAGAAGAGTCATGTGGAAGATCGTCGTCGGCTTCATCGTGTTTGCAGCGGCGGCCCTGTTCGTCATCGTTCAGGGCGGTGACTCGCTGGACATGAGCGGCGAGAAGCACGACAGCGGCAGCCATGCACCTGCGCCTGCAGCTGCCGCACCTGCTGCTGCGCCCGCTGCGGCACCCGCCGCTGCCAGCGCCGCGAAGTAAGCGCTTGTGCCGTGTTCGCGCCGGGCAGCCCGCGTGCCGGCCCGATGACCCCAGGGCGCCCGCTGCGGTGAAGGGGTGCCTAGAATGTTTGGCCTTTTGCGTCGAAGAGCCAACACCGCGAGCACCGCATGACCCAGGGATTCATCCGCATCCGCGGAGCGCGCCAGCACAACCTCAAGAACCTCGACCTCGACCTGCGCACCGGTGAGCTGACGGTAGTCACCGGCCCCAGCGGCTCGGGCAAGTCGAGCCTGGTGTTCGATACGCTGTACGCCGAGGGCCAGCGCCGCTACGTCGAGACCTTCAGCGCCTACGCGCGGCAGTTCCTCGACCGCATGGACAAGCCGGCGGTCGACCGGGTGGAGGGCGTGCCGCCCGCCATTGCCATCGACCAGACCAACCCGGTGCGGTCGTCGCGCTCCACGGTGGGCACGATGACCGAGCTGAACGACCACCTGAAGCTGCTGTTCGCGCGCGCGGCGCAATTGTTCGACCGCCAGACCGCGCAGCCAGTGCGTCATGACACGCCCGAGACCATTTACGCCGAGTTGCTGGAGCGCACCCGCGGGTTCGAGGCGGGTGCCGATCCGCGCCTGGTGGTCACCTTCCCGGTGGAGCTGCCGGCCAACACCAGCGCCGAGGAAGTGGAGCAGTGGCTGTCGGCCAGCGGCTTCACCCGGGTGCAGGCCGAGCGCGAGGTGGCCAAGCCGGTGCAGGTAGACCCGAGCGCTGCGCCGGGCCGCCCCAAGCAAGCGAGCGCCCCCTCGGGGGGCAGCGAACCACGCGAAGCGGGGAGCGTGGGGGCTGTCAAAGTCCTCGATGTGGTGGCGGACCGCTTCCGCATCCAGGGCACGGAAAGGGTGCGCGCCGTCGAGGCGATCGAACTCGCGCTCAAGCGCGGCAGCGGGCGGATGGCGGTGTATGTGCTGCACGAAGAAGCCGATGCCGACATCTGGAAATTCTCGACAGGCCTGCACTGCCCCGACAGCGACCTGCGCTACACCGATCCGATCCCGTCGATGTTCTCCTTCAACTCGGCGGTGGGGGCCTGCGAGGCCTGCCGCGGTTTCGGCCGGGTGATCGGCGTCGACTACGGCCTGGTCATCCCCAACGACAAGCTGACCTTGCGCTCTGGTGCGATCAAGCCCTTTCAGACGCCGGCGTGGTCGGAGTGCCAGGACGACCTGCTGCGCCTGGCTGAAGCGGCCGGCATTCCGCGCGACACGCCCTGGTACAAGCTGCCGGCCGAGCAGCAGCGCTGGGTGATCGACGGCGCGCCTGGCTACCGCGAAGGGCAGTGGGGCAAGCAGTGGTACGGCGTCAAGCGCTTCTTCGAGTACCTGGAGAGCAAGTCCTACAAGATGCACATCCGCGTGCTGCTGTCCAAGTACCGCAGCTACACGCCCTGCACCACCTGCGGCGGCGCGCGCCTGAAGACCGAGCCGATGCTGTGGCGCGTCGGCACCCGGGCCGACGCCGATGCGGTGCTGGCACCGGCCAAGCGCTTCATGCCGGCGGGTGTGCAGTGGACGCGTGAGCAGCTCGAAGCACTGCCCGGCCTGAGCCTGCACGACCTGATGCTGATGCCGATTGCGTCGCTGCGGGCGTTCTTTGAGCGGCTGGCGCCACTGCAAGCCAACGCGGGCGAAGCGCAAGCCCTCAAGCTGCTGTTCGAAGAGATCAATACGCGCCTGAAGTACCTGTGTGATGTCGGCATCGGCTACCTCACGCTGGACCGGCAAAGCCGCACACTGAGCGGCGGCGAGGTGCAGCGCATCAACCTGACCACCGCGCTGGGTACCTCGCTGGTGAACACGCTGTTCGTGCTGGACGAGCCCAGCATTGGCCTGCATCCGCGCGACATGAACCGCATCACCGAGGCGATGCAGCGCCTGCGCGATGCCGGCAACACGCTGGTGGTGGTGGAGCACGACCCGGCCGTCATGCTGGCGGCCGACCGCATCATCGACATGGGCCCCGGCCCCGGCGAGCGCGGCGGGCAGATGGTGTTTGACGGCACGCCCGAGGCACTGAAAGCAGCCGACACGCTGACCGGTGCCTACCTGGGTGCGCGCAAGCAGGTGGGCCTGGGCCTGCGTCGTGCGGTCGGCGCATCGACGCCGCGCCTCATCCTCGAAGGCGCGCGCGAGCACAACCTGAAGGACGTGTCGGTTGAGTTCCCGCTGCAGCGCCTGGTGTGCGTGACCGGCGTGTCGGGCTCGGGCAAGTCGAGCCTGATCCAGGACGTGCTGGCGCCCGCGCTGATGCGCCACTTTGGTCAGGCCACCGAGTCGCCCGGCGCGCACGACCGGCTGCTGGGTGCCGATCATCTGGGTGGCGTGGTGTTCGTCGACCAGTCGCCGATCGGCAAGACGGCGCGATCCAACCCGGTGAGTTATGTGGGTGCGTGGGACGCCATCCGTGAGATCTTTGCCAACGCGCCGCTGGCGCGCCAGCGCAGCTACACCGCGGCCAAGTTCAGCTTCAACAGCGGCGACGGGCGCTGCCCGACCTGCGGCGGCTCGGGCTTCGAACATGTGGAGATGCAGTTCCTGTCGGACGTGTACCTGCGCTGCCCCGACTGCGACGGCAGCCGCTACCGCCCCGAAATCCTCGAGGTGAAGATCGAACGCAAATCGGGGTCAGATTCCAATGACCGCAGCCTGAGCGTGGCGGATGTGCTCGAGCTCACCGTCAGCGAAGCGGCTGAGTTGTTCAAGGCCGACCGCGACGTGATCCGCGCGCTGCAGCCCATCGTCGATGTGGGCCTGGAGTATGTGAAGCTGGGCCAGCCGGTGCCCACGCTGTCGGGCGGAGAGGCGCAGCGCCTGAAGCTTGCGGGCTTTCTGGCCGAGGCCGCGAAGAGCCGGTCGAGCCAGCCGCTGGCCACGCGCGGCACGCTTTTCCTGTTTGACGAACCCACCACCGGCCTGCACTTCGACGACATCGCCAAGCTGATGCGCGCGCTGCGCAAGCTGCTGGAGGCAGGCCATTCGCTGATCGTGATCGAGCACAACCTCGACGTGATCCGCGCGGCCGACTGGCTGATCGACCTCGGCCCCGAGGGCGGCGACGCGGGCGGCCTGATCGTCGCCGAAGGCCCGCCCGAGCAGGTGCGTGAGCACGCCACATCACACACCGGCCGCGCCTTGCGCGAGTACGAGCAGGCAATGGGCCTGGGTGAATCGGCAGCGCAGGCGACCGTGCTGGTGGCGGAAGAAGGCCGACCTCTGCAGTGGGCCGCACGCGAACGCGCGCCGCTGCCCGAGGCGATCCGCATCGTCCACGCGCGCGAGCACAACCTGAAGAACCTGTCGGTCGACATCCCGCACAACCGCTTCAGCGTGATCACCGGCGTGTCGGGCTCGGGCAAGAGCACGCTGGCCTTCGACATCCTGTTCAACGAGG
>JBDLRH010000018.1:0-10110 GCA_039800165.1 Pseudomonadota bacterium
CTGACGAACCCGCCACCTAAAATCGCGCCCCATGCTCTTTGTCAAACAGGAATTGCTGGACGCGCTGGCGGCCCAGCTCGAGCGGCTGTCGCCTGGTGCCGGCGAGCGGGCCGCCTTCGAGTCACCCAAGGTCGCTGCGCACGGCGACTTCGCCTGCACCGCCGCGATGCAGCTGGCCAAGCCGCTGAAGGCCAATCCGCGCCAGGTGGCCGAGCAGCTCAAGGCTGCGCTGGAGGCCACCGAGGCCTTCGCCCGCTGGGTCGATGCGATCGAGATTGCAGGCCCTGGCTTCATCAACATCCGCCTGAAGCCCGCTGCCAAGCAGCAGGTGGTGCGCGAGGTGCTGCAGCAGGGCCAGTGCTTCGGCCAGCGGCCGTCCAACGGCCAGCGCCTGATGGTGGAGTTCGTCTCGGCCAACCCGACCGGCCCGCTGCATGTGGGCCACGGCCGCCAGGCCGCACTGGGCGATGCGATCTGCAACCTGTACGCGTCGCAGGGCTGGAGCGTGCACCGCGAGTTCTATTACAACGACGCGGGCGTGCAGATCCACACGCTGGCCACCTCGACGCAGCTGCGCGCGCGCGGGCTCAAGCCCAGCGATGCGGGCTGGCCCAGTGGCGAGAACGCCGCCGCCTACAACGGCGAGTACATCGCCGACATCGCCAACGACTTCCTTGCGAAGAAGACAGTGAAGGCCGACGACCGCGAGTTCACCGCCAGCGGCGACGTGAACGACCTGGACGGCATGCGCCAGTTTGCGGTGGCCTACCTGCGCCACGAGCAGGACCTCGACCTCAAGGCCTTTGAAGTCAAGTTCGATCACTACTACCTGGAAAGCAGCCTGTACACCAGCGGCCGCGTCGAGCAGGCGGTGCACAAGCTCGTTGCGGCCGGCAAGACCTACGAGCAGGACGGCGCGCTGTGGCTGCGCAGCACCGACTACGGTGACGACAAGGACCGCGTGATGCGCAAGTCCGACGGCACCTACACCTACTTCGTGCCCGATGTGGCGTATCACATCAGCAAGTGGGAGCGCGGCTTCACCAAGGTGATCAACATCCAGGGCACCGACCACCACGGCACCATCGCGCGGGTGCGCGCCGGCCTGCAGGCCGCGGGTGTGGGCATTCCGCAGGGCTACCCCGACTACGTGCTGCACACCATGGTGCGGGTGATGCGTGGCGGGCAAGAGGTGAAGATCAGCAAGCGCGCGGGCAGCTACGTGACGCTGCGCGACCTGATCGAGTGGACATCGAAGGACGCGGTGCGCTTCTTCCTGCTGAGCCGCAAGCCCGACACCGAATACACCTTCGATGTGGACCTGGCGATCCAGCAGAACAACGACAACCCGGTGTACTACGTGCAGTACGCGCATGCGCGCATCTGCTCGGTGCTGGCGTCGTGGGGAGGCGACGTTGCCACGCTGAAAGACGCCGACCTGTCGCCGCTTGCAAGCCCGCAGGCGCTGGCGCTGATGCTGCAGCTGGCCAAGTACCCCGAGATGCTGACGGCCGCCGCCACCGACTTTGCGCCGCATGACGTCACCTTCTACCTGCGCGAACTGGCCTCGGCCTACCACAGCTACTACGACGCCGAGCGCATCCTGGTCGACGACGAGGCGGTCAAGCGCGCTCGGCTGGCGCTGGTCGCAGCCACCGCACAGGTGCTGCACAATGGCCTGGCAATGCTGGGCGTGAGTGCCCCGCAGAAGATGTGATGTACCGATGACCCGACACCTGCGCTCTCACGTGCCCGCTGCGGCGGCGGTGACGCCCGCGCGCTTGCTGCGTGGCGGCACCTTCATCGGCATCGTCATCGGCTTGCTGCTGGGCCTGGCGATTTCGCTGGCGGTGGCGGTGTACGTCACCAAGGTGCCGGTGCCCTTCATGAACAAGGGCCAGACCCGCACGCCCGAGCAGGACGCCGCCGAAGCCAAGAAGAACAAGGACTGGGACCCGAACGCGCCGCTGTACGGCAAGAACCCGGCGCGGCCGCCGGCGGGTGCGGCCTCCGAGGCGAAGGACGAGGCCAAGGCCGACCCGAAAGCCGATGCGAAGGCGGATGTGAAGACAGACGTGAAGGCCGACGCGAAGGCGGACACGAAATCCGAGACGAAATCGGAGACCAAGGCCGATCCGCTGGGCGATCTGGCCAAGGCCAAGACGCAGGCGGCGCCCGATCCGTTCCAGTACTTCCTGCAGGTGGGTGCGTTTCGCACCGCCGACGAGGCCGAGGCGCACCGCGCCAAGCTGTCGCTGCAGGGGCTGCAGACCAAGGTGACCGAGCGCGAGCAGGCCGGCCGGGTGGTGTTTCGCGTGCGCATGGGCCCCTACGAGCGCAAGGACGAGGCCGACCGCCAGAAGGAAAAGCTCGAGGCGGCGGGCATCGAAAGCGCACTGGTGCGGGTGCAGCGCTGAACTTTCTGCAAGCGCGCGCCTCCCAAGCGTTCACCGGATCAAGGAGTGTTGAAGATGTGGCAACGACGTGATTTCTCGGCCGCGATGATGGGCGGCATGACGGCAGGCGCGGTATCCGCGCTTGGCCTGGGCGGCGCGGGTGCGGCGCATGCGCAGGGCGGCCCGCGCGAGGGCACCGACTACGTCGTGCTTGGCCAGCGCGTGCCCAGCGAGGCGCCCAGCGGCAAGATCGAGGTGATCGAATTCTTCTGGTACAGCTGCCCGCACTGCAACGCCTTCGAGCCCAAGCTCGAGGCCTGGATCAAGCGCGCGCCGGTCGATGTGGCGGTGCGCCGCGTGCCGGTGGCCTTCCGGCCCGACTTCGAGCCGCAGCAGCGCCTGTTCTACACGCTCGAGGCGATGGGCAAGCTCGACGAGGTGCACCGCAAGGTGTTCCACGCCATCCACGTCGAGCGCCAGACGCTCAACCGCGAAGACGTGATCACCGCCTGGGCCGAGAAGCAGGGTCTGGACCGCACCAAGTTCAGCGAAGTCTGGAAGTCTTTTGCGGTGTCCACCAAGCTGCGGCGTGCGGTGCAGTCGCAAGAGGCGTACCGCGTGCAGGGCGTGCCGTCGCTGGGCGTGGCGGGCCGCTACTACACCGATGCGACGCTGGCGCAGAACATGGACCGCGCGCTGGCGGTGGCCGAGTACCTGATCGGCGAAGCGCGCAAGGGCCGCGCCTGAAGTGACACGCCACCCGGCGCGATAGCCTCGCGCCCGGTCGCCGAACGGCCTTGCTGTGCCACAATGCGCAGCAAGATTCGTGCCGACCATGCCTCTGCTTTCCCCTGTCTCGTCCCGTCTGTTGCGCCCCTCCTGCTCGCTGCCGCAGGTGCGCAGCACCGCCGCGGGGCGTGCATCGCGCGCAAGCTGGGCCCCCCTGGTACTGGGTGCGGCGGTCTGCGTGATGCTCGCCAGCGTGAGCGGCGTGGCGCGGGCCGAGAAGGCCGACCGCGACAAGCCGATGAACGTCGAGGCCGATGCGATGCGCCACGATGAGGCGCGCCAGGTCAGCGTGTTCACCGGCCGCGTGGTGCTGAGCAAGGGCACGCTGCTGATCCGCGGTGCGCGCATGGAGGTGCGCCAGGACGCGCAGGGCTACCAGTACGGCACCGTCACCGCCGAATCCGGGCAGCGCGCGTTTCTGCGGCAAAAGCGCGAGGGCGTGGACGAGTTCATCGAAGGCGAGTCGCAGACCATCGAATACGACGGCCGCGCCGACCGGGTGCGCTTTGTCGGCAACGCCGAGCTGCGCCGCCTGCGTGGCACTGCGCTGGCCGACCAGCTCAACGGCAGCCTGATCGTCTACGACAACGGCAGCGACACCTTCAGCGTGGATGGCGCGCCTGCGGGCGGCAGTGGCCGGGTGCGCGCGGTGCTCACGCCGCGCAATGCGGCGTCGGCCCCCGCCGCCCCCACGACGCCCGGCGGCGCAGCGCCCTCCGCGCCGGCGGCGCCCGGCCTGCGCAGCAGCCCCGCACTGGGCGGAGCGCGGCCTTGAGCGCCGCGCCGATCAGCAGTTCCCACCCCGAAGCGACGCCTGCCGATGGCGCGGCCGTGCCCGGTCGGCCAGACCATCGACAGGAAAGCCGGCTGGAAGTGCACCACCTGCAAAAGTCCTACGGTGGTCGCAAGGTGGTCAAGGACGTGTCGCTCACCGTGCGGCGCGGCGACGTGGTGGGCCTGCTCGGCCCCAACGGCGCGGGCAAGACCACATCGTTCTACATGATCGTCGGGCTGATCCGCGCCGATGGCGGCGAGATCCTGCTGGACGGCCAGCGCATCGAGCGCATGCCGATCCACCGCCGGGCGCGCATGGGCCTGTCGTACCTGCCGCAAGAGCCGTCGATCTTTCGCAAGCTCAATGTCGAGGACAACGTGCGCGCGGTGCTCGAGCTGCAGCACGACGACGCGGGCCGACCGCTCGATGCCGCCACCATCGAGCAGCGGCTGACCGCCCTGCTGCAAGACCTGCGGGTGGAGCACCTGCGTGCCTCGCCGGCGCTGTCGCTGTCGGGCGGCGAGCGGCGGCGCGTGGAGATCGCGCGTGCGCTGGCCACGCAGCCGCGCTTCATCCTGCTGGACGAGCCCTTTGCCGGCATCGACCCGATCGCCGTCATCGAAATCCAGCGCATCATCGGCTTTCTCAAGTCGCGCGGCATCGGTGTGCTGATCACCGACCACAACGTGCGCGAGACGCTGGGCATCTGCGACCACGCCTGCATCATCAGCGACGGTACGGTGCTGGCCGAGGGCACGCCCGCCGAAATCGTCGACAACGCCGAGGTCCGCCGCGTGTATCTGGGCGAACACTTCCGCATGTAAGCAGAGGGGCGCGTGAAGACGGGTCTGTCGCTGCGCGCCTCGCAGCATCTGGCGCTGACGCCGCAACTGCAGCAGTCGATCCGGCTGCTGCAGCTGTCCACGCTCGAGCTCAGCCAGGAGGTCGAGCAGATGCTCGACGACAACCCGTTTCTGGAGCGCGAGCCCGACGACGCGCCGCCCGAGTTCGGCCTGGCGCACGAGAACCAGGCCCCACGCGAGGCCGACCGCATCAGCGACGCCGCTGCCGATGCCGACGCCACAGGCGATGCTGCGGATGGCGGCGATGCCATCGACCACGCAACGTCTGCCGAAGCCGACTGGGACGGCGACGGCAGCTGGGACACCGCACCCGACGACAGCGAATGGGGCGGCGATGCGCCCGCGCGCAACAGTGCCAACGCACACGATGACGATGAGGCCGATGCAGTGGGCCTGGCCGGCGGCCACGAGACGCTGACCGAGCACCTGCACCGCCAGGCGCTGTCGCTGCGGCTGGGTGAAGAAGACCGCGCCGCGCTGCGCTACCTGATCGAGTCGCTGAACGACGACGGCTATCTGGAAGACAGCCTCGAGTCGCTGGCCGAGGGCCTGGCGCAGGGCGACATCGAGGCGCGCGACGAACTCGTGCACCGCTTCACCGTGGCGCTGCGCCTGCTGCACAGCCTCGAGCCGGTGGGTGTGGGTGCGCGTTCCATGGCCGAATGCCTGACACTGCAGCTCGCAGCGCGCCGGGCGGATGCGGCGCGTGTGCATGCCGCGCGCGGCAGCGGCGCCGGCGAACTGGAGGCCATCGATGTGGCGCAGCGCCTGTGCACGCTGCCGATGGAGCTGCTGGCGCGGCGTGACCTCAAGCGCATGGCCGCGCAGGTGCAGGCCACAGAGGCGCAGGTGCGCGCGGCGCTTGCGCTGATCGTGCGGCTGGACCCCAAGCCCGCCCGCCGCTTTGCCGACGCCGAGCGCCACGTGATCGTGCCCGACGTGATCGTGAGCGCCAGTGGCCGCAGCAGCAGTGCTGGCGGCTTGCGGTTGCGCGTGGCGCTCAACCCCGACGTCATGCCGCGGCTGCGGGTGCACGATGTCTATGCATCGGCGCTGCGCTCGCACAAGGGCGACGGCCATGCCGGCCTGCAGCAACGGCTGCAAGAGGCGCGCTGGTTCATCAAGAACATCCAGCAGCGCTTTGACACCATCCTGCGCGTGAGCAACGCCATCGTCGAGCGCCAGCGCAACTTCTTCGTGCACGGCGAGCTGGCGATGCGCCCGCTGGTGCTGCGCGAGATTGCCGACGAGCTGGGCATGCACGAATCGACCATCAGCCGCGTGACCACGGCCAAGTACATGGCCACGCCGCAGGGCACCTTCGAGCTCAAGTACTTCTTCGGCTCGGGGCTGGGCACCGAGTCGGGGTCAAGCGCCTCCAGCACCGCGGTGCGCGCGCTCATCCGCCAGTTCGTCGCCTGCGAAAACGCGATCAAGCCGCTGAGCGACCACCAGATCTCGGAGATGCTGCGCGAGCAGGGCATCGAGTGCGCGCGGCGCACCGTGGCCAAGTACCGCGAAGCGCTGCGGATTGCGCCGGCCAACCTTCGAAAGACCCTGTGAACGATTTGCGCGTGTTCCTGCCCTGCGCCGCCGGCGTGGAAGACTGGCTGGCTGCCGAGGCGGCGCAGATCACCGGCCTGCCCGCCGCGCAGGTGCAGGCCACGCGCGGCGGCGTGAGCCTGCACGCGCCCTGGCGCAGCGTGATGGCGCTCAACCTGCACAGCCGCCTGGCGCAGCGGGTGCTGGTGCAGCTGGCGCACCAGCCCTACCGCGCCGAGCAGGACCTGTATGAAGCAGCGCACGCCGTGGCGTGGGAGGCCTGGTTCACCCCGCGCGAGCGCTTCAAGGTCGAGGTGACGGCGCAGCGCAGCCCGCTCAAGAGCCTGAACTTCGCCGGGCTGCGCATCAAGGACGCGATTGCCGACCGCTTTCGCGAGCGCGCCGGTGCGCGCCCCGACGTGGACACCGCCCACCCCGACATGCGCATCTACCTGCACCTCACGCAGGAGCAGGCCACGCTGTACATCGACACCTCGGGCGAGCCGCTGTTCAAGCGCGGCTGGCGCGAAGACAAGGGCGACGCGCCGCTGAAGGAGACGCTGGCTGCGGCCGTGCTGGCGGCCAGTGGCTGGGCCGATGCGGCGCGCGAGGGCGTGCCGCTGTACGACCCGTGCTGCGGCAGCGGCACCATCGCCATCGAAGCAGCGCAGATCGCCTGCGGCATTGCGCCCGGCCTGCAGCGGCGCTTTGCCTTTGAGCGCATGCGCCCGTTCGAGCGCGCCGCCTGGCAGTCGCAGCTTGAAGCGGCCCGCGCGGCGCGGCATGCACCCACCGCGCCGGTGTTCGGCAGCGATGTGGCGTTTCGCATGGTCGACTTCGCGCAGCGCAACGCCCATCGCGCCGGTGTGGCGCAGGCGCTGGAGTTGCGCGGGGGTGATGCGCTGCAACGCATGCCACCGTGCGAGCGCGCCGGCCTGATCCTGATGAACCCGCCGTATGGCGACCGCATTGCGGTGGCCGGCGTGGCAGGGCAGCGCTCAGCCGGTCGGCTGACGCTTTCGCGCCCGGGTGCGCGTGCCATGCGCGAGGAGGCGCAGGCCGACGACGGTGGCGACTTCTTCGCGCAGCTCGCATCGCACTGGAAGCGCCACTACCCCGGCTGGACGGCCTGGGTGCTCACGCCCGACCTGAAGCTGCCCGCGCGCATGCGGCTGAAGGAATCGCGCCGCGTGCCGATGTGGAACGGGCCCATCGAATGCCGGTTGTTCCGCTTCGACCTGGTGGCCGGCTCGGCGCGCAGCAAGCCTGATGCTGCGCTGCCAGCCGCATGACGCCCGCGCTGCTGGTGCTGGACACCAACATCGTGCTCGACCTGTGGGTGTTCGACGATGCGGCCGCGCAGCCGCTGCGCATGGCCGTGCGCGAGCGTGCGGTGCAGTGGATCGCCACCGCGCCGATGCGCGACGAGCTCGAGCGGGTGCTGGGCTATCCGCAGATCGCGCCGCGCCTGGCGCACTACCGGCTGCAAGCCCCTGATGTGCTGGGCGCCTTCGACACCCACGCACTCATGCATCCGCCCGCGCCCAAGGCCGACATCACCTGCAAGGACCCCGACGACCAGAAGTTCATCGACCTGGCGGTGGCGCAGCGGGCGTTGCTGCTCAGCAAGGACACGCTGGTGCTGGCGATGCGCCGCCGCATGCAGGCGCGCGGCAGCGATGTGTTGCGTGCGTGGGCCGGCGCTGGCGCGGCCTGATCACGCAGCCAGAGCAAAGCTGTCGGGGCGGGCTGGCTTCCAGAACATCTGGAAGGCCTTGTGCAGGCCGCTCAGGTCGTCCTGCAGCAGCGCACCAGGCGGCACCTTGGGCAGCAGGTTGGCCAGCATCCACACCTCGTGCTCGGTCACGCGGCGCACGATGTGCTGCAGCCCCAGCTCTTGCGGGTGGTTCAGCCCGGCGGCCTGCACCAGCTCTTTCAGCGCCTTGAGCGTGTTCTGGTGGAAGTTGTAGACGCGCTCGGCCTTGTCGGGCACAACCAGTGCCTGCTGGCGCAACGGGTCTTGCGTGGTCACGCCGGTCGGGCAGTGGCCGGTGTGGCAATGCTGGGCCTGGATGCAGCCCAGCGCAAACATGAAGCCGCGCGCCGAGTTGCACCAGTCGGCGCCAAGTGCCATCAGCCGCGCCATGTCGAAGGCGCTCACCACCTTGCCTGCGCTGCCGAGCTTGATGCGGTGGCGCAGGTTGGCGCCCACCAGCGTGTTGTGCACCAGCATCAGGCCTTCTTGCAGCGGCGCGCCCACATGATCGGTGAACTCCAGTGGCGCAGCGCCGGTGCCACCCTCGGCGCCGTCCACCACGATGAAGTCAGGCGTGATGCCTGTGGCCAGCATCGCCTTGACGATGGCAAACCACTCCCACGGGTGGCCGATGCACAGCTTGAAGCCGGTGGGCTTGCCGCCCGACAGCGTGCGCAGCCGCTCGATGAAATGCATCATCTCCGCCGGTGTGCTGAAGGCGCCGTGCGATGCCGGTGATACGCAGTCCACGCCCACCGGTACGCCGCGCGCCTGCGCAATCTCGGGCGTGACCTTCGGGCCCGGCAGCACGCCGCCGTGGCCGGGCTTGGCGCCCTGGCTCAGCTTCAGTTCGATCATCTTCACCTGCGCATCGCGTGCGTTCTCGATGAAGCGCGCCTCGCTGAAGCTGCCGTCGTCGTTGCGGCAACCAAAGTAGCCCGAGCCGATCTCCCAGATCAGGTCGCCACCGTGCACGCGGTGGTGCACGCTGATCGAGCCTTCGCCGGTGTCGTGGGCAAAGCCGCCGCGCTTGGCGCCCTGGTTCAGCGCAAGGATGGCGTTGGCGCTCAGTGCGCCGAAGCTCATTGCCGAGATGTTGAAGACGCTCGCGCTGTAGGGCTGCGCGCGCTCTGCGCCGATGGTGATGCGAAAGTCGTGCGACGCGATGTGCGTGGGCGCCATCGAATGGTTGATCCACTCGTAGCCGCGTGCGGCCACATCGAGCTGCGTGCCGAAGGGCCGCTTGTCCGGGTCGCCCTTGGCGCGCTGGTATACCAGCGATCGCTGCGAGCGCGAGAACGGCGCCGCGTCGGTGTCGCTTTCCAGGAAGTACTGCCGGATCTCGGGCCGGATGTACTCAAGGAAGAATCGCATGTGCCCGATGACCGGGTAGTTGCGCAGCACCGCACGCTTCTTCTGCGTGAGGTCGTGCACGCCCACGGCCACCAGGGCAGCGAACGCCAGCGCGGGCAGCCAGCCCCACGCAGTGAAGACCAGGCCCCACAGGCTGGCCAGCAGGCCGGCCACGCACAGGGCCAATGCGGTGTAGCGGACAGGAAACATCTGGATCGCACCCCTTGGAGTCCCCGCCGCCGGGCGGGTCGTCAGCCCCGGGCCTGAACAGGCCAGCGCCCCGGGTCAGCGGAATATCGGCCTGCTGCGTGACAACCTGAGTACAGCACAGCCGCGCTCGCGACAGGGCGATGGGGTTGTGGAGCCGTTCCCGCCCTGCCGGTCAGGCGGCCGCCGCTTGCGCGTTGCGCCGCGCAAGGCGCACGCGCCTCAGCAGGTACAGCACGATCAGCAAGTTCAGCCCGTTCCATGCCACGCCGTTGATGAAGGCCGCGTGGTACGAACCGGTCAGGTCAAACACCTTGCCGCTCATCCAGCCGCCCAGCGCCATGCCCAGCATGGTGCACATGATCACCGTGCCCACCATCGCGCCGGCCTTGGCGGGGCTGAAGTATTCGCGCACGATGATCGCGTAGC
>JBDLRH010000019.1:0-3340 GCA_039800165.1 Pseudomonadota bacterium
GAGCAGCAGGGCTTCGGGCCGTGGCACGAGCGCTTTGCGGCGCGCGATGCGCTGCACGGGCAGCGGGTGCGCCTGTCCGACGGCCGCGAGGGCGAGGCGCGCGGCGTCAACCTGCACGGCGAACTGCTCGTGCATACTGAAGCGGGCCTGCAGGTGGTGAACAGTGCCGAGGTGAGCGTGCGGCCGCAGGGCGCGGCTGGCGCCCCCGGGGCTTGATCGCTGAGTCGCGGGCCGCGTGTCCGCTTTTGCTGCCTGCCGTTTGATCCGCCCTGTTTGCATCGCATGCTGCGCATCACCCTTGTCATCCTGCTGCTGGCCAACCTGCTGTACGCCGCCTGGGCGGCGGGTGGTTTGCGCAACTTCGGGCTGCCGCCGCCGCAGGTGAGCGAGCCCGAGCGCATCGCCGCGCAGATCGCGCCGCAGTCGCTGCGTGTGCTGCCCGCCGCCGATGCCGCGCGGCTTGAGGCCGAGGCGCGCAGCGCGCAGTGCCTGCAGGCCGGGCCGCTGGCCGCCGGCTTGCTGCCGCCGCTGCGCGACAAGCTCGCGGGCTGGCCGCTGGGCAGCTGGACGCTGGTGGAGGCCACCCCCACCGCTGCCCCTGCCGGCACCCTGTTGCGCCTGCCCGTGGTGGATGACGCGCTGCGTGCCCGGCTGGCCGACCTGCCGCCGCTGCTTGGCACCGCCGAGCTGCAGCCCTGCCGCTGAAGCGCCGCCACCCGCCGGGCCGGCAACGTCTTGTTGCACCGGCGGCCGCGCGACAATTGCGCCTTTCGCAGAAGGGGAACCCCATGACGATGAAGCTTTACTACGCCTCGGGCGCCTGCTCGTTCGTGCCGCATGCCCTGCTGGAGGCGGCAGGCGCCGAATTCGAGCCGGTGGCGATCAAGCTGCACAAGCAGGAGCAGTACGGCGACGAGTACAAGGCGATCAACCCGCGCAGCCAGGTGCCGGTGCTGGCCGACCAGGGCCAGGTGATCACCCAGATCGTGGCGATCATCGACTACATCGACCAGCGCTTTGCGCAAAGCGCATTCATTCCGCGCGATCCGCTGGCGCGTGCCCGCGTGATGGAGACCTTTGCGTGGATGAACAACACGGTGCATCCGACCTTCACCCACATCTTCATGCCGCACAAGTTCACCGACCAGCCCGAGGCGCAGGCCGAGCTCAAGCGCTTCAACACCGGCGTGTACCGCAAGCTGCTGGGCGAGATCGATTCGATGGCCGCTGCCGCCGCAGCGCGCGGCGATGGCTGGCTGGGTGGCGCAAACTTCGGGCCGCTCGACCCGTATGCGCTGACGCTGCTGCGCTGGGGCACGATCGCGGGCATCGACCCGGCCGGCTACCCCGCGCTGTGGGCGCATGTGCAGAAGGTCGCGCAGCATGCGCCGGTGCAGCGCACGATGGAGCGCGAGCGGCTGCAGTTGAGCCTGTACAAGCCGGCCTGATCAGGCCGGCGGCACGACGAAGCGCACCGAAGCCCGTGTGCCCGGCGGCCGTGCACCGGGCTGCGCATCTTCGATCGTGACGCTGGCCTCGTGCTGGCGCGCAATCTCCAGCACGATCGCAAGACCCAGTCCCGAGCCGTCGACGTCGGTGCCCAGCGCCCGGTAAAACGGCTCGAACACCAGCGCGCGCTCGGCCGGCGCGATGCCCGGTCCCGAATCCTCCACCTGCAGCAGCATCACCCGCGCAAAGCGGTCGCTGTGCAGCTTCACCGTGACCACGCCGGGGCGCTCGGGCGTGGACGGCGTGTAGGTCAGCGCGTTGTCCACGAGGTTGCGCACCATCTCCTTGAGCAGCGTCGGGTTGCCCTGCAGCACCAGGCCGGTGCCGCCGGGCTGCGGCCCGTCGTAGCCCAGGTCGATCTGGCGGTCGATGGCGCGCGGCACCGAGTCCTGCACCACCTCCAGCGTGAGCTGCGCCAGGTCGCAGGGCTGGCGCGCCGGCGGCGTGCCGCGGCTTTCGGCGCGCGCCAGCGCCAGCAGCTGGTTGACGGTGTGCGTGGCGCGGATGCTCGAGCGCTCGATCTGCTTGAGCGACTGCTTCAGCTCGTCGGCGCTGCCGCCCTGGCGCTGCGCCAGGTCGGCCTGCATTCGCAGCCCCGCCAGCGGCGTCTTGAGCTGGTGCGCCGCATCGGCCAGAAAGCGCTTTTGCGTGGCGATCGAGCCCTTCAGCCGCGCCAGCAGGTCGTTGACCGAGGCCACCAGCGGCGCCACTTCCATCGGCACCGCCTGTTCGTCCAGCGGGCTCAGGTCATCGGGCTTGCGTGCGCGGATGCGCTCTTCCAGCAGCGACAGCGGCTTGATGCCGCGCACCAGCGCCAGCCACACCATCAGCACCGCCAGCGGCAGCAGCAGCAGCTGCGGCATCAGCACGCCCTTGATGATCTCGGTGGCCAGCACCGATCGCTTCTCGCGCGTCTCGGCCACCTGCACCAGCACCAGCGGATTGCCGGGCTGCTCCAGCCGCACCCACAGCGCGGCTACGCGCACGTCCTGCCCGCGCATCTCGTCGTCGCGCAGGTGCAGGTCGCGCAGCGGGATCTCGCCGGGCAGCGGCCGCTCGTCCTCGGGCGGCAGCGGCAGGTCGCGCTCGCCCGACAGCAGCTCGCCGCGCGGGCCGAGCACCTGGTAGTAGATGAGGTCGGAGTCGTCGGCGCGCAGGATCTCGCGCGCCGGCTGCGGCAGGTTCATCTGCGGCTTGCCGGCCTGCACCGTGATCAGCCGCGCCAGCACGCGCACGTTGTATTCGAGCGCGCGGTCAAACGGCTTGCCGGCGATGCTTTGCGCCACCACCCAGGTCAGCGCCAGCGCAATCGGCAGCAGCAGCATCAGCGGCGTGAGCATCCAGTCCAGGATCTCGCCGAACAGCGAGCGCTGCTCGCGCTGGAAGAGCTTCACGGGGCGGGCGTCCGGGCGGCGCAGCCGGCGTGGCGCGGCGCGCGTTGGGGGGTGGTGGAGCGGGGGTGCGCGGGTGCTCGCGGGCTCACGACGGGATCTTCTCGAGGCAGTAGCCCAGGCCGCGCACCGTGGCGATGCGGATCGGGCCCTTCTCGATCTTCTTGCGCAGGCGGTGGATGTACACCTCGATGGCGTTGTTGCTCACCTCTTCGCCCCACTCGCACAGGCGCTCGACCAGCTGGTCCTTGCTGACCAGGCGCCCGGCGCGCTGCAGCAGCACCTCGAGCAGACCGAGCTCGCGGGCCGACAGCTCAACCATCTGCCCATCGATGGTGGCCACGCGGCCGGCCTGGTCGTAAACCATGGGACCGTGCTTGATGGTGCTTGTAGCCCCGCCCATGCCGCGGCGCCCGAGCGCGCGCACGCGAGCCTCGAGT
>JBDLRH010000020.1:0-15302 GCA_039800165.1 Pseudomonadota bacterium
CACCCTGCGTGCTAGCATCCCCGCAGGAGAAGACCAACACCGGGCCACACGCACCGGAAGGCAAGAGGGTTGTGAGTTCCATCGTGATCGCCACGCGCGAAAGCCGTCTGGCCCTGTGGCAGGCCGAACATGTCAAGTCGCTGCTGCAGGAGCGTGGCCATCAGGTCAGCCTGCTCGGCATGACGACGCAGGGCGACCAGATCCTGGACCGCGCGCTCAGCAAGGTGGGCGGCAAGGGCCTGTTCGTCAAGGAGCTCGAAGTCGCTCTTGAGGAGGGCCGCGCCGACATCGCGGTGCACTCGCTCAAGGACGTGCCGATGGAGCTGCCCGAGGGCTTTGCGCTGGCCTGCGTGATGGAACGCGAGGACCCGCGCGACGCCTGGGTGTCCAACCGCCATGAATCGCTGCAGGCGCTGCCCCCCGGTGCGGTGGTGGGCACCTCCAGTCTGCGTCGCGTGGTGCTGCTGCGCGCGCAGCGCCCGGACCTGCGCATCGAGCCGCTGCGCGGCAACCTTGACACCCGGCTGCGCAAGCTCGACGAAGGCCAGTACGACGGCATCGTGCTGGCAGCCGCTGGCCTCAAGCGGCTCGGCTTGGCCCAGCGCATTCGTGCCGAGTTTGATACCGGCGCCATGCTGCCCGCGGCCGGCCAGGGTGCGCTGGGCATCGAGATCCGCTCGGGCCGCAGCGATCTGGTGGCCGCGCTCGCGCCGCTGGCGCACCAGACCACCTGGCTCGCGGTGGCGGCCGAGCGTGCGGTCAGCCGCGCGATGGGCGGCAGCTGTTCCATGCCGCTGGCCGCACACGCCACCGTGGCCGGCGAGTCGGTTCACCTGCGCGCCGCCTGGGGCGACCCCGAGGGGCGCGGCGCGCTGGTGCGCGTGGAGGCGATGGACATGGTCGCCGATCTGGACGCGGCCGCAGCGCTGGGCGAGCGCGTGGCTGCGCAACTGCGCGCCGGTGGTGCGCACTGATCGTTGCGCGCGGCGCTGCGGCTCACTCCGCATCATCTGCTGCCAAGGCGCGTACTGAAACGACAGCGGGCAAGCACTGCACCAGCCCGGCGAGCCAGCCGCGACAAGCCAGCCGCTAATGATGGACAGCCGACCCACCCTGATCGTCACCCGCGTGGCCGAGGAGGCACAGGCTTGGGTCGAGGCGCTGCAGCGTGCCGGCCATGGCACAACCCCGGTGCGCGCCGAGGCGCTGCCGCTCATCGAGATCGCGCCGGTGCCCGATGCACAGCCGCTGCAGGAGGCATGGCGGCGCATCACGTCGTTTGCTGCGGTGATGTTTGTCAGCGCCAGTGCCGCGCGGCACTTCCTGGCGCATGCCCCCCACGCACCCCATGCGCTGCGTGCGCGGCTGTGGGCCACCGGCCCCGGCACGCAACGGGCCCTGCTGGAGGCAGGATGTGATCCGGCACTGGTGGACGCGCCAGCGGCCAATGCGAACCAATTCGACTCGGAAGCGCTGTGGGGCAAGGTGGCGCAGCAGGTCGCACCCGGCAGCCGGGTGCTGATCGTGCGCGGCGCCGATGCGCAGGGCCACATCACGGGGCGTGACTGGCTGGCCACGCAGCTTGAGGCCGCGGGCGCCGACGTCGAGCAGGTGGCGGCCTATGTCCGGCGTGGCCCCGCGTTCACCGAGCCCCAGCGTGCCCGCATGGCAGCAGCTGCTGCCGATGGCAGCATCTGGCTGTTCAGCAGCAGTGAAGCGGTCGGCTACCTCCAATCTGCGCTGCCGGCACAAAACTGGTCTGCCGCACGCGCCGTGGCCACCCATCCGCGCATTGCGCAGGCGGCACGTGATGCGGGCTTTGCCCGGGTGCTGACCTGCCGCGGCACGGTGGAGGAAATTCTTGCATCGATAGAATCGTTTGCATGAACCCACGCCCCGACGAGACCGCTGCCGCTTCGGCGCCGGCGCCTGTGCCAGGGGCCGCAGACGCCGCAGCCCCCGTCGACGGGGCAGAGTTGCCGCCGGCAAGCGTTCGCGATCCGTCACAGGTACCCGCTGCACTGGTGTGGCTGCTGGCCGCACTGGCGGGCGTGGCGCTGGTGGTCAGCGCGTTGCTGTGGCAGCGCCTGAACAGCATCCAGGAGCAGTTGGCCCGGCAAAGTGCCGACTCGGGCGCGCAGGCGGTCGAGGCGCGCACGCTGGCGCGCCAGGCGGTCGATGCCACGCGCGACACCACCGCGCGGCTGGCGGTGATCGAAACCCGGGTGAGCGAGGTGGCCCTGCAGCGCACCCAGCTGGAAGAGCTGATCCAGAGCCTGTCGCGCTCGCGCGATGAAAACCTGGTGGTGGACATCGAGGCGGCAATCCGGCTGGCGCAGCAGCAGACGCAGCTCACCGGCAGCGCCGAGCCGCTGCTGGGCGCGCTGCGCTCGGCCGACCAGCGCCTGGCGCGCAGCGCCCAGCCGCGGCTGGCCCGGGTGCGCGCCGCGGTGGCGCGCGACATCGACCGCATCAAGACGGCCAACCTGGTGGATGTGCCTTCCATGCTGGTGCGGCTGGACGAGCTGGCCAGGCAGATCGACGACATGCCGGTGGCCAACGCCGCAGCCACGTCGCTCGGTGGCGGCGCCAAGCCGGCCACCGGCGCTGCGCCTGCGGGCTGGTGGCAGCAGGCGTGGAGCGTGCTGCACGAGGAGCTGCGCGCGCTGGTGCGGGTGAGCCGCATCGACCATCCCGATGCCGCACTGCTGGCGCCCGAGCAGGCGTTTTTCCTGCGCGAGAACCTCAAGCTCAAGTTGCTGAACGCACGGCTTGGGCTGCTTGCGCGCCAGACCGACAGCGTGCGCGCCGACCTCACGGCAGCGTCGGCTGCGCTGGCGCGCTACTTCGACACCGGATCGCGGCGCACACAGGCCGCGCAAGCGACGCTGCAGCAACTGCAGTCGCAGGCGCGCGCAGTGGAAGTGCCGCGGGTCGATGAAACCCTGGCGGCACTCGCCACCGCGGCGGCGGGCCGCTGAGCCTCACGATGCGCGCCGCGCTCTGGTTCCTGGCGCTGTTCGGCATTGCAGTGGCCGGCGCGCTGTTCGCTGGCAACAACCAGGGCACGGTCACGCTGTTCTGGCCCCCGTACCGTGTCGACCTGTCGCTCAACCTGACGCTGCTGGCACTGGTGGGCGCCTTCTTGCTGATCCACTTTGCGCTGCGGGCGGCGAGTGCACTGTTCGACCTGCCGCGCCAGGCCAGCCGATGGCGCAACCAGCAGCGCGAGCGCGCGGTGCATGCGGCGCTGCTGGATGCCTTGTCGCAGTGGCTGGCGGGCCGCTATCTGCGCGCCCGCCGGCAGGCCGAGTCGGCCGCCCAGCAGGTGCAGGCGCTGGCCCCCGATGCGGCCCCGCCCCACGGCCCGGCGCTGCGGGCGATGGCGTGGCTGCTGGCTGCGGAGAGCTCGCACGCGCTGCAAGACCGCGCGCAGCGCGACGCGCATGTGCAGCAGGCGCTGGGTACCGCGCGCGCGCAGGGTAAGGAGGCGCTGGCGCAAACCACTGCCGAGGCGGTGCTGCTGCGCGCGGCGCATTGGGCACTGGATGATCGCGACCCTGATGCGGCGCTGCGCATCCTCGGCGAGCTGCCGCAGGGCGCTGCACGGCGCACCCTCGCGCTTCGCCTGCGCCTGCGCGCGGCGCAGCAGGCGCGCCAGCCGCAACTGGCGCTGGAGACGGCGCGCTTGCTGCTCAAGCACCGCGCGTTCTCTGACGATGCCGGCGCCAGCATCGTCCGCGGGCTGGTGCTGGACCTACTGAACACCATGCACGATGCGGCGCAACTGCGCCGTGCGTGGGCAGGCCTCGAAGCGTCCGAGCGTGCGCTGCCCGAGGCGGCCATCCACGCAGCGCTGCGCTTGATCCGGCTGGGCGGCGATGCAGCAGTGGCGCGCGACTGGCTGCTTCCGGTGTGGGAGCGTCAGCGCGAGCTGTCGGATGTGATGCGCTCACGGCTGCTCGGCGCGATCGAGTCGGGCCTGGACTCCCTCGACGCCGCGTGGCTGGCCCGCATCGAGGCGGCGCAGATGGCGTGGCCGCGCGATGCGCAGCTGCAGTACCTGGCGGCGCTGGCCTGCATGCAGCGGCAACTCTGGGGCAAGGCACAGGTCTTGATGACCCAGGCGGTGCAGGGCCTGCAAGAGACCGAGCTCAGGCGACGGGCGTGGCGCGCACTGGCACGGTTGGCGCAGGAGCGCGGCGACGAGGCAGCACAACGTCACGCACTGGAACAGGCAGCAGGGACATGAACATGAACGATTCCACCTTTCATCGCGGCGCGGCCGGCGCACGAGCACGAGGCCAGGCGCGTGGGCGCGCCGGTGCGCTGCGCTCGTTGCAGGGCTGGGCCGCACTGGCAGCGCTGATGCTGGCGGCGTCTGCGCAGGCCCACGACACCTGGCTGGTGCCTGCGGCGGATGCTGCAGGTGCTGCAGGTGCAGCGCGAGACGAGTCGCGCTTCGAGCTGGCCACCGGCAACCGGTTTCCGACGGCAGAGGTTGCGACCGATCCGGCCAGCATCATCGGCGCGCAGTGCGCCGACGCAGAGGGCCGTCGCTCCCGGATGCGCGCGCTGCGCACCGAGCCCAAATGGACGCTGATGTCGCATCGCCCCGGCTGGAATGGGGGCGCTGCCGTCGCCTGCTGGTTCGAGCTCAAGGCGCACGAGGTCGAGGTGGAACCGAACCTGATCCCGACCTACTTCAATGAAATCCGGGCACCGCAGTCGCTGCGCGACGCCTGGGCTGCCATGCAGGCGCGCGGGCTGCCTTGGCGCGAGACCTATCGCAAGTACGTCCGCATGGAACTGGCGACACCGCGCGAAGGCCGCGCACCGGCTGCCGGCGAGCGTGAACGGCTGCGCCAGCCGGTGGGTCATGCGCTGGAGATCGTGGTGCTCGGCGATGCCGCTGTGGCGGCCGGTGCCGACACGCGCTTTGCGGTGCTGCGTGACGGCAAACCGCTGGCGGGTTTCCCGGTTGAATTCGTGAACGACCAGAACCCGATTGGCGTGTGGACGCAGTCCGATGCCAATGGTCAACTGAGCCTGCGCATGCCGTTTGCCGGGCGCTGGCTGTTGCGTGGCACCGATCTCCGCCTGGACGAGCGGGACCCGGCGCGCTGGCAGAGCCGCTTTGTCACGCTGATGGTCGAGGTGCGCTGACCGCCACCGCAAGGCGGCATGGTCAGCGTTCCTGGCCTCGCCCTGGCCTTCAGGCCGAAGGCGTCTGCTCGAACGGCAGCTTCATCTCGCGCAGGTCGCGGCGGGTTTCCACCAGCACCAGCGGGCCGTCGTCGATTTCAACCGCCGGCGGGCGCTCGCGCGGCACGCGGATCGGCCGTGGTTCAGCGGCAATCTGTGCCTGTACCTGCGCCACCTTGTCGGCGTCGGAGTTGATCCATTGCAGGCCACTGGCCTGCGCCACGGCGGCAAGCTGATCCACCGGCAGGGCAAACGGCGTCACCTTGGGCAGACCGGCCGACGCTGCAGGTGCCGCAGTTGCGGTACCCGCGGATGCGGAAGGTGCCGCCGCACTGGCCGGTGCCATGTCTGCGGCCGTTGCGTCGCCCGCATATGCGGACGTATCGCCGGGTTCGCTGCGCTCTGCGCGCTCACGCCGGTCGCGGCCGTAGCGGTCGCGTGAACGGCGCTCACGACGCTCACCCTGTTCGCCGCCGTGTTCGCCGGCAGCTTCCGGCGCTGCGGCGCCGTCGTAGGCTGCGGACGCACTTTCGGTGCGCTCGCGCGAATCGGCCGCTGCGAAAGAATCCGCGTTCGGCGCATCACCGGCAAAGCCGGTGTGCGCTTCGGCGGTCTGGCCTTCGGCGCGGGTACCCGATTCGTCGCGTGGTGCGCGGTCTCCGCGACCTCGGCCGCGGCCTCCACGCTCGCCGCGTTCACGGCGGCCTTCACGCGGCTCACGAGGTTCACGCCCTTCGCGGCCATCACGACCCTCGCGTGCTTCCTGGCCCTCACGCAGGCTGCGCTCGTCGCCATGGCCCTGCGGGGCGGTGGCGTCGATGCCGGCTGATGCGTTGCCTTCGCCGGTTGACTCGGCCAGCGCATCCGGACGACCGGCGCGCGGCTCGCGTCCGTCGCGGCGCTCGCCACCCCGTCCGCGTCCGCCCCGGCCTTCACCGCGGCCCTCATTGCGGCCTTCATTACGACCTTCATTACGACCTTCATTACGACCTTCACCGCGGCTGTCTCCACGGCCTTCTGCGTTGGCCTCGGTGCGCTCACCGCGCTCGGCACGGTCTCCACGGTCGCCCCGCTCGCCCCGGCCACCGCGGTCACGTCCGCGGCCACCGCGCTCGCGGCGTCCTTCACGGCCTTCTCGTCCCTCACGCCCTTCGCGCGGCTCGCGGCCAGCGGCATCGCCTGCGGCCGGCGTTGCAGCCGCCGGGGCCGCCACCGGTGCATCGGACGCACCGCCAAAGAGCTTTTTCATCCAGCCAAAGAAGCCGCCCGAGGCCGGCTCGGCTGCGGCCGGTGCCGCAGGCGACGTTTGCGCCGGTGCTTGTGCCGGAGCCTGCGCCGCACCACGCGCCGCAGAGGCGCCGCGCGGCTGCGCCGTACGCGCCGGTTCGGCACGCGTTTCGGGCTTGGGCTCGACGATGGGGGCCGGCGCATCGGGCAGCACGCCCTTGATCACCGGTTCCTGCTTGTTGGTGCGCTCTTGCGAGCGGCGGGTGACAGCGGTCGCGTCCTCGATCTCTTCGGCCATCTTGTAGCTGGCCTCGATGCGGTCCAGGCGCGGATCGTCGTGCTTCAGGCGCTCCAGGCGGTAGTGCGGCGTCTCCAGCGTCTTGTTGGGCACCAGCAGCACGCTGATGCGCTGCTTGAGTTCGATCTTCGCGATCTCGGTGCGCTTTTCGTTCAGCAGGAATGACGCCACCTCCACCGGCACCTGGCAGTGCACGGCCGCGGTGCTGTCCTTCATCGACTCTTCCTGGATGATGCGCAGGATCTGCAGCGCCGAGCTTTCGGTGTCGCGGATGTGGCCCGAGCCACCGCAGCGCGGGCAGGGGATGGAGGCGCCTTCGGAGAGCGCCGGGCGCAGCCGCTGACGGCTCATCTCCATCAGGCCGAACTTGCTGATGGTGCCGAACTGCACGCGGGCGCGGTCCTGGCGCAGCGCGTCGCGCAGCCGGTTCTCGACCTCGCGGCGGTTCTTGCTCTCCTCCATGTCGATGAAGTCGATCACGATCAGGCCACCCAGGTCGCGCAGGCGCATCTGGCGCGCCACCTCGTCAGCGGCCTCCAGGTTGGTGCGCGTGGCGGTCTCCTCGATGTCGCCGCCCTTGATGGCGCGCGCCGAGTTGACGTCAATCGACACCAGCGCTTCGGTGTGGTCGATCACGATCGCGCCGCCCGAGGGCAGGGTGACGGTACGCGCATAGGCCGACTCGATCTGGTGCTCGATCTGGAAGCGGCTGAACAGGGGCGCGTCGTCGCGGTAGCGCTTCACGCGCGCGGCATGCTCGGGCATGACGTGCGACATGAACTGCTGGGCCTGCTCGTAGATGTCGTCGGTGTCGATCAGGATGTCGCCGATGTCGTGATTGAAGTAGTCACGGATCGCGCGGATGACCAGGCTCGACTCCTGGTAGATCAGGAAGGCGCCCTTGCCCGCCTTGGACGCCTCGTCGATGGCCGTCCACAGCTTGAGCAGGTAGTTCAGGTCCCACTGCAGCTCGGGTGCGCTGCGGCCGATGCCGGCGGTGCGCGCAATGATGGACATGCCGTTGGGGTACTCCAGCTGGTCCATCGCCTCCTTGAGCTCGGCGCGGTCGTCGCCCTCGATGCGACGGCTCACGCCGCCGCCGCGCGGGTTGTTGGGCATCAGCACCACATAGCGGCCCGCCAGGCTCACGTAGGTGGTCAGTGCCGCGCCCTTGTTGCCGCGCTCTTCCTTCTCGACCTGCACCAGCAGTTCCTGGCCCTCGCGGATCACGTCCTTGATGCTGGCCTGGCTCGGGGGCGTGTTGCCCTGGAAGTACTGGCGCGAGATTTCCTTGAACGGCAGGAAGCCGTGGCGGTCTTCGCCGTAGTCGACGAAGCAGGCCTCCAGCGACGGCTCGACGCGCGTCACCACGGCCTTGTAGATGTTGCCCTTGCGCTGCTCGCGCCCTTCAATCTCGATTTCGTAGTCGAGGAGCTTTTGCCCGTCGACGATGGCCAGCCGGCGCTCTTCGGCCTGGGTGGCGTTGATCAGCATGCGCTTCATGCCTGTTTCCCTTCACACACAACAATCACAGGCCCGCTGGGGGCCCACGATGCCGGTGCCGGCGCCTGAAACGAAGGGAATGCCCGAGCGTCGCTTACCGCAGGCCTTGGGGGCCGGGCGGTGGCGACAGGGGCGCGCGGATGGGGGCGAACAACCCGGCGCGCCGGCGCGGCAACGCTGAAATCAGCGGAGCCGGCAGGGCGCATTGCGGATGCCGTGATGGCGCGGGTCGTGCCGGAGCATGGCTCATGAGCCACTGCCAGCAGGCCGCAAGAAGTGCCATCAGCACAGGGTGTCTCGCTTTGATCCGCCCGGCAGCGCAGGCTGCCAGGCTTGTATTCCGTATCGGTGTTTCAGGGCGTCGGGACCATCCCGGAGGGCCGCTTCGCCACGCCGGACTCTGGTCCGGGGTCTGCGATCGCGGCCGGCCAGTGGCATCGACCTGCCAGCGCGCCTGTGGAGGTGTGTGGACTAAACTCCAGACAAATCAACCACTTGCAGCGGCACGCTAGTGAATCGCATTATAGGGCGCGAGGCCGCGGCGGCAAGCCCCAAGGCCCGCCAGGTCGTGGTCGACGAGGGCTCGGACGGCCAGCGGCTGGACAACTTCCTGCTGCGCGAGCTCAAGGGCGTGCCCAAGACCCACATCTATCGCATCATCCGCAGCGGCGAGGTGCGCATCAACAAGGGGCGTGCCGCCGCCGACACCCGGCTGGGCGTGGGCGACGTGGTGCGCCTGCCGCCGCTGCGCCTGCCCGCCGAAACAGCCGCGCCTGCGCCCGCTGCGGCAGCACCGGCGCGAGAGTTTCCTGTCCTGTTTGAGGACGAGCATCTGCTGGCGATCGACAAGCCGGCGGGTGTGGCGGTGCATGGCGGCTCGGGCGTGAGCTTCGGCGTGATCGAGCAGCTGCGCCAGGCGCGCCCTGGCGCGAAGTTCCTCGAGCTGGTGCACCGGCTCGACCGCGAGACCTCCGGCATCCTGCTGGTGGCACGCAAGCGCTCGGCACTGACCGCGCTGCAGGCGCAGTTTCGCGATCGCGAGACCGGCAAGACCTATCTGGCGCTGGTGTCAGGCGACTGGCCGGCGCGCAAGAAGGTGATCGACGCGCCGCTGCACAAGTACCTGCTGGACGACGGCGAGCGCCGCGTCAAGGTGGTGGCGAAGGACGACCCGGACGGCATGCGCGCGGTCACGCTGGTCAAGGTGGCGCAGCGGCTGGCGGGCTTCAGCCTGCTGGAGGTGACGATCAAGACCGGGCGCACCCACCAGATCCGGGTGCACCTGGCCTCGCAGGGGCACGGCATCGCCGGCGACGACAAGTACGGCGACTTCGAGCTCAACCGCACGCTGCAGCGCCAGGGCCTCAAGCGCATGTTCCTGCACGCCTGGCGGCTACAGTTCAGCCACCCGGCCACCGATGAACGCATCGAATTGACCGCGCCGCTGCCTGCCGAACTGCAGTCCTTCATTGACCGGCTGGGCGCGGCGCAATAGCGCCTGAGCCCGGCCCTGCACCGCAACCCATGACCCGTCCGCGCCGCTACGACCTGATTGCCTTCGACTGGGACGGCACGCTGTTTGATTCCACTGCGATCATCGTGCGCTGCATCCAGCGTGCGGTGGTGGACGTCGGCGGTGCGATGCCCAGCGAACGCGATGCGGCGTACGTCATCGGCCTGGGGCTGATGCAGGCACTGGCCCACGCCGCGCCCGACGTGCCGCCGGAGAAGTACCCCGAGCTCGGCGCGCGCTACCGGCATCACTACCTGCAGCACCAGAACGACCTGAGCCTGTTCGATGGCGTGCTGCCGCTGCTGCATGCGCTGCGCGAACGCCACCACTGGCTGGCGGTGGCCACCGGCAAGAGCCGCCGCGGGCTGGACGACGCGCTGCAGATGGTGGAGCTCAAGGGGCTGTTTGACGGCTCGCGTACCGCCGACGAGACCGCAGGCAAGCCGCATCCGCGCATGCTGCACGAGCTGATGCGCGAGTTTGGCGCCGAACCCGAGCGCACGCTGATGATCGGCGACACCACCCACGACCTGCAGATGGCACTGAACGCCGGCTGCCACAGCCTGGGCGTGAGCTACGGCGCCCACGAGCCCGAGGCCTTCCATGCGCTGAACCCGCAGGCGGTGCTGCATTCGGTACGCGAACTGCACGACTGGCTGCTTGCGCATGCCTGAGTCCCTGGGTGCATGGCGATTGCAGGCCCGCACCGCCCCCTGCCATGAATGAAGACCTGAAGATTCCCCTGTGCAACGCCGGCGACCTGCGCGATGGCGGCGACGCGGTGCCGTTTGACGTGGTGTACGCCGGCCAGACCTGCCGCGCATTTGCCATCCGCTACCAGGGCCGCGTGCATGCCTATCTCAACCGCTGCACCCATGTGGCGATGGAGATGGACTACCAGCCCAACCGATTCTTCGATGACACCGGGCAGTGGTTGCTGTGCGCCACCCACGGCGCGGCCTACCGGCCCGACAGCGGCGAATGCGGCGGCGGCCCGTGCCGCGGGGGATTGGTCCGCATTGACCTGAGCGAAGCCGACGGCGTGGTGCACTGGCATACTGCCTGGAACCTGAAGCCCGTCGAGTTCTGAACCTGTTCCATGTCCGATTCGCCTGATCTGCCGCCGGGCCCGCGCGGCCCCGCGCCCGAGGCGGCATCCGCCCCCGCCCCAGCGGCTTCGTCGCCGGCCACGTCCACGCCAGCCTCCGCCCCGCCCCCGGGCTGGGAGCGCGCCACGCTCGAGCGCCTGGCCTTCGCGGCGCTGGACGAACAGCGCGCGCAGCGCCGCTGGCGCAACGCCATCCGGCTCGCCTGGCTCGGCTTTTTCGTCGTGATGGCGTACCTGCTGTTCCACCGCGCCGGCCCCAGCGTCGACCATGCGGTGCCGCATACCGCGGTGGTGCAGATCCGTGGCGAGATTGCGCCGGACACCGAGTCAAGCGCTGACGCGATTGTTTCGGCCATGCGGGCCGCGCTGGAGGACAACGGTGCCCGCGCCCTGGTGCTGCTGATCAATTCACCCGGCGGCAGCCCGGTGAAGGCCGGCATCGTCAACGACGAGATCCGCCGCCTGCGCGCCCAGCACGACAAGCCGATCTATGCGGTGGTGGAAGAGTCATGCGCCTCGGCCGCTTACTACATCGCAGCCGCTGCTGACCGCATCTATGTGGACAAGGCCAGCATCGTCGGCAGCATCGGCGTGCTGATGGACGGCTTTGGCTTCACCGGCCTGATGGACAAGCTCGGTGTCGAGCGGCGGCTGATGACCGCGGGCGAGAACAAGGGGTTTCTCGATCCGTTCAGCCCGCAGACCGCCAAGCAGCGCGAGCACGCACAGGGCATGCTCGACCAGATCCATCGCCAGTTCATCGCGCGGGTGAAGGACGGCCGCGGCGACCGGCTGAAGGACACGCCCGAGCTGTTCAGCGGCCTGTTCTGGACCGGCGCACAGGCGGTCGAGATGGGCCTGGCCGACCAGCTCGGCAGCCTTGACTATGTGGCGCGCGAGGTGGTCAAGGCCGAGGAGCTGATCGACTACACGCGCCAGGAGAACGTGGCCGAGCGCCTGGCCAAGCGCTTTGGCGCGGCGGTGGGCGAGGGCGCGGTGCGCGCCCTGCGCTCGGTGCCGGCGATCCGCTGAGCGCGCTGCGGGCCCAGCCCTTCAGCGGCCGACAGCGAACACGGCCGGCAGGTCGCCTACGGGCACCGGCTCCTTGCGCCACTGCGCCACCGTCAGGCAGCGGCAGTGCCCGCCTGCCAAGGTAAGCCCGCTGGCCACCGCCACACCGGTGTCGGGCTTGAGCTGCGACAGCAGCGCCTGCCACAGGGCCGCGTTGCGGTAGGGCGTCTCGATGAAAGCCTGTGCCGCGCCGCTGCGCAGTGCCAGCGACTCCAGTTCACGCAGGCGCTGGCTGCGCTGCGCGGCGTCTTGCGGCAGGTAGCCGACAAAGCTGAACTGCTGGCCATTCAGGCCGCTGGCGGCCAGGGCCAGCAGCAGTGACGACGGGCCGACCAGCGGCACCACGGCGATGCCCAGGTCATGCGCCGCCCGCACCACCGACGTGCCCGGATCGGCCACCGCGGGCATGCCGGCCTCGCTGGCCAGGCCGACATCGTGGCCCTGCAGCGCCGCCGCCAGCAGCGGCCGCGCGTCAAAGCGCCCGTCGTGGTCGCCCCGCTTGTGCACCTCGCGCGGCAGCTCGGTCACCACCTGCTGCTGCAGCGGCACGGCCAGCGGGTGGGTGCGGTGCACGCGCGACAACAACGCGCGCAGCGTCTTGGCGTTTTCGCAGATCCAGTGATCCAGCCGCGCTGCCACGGCCAGCGTGCCGTCGGGCAGCACGGCTGTGAGCGCGGCGTCCGGTTGTGCGTCGCTGGTGCCGAAGTCCAGCGGCGCGGGCACCAGATAGAGCGTGCCGGGGCTCAATGCGGACCGCCCAGCAACTCGATGCCGGCCGCGCGGATCATGCGGCAGGTGCGGATCAGCGGCAGGCCGACCAGCGCGGTCGGGTCATCGCTGTGGATGGCCTCGAGCAGGGCGATGCCCAGGCCCTCGCTCTTGGCGCTGCCGGCGCAGTCGTAGGGCTGCTCGGCGCGCAGGTAATGCTCGATCTCGGCATCGCTCAGGTCACGAAAGCGCACCTCCACCGGCGCCAGGTCCTCGGCACTGAAGCCGGTGGCCTCGCACACCACCGCCAGCGCCGTCTGGAAGACCACGGTCCGCCCGCGCATGCGGCGCAGCTGTTCGGTGGCGCGCTCGTGCGTGCCGGGCTTGCCCAGGGGTTGGCCGGCCAGGTCGGCCACCTGATCCGAGCCGATCACCACCGCCTGCGGAAAGCGCCGCGCAACCGCCCGGGCCTTGGCCAGCGCCAGCCGACGCGCGATCTGCGCGGGCGTTTCGCCGGGCAGGGGGGTCTCATCCACCTGCGGCGCTGCGGTCTCGAACGGCACACCGATTCGCGACAGCAGTTCGCGGCGATAGCGCGAGGTCGAGCCAAGGATGAGGGTGCGCTGCGGGGCCATGGGTCACGATTCTCTTACACTGAAACGCGTGAACTTCGACCCTGCACGACTCGATGTGGCCGCCTTCGCGCAGGCCGGCGCCGCCTTGAAGGGCGAAGCCGCGCTGGCGGATTGGCCCCGGCTTGCCGCAGAGGCGGCTGGTGCGACCGCCACCACAGCCTCTGGCAAGCACCCGGCCACCGACCCGGTGCGCTGGACCGCAAGCGGTGAACTGCGTCGCGTTGCGGGGGGTGCGGCCCAGCCCTGGCTGCACCTGGAGGCCAGCGCCCGGCTGCCCATGACCTGCCAGCGATGCCTGGGCCCGGTGGAAGTGGCGCTGTCGGTGGACCGGCGGTTCCGCTTTGTGGCCGACGAGCGCACGGCGGAGCTGGAAGATGACGAGAGTGATGAGGATCTGCTGGTGGCCAGCCGCCAGTTCGACCTGCCGGGCCTGATCGAAGACGAACTGCTGATGGCGTTGCCGCTGGTGCCGCGCCACGAGCAGTGTCCGCAGCGTCTGCCGACGTCGGCAGGCGAGGCGGCAGCGGCCGAGACCGAGCGCCCCCATCCTTTCGCTGCGCTCGCCAAACTCAAGCGCTGAGCTATAATCGCCGGCTTTGCGGCTGGGCGCCGGGCAGTTGTGCCGGGGCCAGCCTCACGATCAGGCCGGGGTGCCCTTCCCGGCGCCCAACCCGATTTTCAGGAGCCCATCATGGCCGTCCAGCAAAACAAGAAGTCGCCGTCCAAGCGCGGCATGCACCGCTCGCACAACGCACTGGGCACGCCCGGCATCGCGGTGGAGCCGACCACCGGCGAGGTGCACCTGCGTCACCACATCAGCCCCAACGGCTTTTACCGTGGCCGCAAGGTGCTGAAGACCAAGTCCGAAGCCTGACTTGCCCCTACCCTGCCAGGGCCCGGCGCTGCGTGATGCAGCCTCGGGCCTTTGTCTTTTGCCCGCCTCCTTTTGCCTGGCCGCCGGCGTTACCCTTGGTGACGCTCGTCCGGCCCTGAGGCGCGCGGTTTTGCCACTACAGTGCAAGCATGATCACTCTGGCGGTTGACTGCATGGGGGGCGACCACGGCCCCCGCGTAACGCTTGAGGCCTGCCGGCGCTTTCTGGAGCGCGAGCCGCAGGCCACGCTGCTGCTGGTCGGCCTGCCCGAGCGGCTGGCGGGCCTGCAGCACCCGCGGGCGCGGGTGGTGGCGGCTTCCGAGGTGGTCGAGATGGACGACCCGGTCGAGGTGGCGCTGCGAAAGAAGCGCGACTCGTCGATGCGCATCGCGGTGCAGCAGGTCAAGGACGGCGCAGCCCAGGCGGCGGTGTCGGCCGGCAACACCGGGGCGCTGATGGCGCTGTCGCGCTACCTGCTCAAGACGGTGGACGGCATCGACCGCCCGGCGATCGCCACCCAGTTGCCCAACGCCAAGGGCGGCGCCACCACCGTGCTGGACCTGGGCGCCAACGTCGATTGCACCGCCGAGCACCTGCTGCAGTTCGCGGTGATGGGCTCGGCCTTGGTGGCCGCCCTGACCGACAACGAACAGCCCTCGGTCGGCCTCCTGAACATCGGCGAAGAAATCATCAAAGGTGGCGAAACTATCAAAAAAGCGGGCGAACTGCTTCGATCTGCCGCCAACGCCGGCGATCTGAACTTTTACGGCAATGTTGAAGGCAACGATATCTTCAAGGGCACGACCGACATCGTGGTCTGTGATGGCTTTGTCGGCAATGTGGCCCTGAAAACCAGCGAAGGCCTGGCGTCGATGATCGGCGGCTTCCTGAAAGACGAGTTTTCTCGCGGCATCCTCACAAAAATAGCGGCCATCGTCGCTTATCCGGTCCTAAAATCGTTTAAAAATCGAGTTGATCACCGCCGTTACAACGGCGCGGCCCTGCTCGGGCTGCGCGGGCTGGTGTTCAAGAGCCACGGCTCGGCGGACGAGGTGGCCTTCGAGCGGGCCCTGGCGCGCGCGTATGATGCCGCCCGACATCGCTTGCTCGAGCGCGTTCACGCCCGCATTGCGCATGCCGCCCCGCTGCTGGCGGCGCCG
>JBDLRH010000021.1:0-8147 GCA_039800165.1 Pseudomonadota bacterium
TACATCATCTGCCGCCGCCGCGGCTACCCGGCGCGGGCGCCAGCCAGCGCCACACAGATATGGACCACCTTCAAGCGTTCGTTCTGGGCGCTGATGATGCCGGTGTTCATCCTGGCAGGCATCCGCACCGGTGTCTTCAACGTCACCGAATGCTCGGCGATGGCGGTGCTGTACGCCATCGTGGTGGGCGGCTTCGTTTACCGCGAACTCAAGCCCTCGGATGTGCTCGGTGCGCTGATGCGTACCGGCCGCGCCACCGCGGTGCTGATGATCGTTCTGGGCGGCGCGCAGGTGGTGGCCTGGCTGCTGGCGTATCAGGACATCCCGCAGGCGGTAGCCGACTGGATGCTGAGCGCGGTGAAGTACCCATGGTTGTTCCTGCTCGTCGTCAACCTGCTGTTGCTGGCAGTGGGAACGTTCATGGAAAACGGCCCGGCCTTGGTCATCCTGGCGCCGGTGCTCTATCCGATCGCCGCCAAGTTCGGTATCGATCCGTACCACTTTTCGATGATCGTTGGCCTGAACCTGGTTCTGGGCCTGATCACGCCACCGGTGGCGATCAGCCTGTCGATCGGTGCGGTCATTGCCAACGCGCCACAGCGCGAGGTCACGCGCGAGGCCATGCCCTTCTTTGCGGTGGCGGTCGGTGTGTTGATGCTGATCACCTTCGTTCCGCAGATCAGCCTGGTCATTCCTCAACTCATGGGACTCAAGTAAATGAACTTGTCTGAGCATCCGCCCGCTGCCGAGTGGGTCAAGACGCTGCCGCTGGCGGGCCGCGTAGCGATGGTGTTCGGCGCCGGCTCTTGCGGGCCGGGGTGGGGCAACGGCAAGGCCACGGCCGTGACCTATGCGCGCGCAGGGGCCACCGTGATCGCCATCGACATCGTTGAAGAGGCCGCGCGCGTGACGCAGGCGCTGATCAAGGCCGAGGGCAACCTCTGCGAGGCCGAGGTCTGCGACGTCAAGTCATCCGATCAGGTCAAGGCAGTGGTGGACGCGGTCGCCAAACGCCATGGCCGCATCGATGTGCTGCACAACAACGTGGGTCTGACCGCGATGGGCGGCGCGATCGAGGAAAGCGAAGAAAGCTGGCAGTACATCATCGACACCAACGTGACCGGTGCTTTCCTGACGTGCAAGCACACGCTGCCGCACATGCTGGCGCGCGGCAAGGGTGCCATCGTCAACGTGTCGTCGATTGCGGCGATTCGCTATGCGTACCCGTATGCGTCGTATCAGGCCAGCAAGGCAGCGCTGAACCAGCTGACGCAGAGCGTGGCCATCCAGTACGCGCGGCAGGGCATCCGTGCCAACGCGATCATGCCGGGCATGATGGACACGCCGCTGATCTACCAACAAATCTCGGGCCAATACGAGAGCGTGGACGCGATGCGCGCCGCCCGCGCCGCCAAGGCGCCGATGGGACGCCAGGGCACCGGCTGGGACATTGCCAACGCTGCGCTGTTCCTCGCCAGCGACGCATCGGGCTACATCACCGGCGTGTGCTTGCCCGTCGACGGGGGGTTAACCTGCACCACCAGCTGACCGGCGACACCCCAACTCCGCCAGTCCTGCACTGGCGGCCCTGGAACCCACTTGCTGATACTTCCGTGACTGAGCGACTGAACACATTGGCGGCCCTGTACCGCAGCATGGCGCGCATCCGCGCCTTCGAGAACGCCGCCGAGGTGCTGAGCCAGGGCGGCGTCAGCGCCTACGGCAAGCAGGCCGCCGGCACCGCGCGGGTGCGCGGGCCGCTGCACCTGTCCACCGGGCAGGAGGCGGTGGCCGCAGGCGTGTGCGCACACCTGAAGGCCGACGACTACCTCACCTCCACCCACCGCGGCCACGGCCACACGCTGGCCAAGGGCGCTGACATGGGGCGGGCCATGGCCGAGCTGTACGGCAAGGCCACCGGCTTCAACGGTGGCAAAGGTGGATCGATGCACATCGCCGATTTCTCGGTGGGCATGCTGGGCGCCAATGGCGTGGTGGCCGCGGGCCTGCCCATTGCCACCGGTGCGGCGCATGCGCAGAAGCTGCTGGGCCGCAATGCCATCACCGTGTGCTTCTTTGGTGATGGCGCGATCAACCGCGGGCCCTTTCTTGAGTCGCTGAACTGGGCGCGCGTGTACGGCCTGCCGGTGCTGTTTGTCTGCGAAGACAACCGCTGGAGCGCCACCACCGCCAGCGGCCCGATGATTGCGGGCGAGGGCGCATCGGCCCGCGCCGAAAGCCTGGGCATCCCGGCCACGCGCGTTGACGGCAACGACGTGCTGGCCGTGCACGACGCGGCGCAAGCGCTGGTGCGCGACGTGCGCGGCGGCAGCGGCCCGCGCCTGCTGCATGCGGTGACGTACCGCGTCAAAGGCCATGTGTCGGTAGACCCGGCCGCCTACCGCGACCCGAAAGAGGTGGAAGCCGCCCTGCGGCTGGACCCGCTGGGCCTGGCGCGCGAGGCGTACCTCCAGCTGGGTGGCGCTGCTGCTGCGCTGGAGGCCATCACCGCCGAAGCGCAGGCCGAAGTGCAGCGCGCCATGGACGCGGCAGAGCAGGCGCCCTGGCCCGACGCGCAGGCCGCCTTCACCGATGTGCAGACCACGGGGGCGGGGCAATGGCGGTGACCAAAGCAATGACAACCATGAGCTACGCGCAGGCCGCGGTGGCCGCACTGCAGGCCGAGATGCAGGCCGACCCGCGGGTGGTGGTGGTCGGCGAAGACGTGGGCCGCGGCGGCATCTTCGGCCAGTACAAGGGGCTGCAGCAGCAGTTTGGCGCGCAGCGCGTCATCGACACACCGATCAGCGAGGCGGCCATCATGGGCGCGGGCGTTGGCATGGCGCTGGCCGGGCTGCGGCCGGTGATCGAGATGCGCGTGGTGGACTTTGCGCTGTGCGGCATGGACGAAATCGTCAACCAGGCCGCGAAGAACCGCTACATGTTCGGTGGCCAGGGCCGCGTGCCGCTGGTCATGCGCATGCCGGTGGGCATCTGGGACGCATCGGCTGCGCAGCATTCGCAGTCGCTGGAGGCCTGGTTTGCGCACATGCCGGGGCTGGTGGTGGTGAGCCCGGCCACGCCGCAAGACAACTTCTCGCTGCTGCGCTCGGCGCTGGCCAGCGGTGACCCGGTCATCTACATGGAACACAAGACGCTGTGGGGCGCTGAAGGTGCGGTCGACACCACGCTGAACGTGCCGCTGGGCCGTGCGGCCACGCTGCGCGCGGGCAGCGACCTCACCATCGTCAGCTGGAGCCGCCAGGCCAACCTGTGCCGCGAGGCCTGCGACGCGCTGGCCGCGCAAGGCGTGTCGGCCGAGCTGATCGACCTGCGCACCCTGTGGCCCTGGGACCGCGATGCGGTGCTGCAATCGTGCGCGAAGACCAAGCGCCTGCTGGTGGTGCACGAGGCGGTGCAGGCGGGGGGCTTTGGTGCCGAGATTGCCGCCACCGCCGCCGAAGCGCTGGGCATTCGCGTCAAGCGCCTGGGTGCACCGCGCATCCCGGTGGGCTATGCGCCACTGCTCGAGGCGCAGTCGCGCATTGCGCCCGATGCCATTGCGGCGGCTGCGCAGCAGTTGCTTCACATGTGAATGAATTCAGGGGTGTGCGCATGACACGTGCAGAGTTGGCCAGACAAGTTCTTTCCGGTCGCCGCCGCTGGCTGGCGGCTGCGGCCATTGCCCCCGTGCTGCTAGCCGCCCTGGGCGCCGCCCACGCGCAAGACTTCCCGCCGCGCAAGAACGTCACCATGCTGGTGGGCTTTGTGGCGGGTGGCGCGGCCGACACCGGGGCGCGCATCATCGCCAAGAAGCTGGGCGAGAACCTGGGTGTGCCGGTCACGGTGGAAAACCGCGCCGGTGCGGGCGGCAACATCGCGCACCAGCAGGTGGCCACCGGCCCGGCCGACGGCAGCGTGATCCTGCTGGGCTCGGTGGGGCCGCTGTCGATTGCGCCGCATGTGATGAAGCTGCCCTACGACCCGGTGAAAGACCTGGCGCCCCTCACGCTGGCGGTGAGCTTCCCCAACGTGCTGGTGGTGCACCCCGGCGCGGGCATGAAGACCTTTGCCGACTTCGTGGCGGCCGCCAAAAAGAACCCCGGCAAGATCGACTTTGCCTCCACCGGCCCGGGCTCGGCCTCGCACCTGGCCGGAGAGTTGCTGAACGAAATGGCGGGTATCGACACGCTGCATGTGCCCTACAAGGGCGGCGCGGCGGCGCTGCAGGACGTGCGGGCCGGCCGCGTGACTGGCTGGTTTGCCACCTTCGCTACCGCGCAGCCGCACATTGAGGCGGGCAAGCTGATTCCGCTGGCCAGCACCGGCGCGCAGCGCATGGGCGCGCTGCCCAACGTGCCCACGGTGGCCGAGTCGGGCTACCCGGGCTTTGCCGCCACCAACTGGTACGCGTTTGTCACCTCATCGAAGGTGCCGCCCGCAGTGCTGGAGCGCTGGAACGCCGAACTGGTGAAGGTACTGAGCGCACCCGATGTGGTGGAGCAGCTCAACAAGCACGGCCTGACGCCGTACCCCGGCTCGCGTGACGACCTCGCGCGCTTCATGGCCAAGGAAACGGCCATGTGGGGCCGCGTGATCCGCGAACGCAAGATCACCTTCCAGTAGCAAGCCGCGTCCGCGCGGCGCGCGGCGCGCTGCGTGCCGCCTAGCCCAGCACCCGCTGCGCCACCTGGGTGTACAGCGGAATGCCGATCAGGATGTTGAGCGGGAAGGTCAGGCCCAGCGACATGCCGAAGTACAGCGCGGGCCGCGCCTCGGGGATGGCATGGCGCAGCACCGCCGGCACCGCGATGTACGACGCACTGGCTGCCAGCACCATCAGCAAGGTGGCATTGCCCGCCGACAGGCCACACAGCACCGACAGCCCCAGCGCAATGCTGGCATGTACCGGCGGCGCCAGCAGGCCGTAGCCGATCAGCCACCACGAACCCTCGCGCAGGCCCTTGAAGTTGCGCGCCACCAGCAGGCCCATGTCCAGCAAGAAGAAGGCCAGCATGCCCTTGAACAGGTCCACTGCAAACGGCTTCATCGCCGATTCGCCGTCGCCGCCGGCAAACATGCCCACCACCAGCGCGCCCAGCAGCAGCAGCTGTGCGCCATCGGTCAGCGCCTCGTGCAGCACATGGCCCAGCCGCATGGTGGGTTGCACCGGTGCGTCACCCGTGGTGGATGAACGCATCACGTGGCGCAGCCGGTTGGCCAGCAGCACCGCCACAAAGATGGCGGGTGATTCCATCAACGCCATGGCCGCGGCCATGTGCCCGCCATAGGCAATATTCTGGTTGTCCAGATGCTGGATGGCGGTGATGAAGGTCACCGCGCTGACCGAGCCGTAGGTGGCTGCCAGCGCGGCCGCGTCAAAGCGGTCGATCAGGCGCGACAGCAGCCCGTAGGCCAGCAGCGGCACCGCAAACGCCAGGCCGAGCGCCAGCAACAGCGTCACCGCCACCTCGCGCGACAGGCCGGTTTGCGCCAGTGCAAAGCCGCCCTTCAGGCCAATAGCCATCAGCAGGTACAGCGACAGAAAGCGCGAGATCGGCTGCGGAATCTCGAGGTTGGACTTGATGGCCCCCGCGAAGATACCGAACAGGAAGAAGAGGATGGCGGGGTCCATGGGCGTGATCCGGGCAGGCGCGAGATTGTGCCCTCAGCCCGGTGCCCAGCGTGCCAGCAGGGACGCGCCGATCTCGAACGTGGCCACGCCCAGCAGGCCCATCACCACCAGCGCCAGCGCCGCCACCGCCAGGCCGGCCAGCATCAGCAGCCCGTCGCGAAACATCAGGCCCACGCCCAGCAGCGCCAGCGCCAGCGCCGGCAGCACATTGCCAAACGGAATCGGCAGAAAAATCAGCAGCGCCATCAGCGCCACCAGCGGTGCCAGCCACCAGCGCTGGCGCGGATGCGCCACCGTGCACAGGCGGGCGCGGCTGAAGCGCCCGGCACGCGCATACAGCCAGGCCAGTGTGTGCAGCGTGCGCCGTGCCGGCCCGGGTGGCAGGCGCAGGCGGCCCACACGCCAGGGCAGCACCAGCCGCGCGCGGCCGCGCCACATCATCAGTGCGAACGCGGCAATGCCAAACGACAGCACCGTACCGGCGCCGGGCAGCGGCAGCAGGCAGGGGATGGCCAGCAGCACCAGCAACGCACCGTGGGCGCTGCGCCCGTGCAGGCCGGCAATGCGGCGCAGCGACACCGGCTGCCCGGCCCAGCGCAGCGCTGCCGTGTGCAGTCGCGCGGCCAGCGGCTCCATCAGTCGAAGATCTCGTCCAGCCAGGACTTGTACTTGCGCTTGTGCGGGTAGCCGTAGCCTGCGGGCGGGTAGGGCTGCGCGCTGGCCGGTGCGGGTGCGTGCACGGGTGCGGCTGCAGGCGCCGGTGCGGCGGCCTGCGCCTGCTGTGCGCTGCGCTCGATCAACTTGTCGAGTTCACCGCGGTCCAGCCACACGCCGCGGCAGCGCGGGCAGTAGTCGATCTCGACACCCTGGCGCTCGGACATGACGAGCGCGGTGTCGGGGCAGCAGGGGCATTGCATGGCGTTCTCCTTGCGTGGTTGCATGTGAATGGATGCGCGGGCCCGATCAGCGGGCCGTGCCCTCGCTGGCCTTGCCTGCACCGTCCACCGCCTTGAGCATGCGGTTGGCCGAACGCACGCTCAGCACCATGGTCACGGCCAGGATGGCCACCACCACCGCCAGCGAAATCGCCACCGGAATCTTGTACACGTCGATCAACACCATCTTGGTGCCGATGAACACCAGGATGACCGCCAGGCCGTAGTTCAGCAGGTGGAACTTGGCCGCCACCGCCTGCAGCAGGAAGAACATCGCGCGCAGGCCCAGGATGGCAAACACGTTGCTGGTCAGCACGATGAACGGGTCGCTGGTGATGGCAAAGATGGCGGGAATCGAGTCCACCGCAAAGATCACGTCGGTCAGGCCCACCAGGCAGATCACCATGAACAGCGGCGTGGCAATGCGCTTGCCGTTTTCCAGGGTGAAGAACTTCTCGCCGTCGTAGCGCTGGCTCACCGGGATCAGCTTGCGCAGCAGCTTGAGGGCGGGGTTGTCTTCCAGGTCGGATTCCTTGCCTGCTGCCCACCACATCTTGATGCCGGTGATGATGAGGAAGGCGCCAAACACATACAGCACCCAGTGGAACTCTTGCAGCAGCCAGCCACCGATCAGGATCATGATGGTGCGCAGCACGATCGCGCCGATGATGCCGATCATCAGCACCCGCTTCTGGTACGCCGGCGGCACCGCGAAGTAGGTGAAGATCATCAGGAAGACAAAGATGTTGTCGACCGCCAGGCTCTTCTCGATGAGGTAGCCGGTCAGGAACTCGAGCGACTTCTCGTTGGCCACCTCGACCGAACCCGAGGTGTCGCGCACGGCCCACCAGAACAGGCCGTTGAACACGAAGCTGAGTGCCACCCAGATGATCGACCAGTTGAGCGCCTCTTTGACGCCCACCTCGTGCGCGCCCTGCTTTTTCAGCACGACGAAGTCGATGAACAGCGCCGCGAGAACAATCGCGACAAAAACAATCCACAGCCACAAGGGCGCAATGGTTTCCATGAAAGGACCTTTAAAACGGTGCGGGGACACACCTGCAAGGTCTGGCGTGCGGCGGGAACTGCTGTACCGCCTGACGGGACCGACGCTGCGCTGCTGCACTGCGTGTATTGACGATCCTCGCCGCCGTTCATTGCGAACGGCTCGCTACTCCCCCTGCGAGAATCCGCGGATGCTAAGGCCACAGGCCATGCCCCCATGTAGTTTGGGGGATTGCCCCGCTGCCGCGCTCGCGGGATGATGGCCGGCATGAGCCAGCGCAACGCCCCCACCGTCCACGCCCATCAACCGCTGGCCCCGCGCCGCCGCGTCATCACCCAGGGCCTGTGGCTGGGTGCCGCCGCGTGGGTGGGTGCCGCAGCGCTGTGGCCAGGTGCGGGCGCGCAGGCGGCCAGCCCGGGCGCGCCGCGCCGCATCGACCTGCAGGGCCACCGCGGCGCACGCTGGCTGCTGCCCGAGAACACGCTGCCGTCGTTTGAACATGCACTTAAAGCCGGCGTGACCACGCTCGAGCTGGACCTGGCCGCAACGCGCGACGGCGTGCTGGTGATCA
>JBDLRH010000022.1:0-5236 GCA_039800165.1 Pseudomonadota bacterium
GGTGCCCTTGAAGGGGGCAGGCGCTGGCGCGTCGCTGGTGGCGGTCGAGGACGGGCAGCCGACGATGCCGAGCGCCGTCTTCTGGTTCACCGATGCCGACGAGGCGGCCACGATGCCTGGCGTGCAGCAGGTGCCGGGGGCGCTGGCGCGGGCCTACGGGCGCGCGGCCGTCCGCGCCTACGTGGAGGGAGCCGGCGGGCGGTTGATGCGCTCGCTGAAATCGATCCTCGGCTCCGCGCTCGCCGACCAGGCGACCGACCTCGGCGAGGGCCACGCGGTGCGCTACCTCGACACCGTCACCGGCTACCTGCGCCACCTGCGGCAGCTCGCCGAGGCGGCCTGCGGCCACCCGCTCGAACTCGCGGTGCTGGGCCGGCCGGTGTTCTTCGTCGACGACGAGCCCGAGCGCGACGCACTGGCTCAGGCCACGCTGGAACGAGCGGCGCGGGCAGCGGGCTTCACCGAGGTGCGCTTCCAGTTCGAGCCGATCGCTGCCGCCCTCGACTACGAGCGCGGCGTCGAGCGCGAGGAGCGCGTGCTGGTGGCCGACATCGGCGGCGGCACCTCGGATTTCTCGCTCGTGCGCGTGGGCCCTGCGCGGCGCGAGCGCATCGACCGGCACGACGATATTCTCGCCAGCCACGGCGTGCACGTGGCCGGCACCGACTTCGACCGCCGCATCGCGCTGGCCGCCGTCATGCCGCCGCTCGGCCTGGGTGCCCGCGGGCCTGCGGCGCTCGGTGCGCGCGAGGTGCCGAGCGCGATCTACCACGACCTCGCCACCTGGCACCTGATCAACACCTGCTACCGGCCGCAGCGCGTGGCTGAGCTGCGCGGGATCGCCGACTGGTACGCCGAACCCGTGGTGCACCGCCGCCTGATGCGCGTGCTCGACAACCGTCTCGGCCACGAACTCGCCGCGCGCAGCGAGGCGGCGAAGATCGAGGCCGCCTCGGCGGGCCGCACACGCATCGACCTCGCGCGCGTCGAGCCTGGGCTCGTGGCCATGCTCGATGAAGCCGAGGCATTGCGCGCACTGGAAGCCGATATTGAACGCATCGTCGAGGCGGCGCGGCAGACGGTACGCGAGGCGGGCGTCGATGCGGCCACCGTGGACGCGCTCTACTTCACCGGCGGCTCGACCGGGCTGGCGCCGCTCACGAGCCGGCTCTCCGCGGCGTTCCCGCAGGCGCGCCCGGTTCATGGTGACCGGCTTGCCAGCGTGGCCACCGGGCTGGGCGTGTTCGCGGGGCGAGCGTTCCCACCATGAGCGAAGACAGCCAGATCGTCATTCCCGAGGCCTTCATCGACCTCTTCAGGCCCGCTGGGGCGCGGGCGGGCCACCGGCTGACGCAGCCGCGCGAGGTGATCGCCGCGCGCCACGAGCTCTGCGAGGACCTGGCGCAGATGCTCACCGAGACCGCCCAGGAGCGGCTGCATGCGCTGGGCGTCACGCCCGAGGACGTGCTGGAGCGGATCGGGCGTGGGCTGCGGGCGCCGGAGTCACCGGTGTGGGCGGCGGAGGCCGGGTGGGTGATGGGGAGGCTGGCGGAGCTGCTGGGGTGGCCGATACCGGTGCCGGAGGCCCCGGCGCCCGCTCGGGCTGCGACCCCTGAGGGTGGCGACAGGGCCGACCCAGGCGCGCAGCCAGGCAGGTGCCCCCGAGCCGGGTCATGACGGTGCTCGGTTCGCCGCTCGCCGCGCCGAGAGGCCGCGCATCCAGAGCGCCAAGCCCGCAACGGCCACCAGGGGAAACACGCCCCACTGCACGACCGCGGCAAAGGCTTCGTTTTCCCGCAGTGGCTTGGCGTAGACGAAGGCACCTACGATCGGCGCGGCGGCCAGGTGCACGTTGCGAAGGAGGCGATGGGACAGGCGCAAGGTCGGACTCCTCGAGGGGTATGCGGCACGCAGGAGGTGGGCAGTTCACGCGCGAGGCGATTCAGGCCCGGACGAAGGACTCGAGCGGCCGCCGCGGTGTCGCAGGCACCGGCTTGCCGGTGTAGCCGAGGCGGCAGAACATCTGCAGCGTTTCGTCTGCCGGCGACAGGGGTGCGGGGCGCTTGAGCGTCAGTTGATGCGCACGGGCGCAGAGCGGCGCCATCTCAGGGAACTCCTGCAAGGCCTGGCTCATCGGGTGCACCCCCAGGCCCAGTTCGGTGGCCTTGAGTTGCAGCCGCACATAGGCACGCCCCGCATGGACCTGGTCGGAACGCCCGTTCTTCCCACTCAACCAGACGAAGCCCATCGCGGTGCGGCTCTGTCCTTCGGTTTGGGCCATCATCGCCTTGAATGCCTGGCTGCCCGGCTGCGGCGGCGCACTGCGGTCGAACAGGCCCAGGGTGGTGAGTGCGCGCGCCGTCCAGGTGTTGATGGGCAGGCCATCGCGGTGCTGGACGATCTCGTCGGGCCCCACCCGCAGCAGCTCGAGGGTCTCCATGACGGTGCGGGGCGTCTGGAATTCGACCTGCGCCGAGTTCACGCACAGTTCGCGAAGCGGGGGCAGATCCGCCGGGCTCACCGTTCCGCCCACTCGAACCGACTGGCTGGTCACACTGGCCATCAGCGCATTCAAGGTCTGCGCCGACACCTCGCGGCTGCCGTCGTAGTCGGACTTGGGCGTGTGACGCTTGAGCACCTGGGCAAACAGCGTGTCGTTCACCGCGCCGCTCCGCAGCGTCAGGCGGGCAATGGGCCGGTTGTCCCAGCCTTTCAGTTCGGGGCCGAGCTCACCTTGCGGCCACAGGGCCACGTCCGCGGCCAGACCCTCGGACGCCAGCGCGATCACCAGCAACTCGATGAAGGCACCGTGCCCGATCAGGATCTGCCGGCCGAAGGGGTCCGTGTGCGGCAACACGCGCTCGCGGTCGGTCATGACCGTGATGACGCCGCTCTCCCGCAGGTCGACGAGCCAGGGCTGAAGGTTGTGGGGGTTGGGCGCCGTGATCGCATAGGCGAGTGCGCGGCGGCGCGGGTCGGATTCATTCTGGGGACCTCTCCACGCCTGCACGGCCTGTGGCGGGAAGTCGCTGCTGAGCGAGCAGGCGCTCATCGGCACGGTGGCGGCGACCACCACGCCGCCACCCACCAGACGGATGAAGTTTCTGCGTTGCATGTTCAGCTCCTCTTCGCAGAGGCCTCGCGTGAGCGCCAGAGCCACAGGAAGAGCACCCCCAGCGCCATGAACCAGAGCTGGATGGCGGTGGTGGACACCACGATCGACACCGGCGGGGCGACACCGAAGAGCTCGAGGACCGGCAAGGCCACGGCCACACCGACCACGAGCCCTGTCACGCCCGCCCAGGCCGGCAGCTGCCGGTCGCGCAGGATCAGCAGGCCCGCGGCAGCGGCCCAGATCGCGGCGAAGGCCGCTACCCCCAGCATCTCCCCGATCGCGCCGCCCCAGGCGTTGATGGCCGCCTGCGTGTGTTCGATCGCCGCGCGGCCTTCCGCGGACAGGCCGGCAGTCGCGTGGGCCTCGGCCAGGGACACGCTGCCGGTGAGCCAGCGCAGGATGCCGATCGAGCGCGCGAGCGCCGAGGCCGCGGCCGCGCCGATGGCGATGAGTGCGAGCGCCCCGAGCGGGCCGGGGCGCGCTGCCAGGCGAACGGTCAGCACGCCCGTGGCCAGGAAGAGCAGCGAGTAGCCGAGGTAGAGCCCGTATCCGAGCTGCACGGCCTCGAGCTGCTCGCGCAGCAGCGGCAGCATCTTGGCCGCCGGGTAGTCGAGGCTGTCGGGCCATTGGATCGCGCTGCCGAGTACGGCCATGGGCGCGAAGAGGCTGAAGCCCTGCACGAGGAGGATGATGCCGGCGGCCAGGAAGAGACTGCGCGGTGTGGTGTTGTCTGCGTTGGGGACTTGGGGTTGTGGTGCCATGTGCGGCTCCGGGGGTTCGGGTTTGAGGGGTGGCAGGCTGCTGACAAGCCGGGCCGCTGTTGAGGAAGGATCTGTCGGCTGGCGGTATCTCGGCCCGGGCGATTCGGGCATTGTGAGGAGGCATCTCTATCCACACAATTGGTTAGCATTGCACCTCTGAATTGCACTTATGGAAGGTCTGCATAACCCCGTGCTGACCCGTCTTGCGTAAGGCCCGACGCGGCACGACGATAGCGAGCATGAAGCAGCTCGGACTTGGCCTGAACCTCTCGACGAAGAAGACCCGCAAGCGCGAGTTTCTGGAAGAGATGGAACGCGTCGTACCGTGGGGCGTGCTCGTGCAGATCGTCGAGCCGCACTACCCCAAGGCCAAGACCGGCCGGCCGCCGTTCGGCATCGAGACCATGCTGCGCATCCACTACCTGCAACAGTGGTTCGGCCTGTCGGACCCGGCGATGGAAGAGGCGCTTCATGACGTTCCGCTGTACCGCGAGTTCGTCAAGCTCGATAGCGCCACGGCACGGCTGCCTGACGAGACGACGATCCTGAGGTTCCGTCACCTGCTGGAGCGCCACGACCTGGCGGCGGACATGCTGCGCGTGGTCAACGACCTGCTGCAGCACAAGGGGCTGATGCTGCGAGCCGGCACCGCGGTGGACGCCACGCTGATCTCGGCGCCAAGCTCCACCAAGAACGCTGAGGGCGAGCGCGACCCGGAGATGAGGCAGACGAAGAAGGGCAACAACTGGTACTTCGGGATGAAGGCCCACATCGGCGTGGACACGCACTCTGGCCTGGTGCACACGGTGGCCACGACGCCTGCCAACGTGAACGACCTGAACATGGCCGGTGCGCTGCTGCACGGTGATGAAGAAGCCGCCTTCGGCGACGCCGGTTATCAGGGTGTGCACAAGCGGCCCGAAGCGGCGGGCCCGGCGTGGCACGTCGCGATGCGCCCGGGCAAGCGCCGCAAGCTCAACCCGTTCATCGAGCCCGAGTTCGTGGCCGAGCGTGTCGAGAAGATGAAGGCCAGCATCCGGGCCAAGGTCGAGCATCCGTTCCGCGTGATCAAGCGGCAGTTCGGCTTCACGAAGGTGCGCTACCGGGGCCTGAAGAAGAACACGGCACAGATCATCACGCTGTTCGCGCTGTCCAACCTTTGGATAGCGCGCCGGCAGTTGATGGGAGCGCGGGGATGAGTGCGTCCGCAGCGCCTGAAACGGGCGCGCGATGCGCGGGAAGTGCCCCGCGAGAGCCCGAAGTGGAGGTCGAAACCGACCTCTGCGGACGCGTTGATGGTTCGGCGGTGTCAGTTCCACTCAATACTCGCTGCGGAGTGTGTTCTGCAGACGTTCCTTAG
>JBDLRH010000023.1:0-16676 GCA_039800165.1 Pseudomonadota bacterium
AGCTCGACTATGTGCGTGCCGCCCGCGCGCTGGGCCTGAGCAACTGGCAGATCATTCGGCGGCATGTGCTGCCCAACAGCCTGACGCCGGTGGTGACTTTCCTGCCGTTTCGCATGAGTGCAGCCATCTTGGCGTTGACCTCACTGGATTTTCTGGGCCTGGGCGTCCCGCCAGGTACACCATCACTGGGCGAGATGCTGCAGCAAGGCAAGACCCACCTGGATGCGTGGTGGATTTCCCTTTCCACCTTTGGTGTGCTGGTGATGACGCTTCTGCTGCTGACCTTCATGGGCGATGCGCTGCGTGATGCACTCGATCCGCGAAAGGCTGACGCATGAGCCAATCGCTGCTGTCGGTGCGGGGTCTGCGGGTGTCGTTCTCCGGCAAAGAGGTGGTGCACGGCATCGACTTCGACATTGCCGCTGGCGAGAAGCTGGCGCTGGTGGGCGAGTCGGGCTCGGGCAAGACGGTGTCGGCCCTGAGCCTGTTGCGCCTGGCGCAAGGGGCCCAGATCACGGGAGAGGCCCAGTTTGATGGCCGCAACCTGCTGGCGCTGACCGAGCGTGAATTGCGCGGGGTGCGCGGTGCCGACATCGCCATGATCTTCCAGGAGCCCATGACCGCGCTCAACCCGCTGTTCAGCATCGGCGACCAGATCGCCGAGGTTCTGGAGCTCAAGCAGGGCGTCAGCCGCGCCGAGGCGATGCGTGCCGCGATCCAGCTGCTGGCAGACACCGGCATCCCGGAGCCGGAGCGCCGCTCCAGGTCCTACCCGCACCAGCTCTCGGGCGGGCAGCGGCAGCGCGCGATGATTGCAATGGCCCTGGCCTGCAAGCCGCGACTGCTGCTCGCCGATGAGCCCACCACCGCACTGGACGTGACCCTGCGGGTGCAGATCCTCGACCTGCTCGGAGATCTGCAGCGCAGCCACGGGATGGCGGTGCTCATGATCACCCACGACCTGAACCTGGTGCGCCGCTTTGCCGACCGGGTGGCGGTGATGGAGAACGGCCACGTGGTGGAGCACGGCACCGTGGCCACCGTGTTCGGCAGCCCACAGCACGCCTACACCCGCAAGCTGATCGACAGCCGCCCGGTGCGCGACGTCATCGAGCCGGCGCAGGCAGCGGCAGCGACCCCGCCGGTGGCGCAGGGCAAGTCGATCCAGGTGCGCTACCCGGTGCCGCAGGCAGGCATTCGCGGCTGGTTCCGCAAGGGCGAATTCACGGCAGTGCGGGGCGCCGACTTCTCCGTGCCTGCGGGCCGCACGCTGGGGGTGGTGGGCGAGTCGGGCTCGGGCAAGTCCACGCTGGCGCTGGCCACCCTGGGGCTGATCGCATGTGACGGACAGCTGCAAATCAACGGCGGCGCCTGGGGCGGCGGCGCGGCGGCCGACAAGGCGCTGCGCCGGGCGGTGCAGGTGGTGTTCCAGGACCCGTTTTCATCGCTGTCACCGCGCCTGACGGTCGAGGAGATCGTTGGCGAAGGCCTGCTGGTGCATGCGACGGAGCTGTCCGAGGCGCAACGTCGCGACCGGGTGCTGCAGGCGCTGGCCGAAGTCGGCCTGACCGATGCCCAGTTCCCCGGCCTGCTGATGCGCTACCCGCACGAGTTTTCGGGGGGGCAGCGCCAGCGCCTGGCCATCGCCCGGGCGCTCATCATCGAGCCGCGCCTGCTGGTGCTGGACGAGCCCACCAGCGCGCTGGATGTCACCATCCAGAAGCAGGTGCTGCAGCTGCTGCAGCGCCTGCAGCGCGACAAGGGCCTGAGCTACCTCCTGATCACCCACGACGTGGACGTGATCCGCGCCATGGCGCATGAGGTGCTGGTCATGAAGACCGGCGAGATCGTCGAATCCGGCCCGGTCGACGAGGTGCTGGAGCGTCCGCGCCACGACTACACCCGCACGCTGGTGCAGGCTGCCGCCTGAGCGAACCCAAAACCTTTGCGAATCAACGGCTTAGCGGCTATAATTCGGCGCTTTCGACCAAACGGGCGGACACCAACCGCCCGTTTTTTTTGGCCGAAGCAAAAACGAAGGAACCGCACAACCCGTGTCGCTGCAAGGCATTGCCGAACAAACCGTGGCCGCCCTCGGCTACGACCTGGTGGAGCTGGAACGCTCTGCCGGTGGCACGCTGCGCGTCACGATCGACCTGCCCTGGCAGCCCGGCGAAGCCGAGCGCTTCGTGACGGTGGAAGACTGCGAGAAGGTCACGCGGCAACTGCAGTACGCGCTGGAGGTCGATGGCATCGACTACAAGCGGCTGGAAGTGTCCTCGCCGGGCATCGACCGGCCGCTGCGCCACGAGGCGGACTTTCAGCGCTTTGCCGGCGAGGTGGTGGACATCACGCTCAAGGCGCCCATGGGCTCGGCCGCAGCCGGGCAGGTGGCCGCGAATCGGCGCAAGTTCCGCGGTCGCCTGGAGGCGGTGGAGCAGGGCTGGCAGATCGTCTGGAGCGATGAGCCGCAGCCCAAGCCGGGCCAGCGACGCAGCGCCAGGCGCGAGCCCGCGCCGTTGAAGGTGCTGGGCTTTCGGCTCGACGAACTGAAGGAGGCGCGCTTGGCGCCCATCGTGGATTTCAAGGGCCGCCCGGCTGGTTCGGGTGGCCGCAACAAGGACGGCGCGCCTGGCGCGCCCGGGATTTGACTGGAACGGTGACAGGAGAGTGACGGCATGAATCGCGAATTGCTGATGCTGGTGGAAGCCATCTCGCGCGAAAAGAGCGTGGAGCGCGAAATCGTCTTCAACGCGGTCGAGCAGGCGCTGGCGCAAGCCACCAAGAAGCTGCTGCAGTCCGACAAGGACCATCCGGTCCAGGAGGCGGACATCCGCGTGGCGATCGACCGCGAGACCGGCGAATACGAAACCTTCCGGCGCTGGCTGGTGGTCGAGGACTCGGCCGGCTTGCAGAACCCGGACGCCGAAGAGCTTCTGATGGACGCGGTGGAGCGGGTGGCCGACATCCAGGTCGACGAGTACATCGAGGAGACCATCCCCTCACTGCCGATCGGCCGCATTGGCGCGATGGCTGCCAAGCAGGTCATCCTGCAGAAGATCCGTGACGCCGAGCGCGAGATGCTGCTCAACGACTTCATGTCGCGCGGCGAGAAGATCTTCACCGGCACCGTCAAGCGCATGGACAAGGGCGACATCATCGTCGAGTCCGGCCGCGTCGAAGGCCGCCTGCGCCGCGGCGAGATGATCCCGAAGGAAAACCTGCGCAGCGGCGACCGGGTGCGCGCGATGATCATGGAGGTGGACACCACGCTGCGTGGCGCGCCCATCATCCTGTCGCGCTCGGCGCCCGAATTCATGATCGAGCTCTTCCGCCAGGAGGTGCCCGAGATCGAGCAGGGCCTGCTGGAGATCAAGTCGTGCGCCCGTGACGCAGGATCGCGCGCCAAGATTGCGGTGATCAGCCACGACCGCCGGGTGGACCCGATCGGCACCTGTGTGGGTGTGCGCGGCTCGCGCGTGAACGCCGTCACCAACGAGCTGGCAGGCGAGCGGGTGGACATCGTGCTGTGGAGCGATGACCCGGCACAGTTCGTCATTGGCGCGCTGGCGCCGGCCAACGTGTCCTCCATCGTGGTCGATGAAGAAAAGCACGCAATGGATGTGGTGGTGGACGAGGAGAACCTCGCGATTGCCATCGGCCGCGGAGGCCAGAACGTGCGCCTGGCGTCCGACCTCACCGGCTGGAAGATCAACATCATGGACGCCAACGAATCGGCCCAGAAGCAGGCCGAGGAGACCACGACGATCCGCACGCTGTTCATGGAGAAGCTCGATGTGGACGAAGAGATCGCCGACATCCTGATCTCCGAGGGCTTCACCAGCCTGGAAGAGGTGGCCTACGTGCCGCTGCAGGAAATGCTGGAGATCGAATCCTTCGATGAGGACACGGTCAACGAGCTGCGCGCCCGCGCCAAGGACGCGCTGCTGACGATGGAAATCGCACGCGAGGAAAGCGTCGAGGAGGTCTCGCAGGACCTGCGCGACCTCGAGGATCTGACCACCGACCTGATTGCCCGCCTGGCCGAAGGCGGCGTGCACACCCGCGACGAGCTGGCCGACCTGGCGGTCGACGAGCTCACCGAGATCACCGGTCAGTCGGAAGACGAGGCCAAGGCCCTGATCATGAAGGCCCGAGAGCACTGGTTCACCGGTGCCGCCGCGTCCCAAGAGTAACGGTCATGAAAGAGAAACACGCACATGTCCAGCACGACCGTCGCCGAATTCGCCAACGAACTCAAGAAGTCCACTGACACGCTGATTGAGCAGCTGAAGAACGCCGGGGTGTCCAAGTCCTCCGGCGCGGATGCCATCAGCGAAGCGGACAAGCAAAAGCTGCTGACCTACCTGAAGGCCAGCCACGGCACTGCTGCGCCCGAGCGCAAGAAGATTACGCTGGTCAAGAAGTCCACCAGCGAGATCAAGCAGGCCGACGCCTCGGGCAAGGCCCGCACCATCCAGGTGGAGGTGCGCAAGAAGCGCACCTTCGTCAAGCGCGACGATGACGCGCCGGTGCCCGCCGAAGAGGCCGCACCGGCCGTGCCCGCCCCCCCCGCGATTGACGAGGCCGAACTGGCCCGCCGCGAGGAAGAGGCGCGCCGTCAGGCCGAGCTGATCCGCCGCCAGGAGGAAGAGCTGGCCGAAAAGCGCCGCCAGCGCGAAGAGCAGGAAGCGCGCGAACGTGCTGCCGCCGAAGCGGCCACCGAGCGTGCCAGCGAACAGGCCGCAGCGGCGCAAGCCGGCGCCGAGGGCGAGGCCGTGGTGCGCCAGGCCGCCGAGGAAGCGGCAGCGCAGGCGCGTGCCCGCGCCGCGGACGCTGCCCGCCAGGAAGCACTGCGCGCCACCGAGCTGCAGGACCGCCGCCGCAAGGCCGAGGCCGAAGCCGCTGCCATCCGCGACATGATGTCGGCACCCAAGAAGGTGCTGGTGGCCAAGAAGCCGGAAGAGCCCAAGTCCGCCGAGGCAGCCAAGCCGGGCGTCAAGGGCACGCTGCACAAGCCGGCCACCACCGCACGCGCCGGTGCCGGCGCCACCGCCGCGCCGTCACCCAGTGCCGGCAAGGAAGTCAAGTCGGCCAAGCTGTCCTCCAGCTGGGCGGGCGACCCGGCCAAGAAGAAAGAGATCAAGACCCGCGGTGACGCCACCGGCGGCGTGGGCCGCAATGCATGGCGCTCGGGCCCGCGCGGGCGCAGGGACCGCGACCGCGAAGAGTCGTCGGCGCCGGCCGCACCGGCCGAGCAGCGCGTGATCGAAGTGCATGTGCCCGAGACGATCACCGTGGCCGAGCTCGCCCACAAGATGGCGGTCAAGGCCTCCGAGGTGATCAAGCACCTGATGAAGCTCGGCCAGATGGTCACCATCAACCAGCCGCTGGACCAGGACACGGCGATGATCGTGGTCGAAGAGATGGGCCACAAGGCGATCACCGCGGCGCTGGACGACCCCGAGGCCTTCACCGAGGAAGAAGCCGCCGGCCATCAGGCCGACGCGCTGCCGCGCGCGCCGGTGGTCACCGTCATGGGCCACGTCGACCACGGCAAGACCTCGCTGCTGGACTACATCCGCCGCGCCAAGGTGGCAGCCGGCGAGGCCGGTGGCATCACCCAGCACATCGGTGCGTACCACGTGGAAACACCGCGCGGCGTGATCTCGTTCCTGGACACGCCCGGCCACGAGGCGTTCACCGCAATGCGGGCCCGTGGCGCGCAGGCCACCGACATCGTGATTCTGGTGGTGGCCGCCGACGACGGCGTCATGCCGCAGACCAAGGAAGCGATCAAGCATGCCAAGGCGGCGGGCGTACCCATCGTCGTGGCGATGAACAAGATCGACAAGCCCGAGGCCAACCCCGAGCGCGTGAAGAGCGAGCTGGTGGCCGAAGAGGTTGTGCCCGAGGAATTCGGCGGCGACTCGCCGTTCGTGCCGGTGTCTGCCAAGACCGGTCAGGGCGTGGACGACCTGCTCGAGCAGGTGCTGCTGCAGGCCGAGGTGCTGGAGCTCAAGGCGCCGATCGACGCGATGGCCAAGGGCCTGGTGATCGAAGCGCAGCTCGACAAGGGCCGCGGCCCGGTGGCCACCGTGCTGGTGCAGTCGGGCACGCTCAAGACCGGCGATGTGGTGCTGGCCGGCCAGACCTATGGCCGCGTGCGCGCCATGCTCGACGAGAACGGCAAGTCCATCAAGGGCGCAGGTCCCTCGATCCCGGTCGAGATCCAGGGCCTGACCGAAGTGCCGCAGGCCGGTGACGAGTTCATGGTGATGGCCGACGAGCGACGCGCCCGCGAGATCGCCACCTACCGCGCCGGCAAGTTCCGCAACACCAAGCTGGCCAAGCAGCAGGCCGCCAAGCTGGAGAACATGTTTGCCGACATGACCGCCGGCGAGGTCAAGACGCTGCCGGTGATCATCAAGGCCGACGTGCAGGGCTCGCAGGAGGCACTGGCGCAGTCGCTGGTCAAGCTGTCGACCGACGAGGTGAAGGTGCAGATGGTCTATGCGGCCGTCGGCGGCATCAGCGAGTCGGACGTGAACCTTGCGATCGCGTCCAAGGCGGTCATCATCGGTTTCAACACCCGGGCCGACGCCGGTGCGCGCAAGCTCGCCGAAGGCAACGGCATCGACATCCGCTACTACAACATCATCTACGACGCCGTGGATGATCTCAAGGCAGCGATGTCGGGCATGCTGGCCCCGGAGAAGAAGGAAGAGGTCATCGGTACCGCCGAGATCCGCACCGTCTTCGTTGCGTCCAAGATCGGCACGGTTGCCGGTTGCATGGTCACTTCGGGCCAGGTCACGCGCTCGGCGCATTTCCGCCTGCTGCGCGACAACGTCGTCATCTACACCGGCGAGCTGGAATCGCTCAAGCGGGTCAAGGACGACGTGCGTGAGGTCAAGGAAGGCTTCGAGTGCGGTATCAAGCTCAAGAACTACAACGACATCAAGGAAGGTGATCAGCTGGAGTTCTTCGAGGTCAAGGAAATCGCCCGGACCCTGTGAGCGCATGCCCGCCAAGAAATCGTCCACCCCCAACCGCGGGTTCCGCGTGGCCGATCAGATCCAGCGTGATCTGACGGAACTGATCGCGCGCGAACTGAAGGACCCGCGGGTGGGCATGGTGACGGTGCAGTCGGTCGAGGTGTCGCCCGACTATGCGCATGCCCAAGTGTTCTTCAGCGTGCTGGTGGGCGACCCCAAGGAAACGGAAGACGCGCTGAACCAGGCCGCCGGCTTCCTTCGCAACGGGCTGTTCAAGCGGCTGCACATCCACACCGTGCCGACCCTGCACTTCAAGTTCGACCGCACCACCGAGCGTGCGGCCGACATGAACGCGCTGATCGCCCGCGCGGTCGCCTCGCGTTCCAAAGCCGACGACGCATGAACGCTCGCACCCCCAGGACACGGGTCGTGCGGCGCCCCGTGCATGGGGTGCTGCTGCTGGACAAGCCGCTGGGCCTGTCCAGCAACGATGCGCTGCAAAAGTGCAAATGGCTGCTACGGGCCGAGAAGGCGGGCCACACCGGCACGCTGGACCCGCTGGCCACCGGCGTGCTGCCGCTGTGCTTTGGTGCGGCCACCAAGTTCAGCCAGCTGCAGCTCGATGCGGACAAGACCTACGAGGCTGTGGCCGAGCTGGGGGTGCGCACCACCACCGGGGACGCCGAAGGTGAGGTGATCGAGCGCCGCCCGGTGCCGGCACTTGACGCCGCAGCTCTGGGCACCCTGTCGCAGCGCTTCACTGGCGCACAGCAACAGCTGCCGCCCATGCACAGCGCCCTCAAGAAGGATGGCAAGGCGCTGTACGAATACGCCCGCGAGGGCGCCGTTGTCGAGCGCGAGCCGCGCGACATCGTGGTGCACGAGCTTTCCATCCAGCCTGCCGGCGATGCGTGGCCTGCGGGTGCCATCCGGTTTCGGGCGCGCGTGAGCAAGGGCACCTACATCCGCACGCTCGGCGAAGACCTGGGCACGGCCCTGGGCTGCGGCGCCCATCTGCGCATGCTGCGACGCACTGCCACCGGGCCCTTCGATGTGGCACAGGCCGTCACGCTGCCCGAGCTTGAAGCGATGAGCGAAGCAGAGCGCTCGCAGCGCCTGCTGCCGATCGACAGCCTGCTGCACGGACATCTGCGCGTCACGCTGGGCAGCGACGATGCCGGCCGGTTCCTCAGCGGCATGCGCCGGCGTGGCCCGTGGCCCGATGCATCGCAGGTGGCGGTGTACGGCGAGCAGCCGCACGCCTTGCTGGGCACCGCCCATGTGCGCGCTGGCGAGCTGATCGCCAGCCGCCTGCTGAGCCCGACCGACATCCAACAAATTCTTGAACCGAGCCCGGAGCTGACTCCGGTGACCACCCCATGAGCCGACCCATCCGAAACATCGCCATCATTGCCCACGTGGACCATGGCAAGACCACCATGGTGGACCAGCTGCTGCGCCAGAGCGGCACCTTCGCCGAGCACGAAAAAGTGGTCGACACCGTGATGGACAGCAACGCCATCGAGCGCGAGCGCGGCATCACCATCCTGGCCAAGAACTGCGCGGTCAGCTGGAAGGGCACGCATATCAACATCGTCGACACCCCCGGTCACGCCGACTTCGGCGGCGAGGTCGAGCGCGCGCTGTCGATGGTCGACGGCGTGCTGCTGCTGATCGACGCGCAAGAGGGCCCGATGCCGCAGACGCGCTTTGTCACCAAGAAGGCGCTGGCGCTGGGCCTCAAGCCGATCGTGGTGGTCAACAAGGTCGACAAGCCGGGCTCCAACTGCGACAAGGTGATCAACGCCGCCTTCGACCTGTTCGACAAGCTCGGCGCAACCGACGAGCAGCTCGACTTTCCGGTGGTGTATGCCTCGGGCATCAACGGCTGGTCGTCGATGCAGCAGGGCGCTGCCGGCGAGCAGTGGGGGCCCGACATGTCGGCCCTTTTCGACACCGTCCTGACGCATGTCCCGGCGCATCAGGGCGACCCGTCCGCTCCGCTGCAACTGCAGATTTCGGCGCTGGACTACTCGTCCTTCGTCGGCCGCATCGGCGTGGGCCGGGTCAATGCGGGCACGCTGAAGCCGGCCATGGATGTGCTGGTGATGGAGGGGCCCGAGGGCAAGTCATTCAAGGGCCGCATCAACCAGGTGCTGACCTTCCAGGGACTGGACCGCATGCAGACGCAGCAGGCGGTTCCTGGCGACATCGTGCTGATCAACGGCATCGAGGAGATCGGCATCGGTGTGACCGTGACCGACCCGCTGAATCCGCAGCCGTTGCCGATGCTCAAGGTCGATGAGCCGACGCTCACCATGAACTTCTGCGTCAACACCAGCCCGCTGGCCGGGCGCGAAGGCAAGTTCGTGACCAGCCGGCAGCTGTGGGACCGGCTCGTCAAGGAGCTTCAGTCCAACGTGGCGCTGCGCATCAAGGAAACCGACGAGGACGGCATCTACGAGGTGTCCGGCCGCGGCGAACTGCACCTGACCATCCTGCTGGAGAACATGCGCCGCGAGGGGTATGAGCTGGCGGTGAGCAAGCCGCGCGTGGTGTTTCGCGATGTCGACGGCGTGCGCCACGAGCCGATCGAGATGGTGACGGCCGACATCGAGGAGCAGCACCAGGGCGCAGTGATGCAGGCCCTGGGCGAGCGCAAGGGGGACCTGCTGAACATGGAGCCCGACGGGCGAGGCCGCGTACGGCTGGAGTACCGCATTCCGGCGCGAGGCCTGATCGGCTTTTCCACCGAATTCCTGAACCTGACCCGCGGCACCGGCCTCATCAGCAACATCTTTGACGGCTACGAGGCGCACAAGGGCGAGATCGGCGGGCGCAAGAACGGCGTGCTGATCAGCATGGACGACGGCGAGATCTTCACCTACGCGCTGGGCAAGCTCGACGACCGCGGGCGCATGTTTGTGCGCGCCGGTGACCCGGTGTACGAGGGCATGATCGTCGGCATCCACAACCGCGACAACGACCTGGTGGTGAACGCCACCCGTACCAAGCAGCTGACCAACTTCCGTGTCAGCGGGAAGGAAGACGCGATCAAGATCACGCCGCCCATCCTGCTGACGCTGGAATACGCGGTCGAGTTCATCGAGGACGACGAACTGGTCGAAATCACGCCCAAGAGCATCCGGCTGCGCAAGCGCTTCCTCAAGGAGCACGAGCGCAAGCGTGCCAGCCGCGACGCCTGACGCGCGCGACGGAGCCCCTTCGCATGCTGGACATCCGCTTGCGCCACGGCCAGGCCGTGTGGCTGATGCTGCTGGTGACCATGATGTGGTCGATCGCCGGCGTGGTCACGCGCCACCTGGAGTTCGCGCGCAGCTTCGAAATCACCTTCTGGCGCAGCTTCTTCACCATGGTCTCGCTGGCGGTGCTGTTGCCGCTGTTCCAGGGCGCTGCGGTGTGGCGCAAGTTCACGACGCGCAGCGTCTCGTTCTGGGTGTCGGGTGTGTGCTGGTGCGTGATGTTCACCGCCTTCATGGTGGCGCTGACGCTCACCGCCGTGGCGAATGTGCTGGTGACGCTGGCGCTCGGGCCGCTGATGACCGCCATCGTGGCGCGCATCTTCATCGGCCACCGCATCGCGCTGCGCACCGGCGCGGCCATCGCCGCAGCAGGCGGCGGCATCGCCTGGATGTATGCGGGCCAGGTGGGTGGCGGCCAGTGGGCGGGGACCCTGGTGGCCCTGTGCGTGCCGCTGGCAGGCGCAATCAACTGGACCGTGACGCAGCGCGCCCATGCCCGTGGGGTGGATGTGGATCTGGTCCCTGCGGTGATGGTCGGCGCGGTGCTGTCGTGCCTGCTCACGCTGCCGCTGGCGTTTCCGCTGCGGGCGTCGGCGCACGACATCGGTCTGCTCGCGGTGCTGGGGCTGTTTCAGCTGGCGATTCCGTGCGTGCTGTCGGTCATCTGTGCGCGGGTGCTCAAGGCGCCCGAGGTGTCGCTGCTTGCCTTGCTGGAGGTGATCTTCGGCATCTTCCTGGTGTGGCTGGGCGCTGGCGAGGCGCCCGAGGCACGCGTGCTGATCGGCGGTACCGTCGTCATCAGCGCGCTCGTCATCAATGAACTTCTGGCCTGGAGAGAGCGTTCATGAACGCGACGCATCCCACCTCATCCCCGTCGTCTGGCGATGCGCATGTGCTAACCGAAGTGCGGCACGGCGTGGGCTTGGTCACCTTGAACCGCGCCAAGGCGCTCAATGCGCTGTCGCTGGACATGATCCGCGCCCTGACCGATGCGCTGCTGCGCTGGCGCGGCGATGCCCAGGTGAGGCTGGTCGCGATCCGTGGCACCGGAAAGGAGGGGCCGTTCGGCGCCTTCTGTGCTGGGGGCGACATCCGGTTCTTTCATGAGGCCGCCCTTGCAGGCGATGCGCGGCTTGAGGACTTCTTCACCGAGGAATACAGCCTCAACCACCTGATCCACACCTACCCGAAGCCCTATGTCGCCTTCATGGACGGCATCGTGATGGGCGGGGGCATGGGCTTGAGTCAGGGCGCGCGGCTGCGCATCGTGACCGAGCGGACCAAGATGGCGATGCCCGAGACCAACATCGGCCTGTTCCCGGACGTGGGCGGTGGCTACTTCCTCAGCCGCTGCCCGGGCCACACCGGCGAGTACCTGGCGCTCACCGGGCAGGTGATCGGCGGCGCCGACGCCGTGGCGCTGGGCCTGGCCGACCGCTTTGTGCCATCGGGTGCGCTCGCTGCGCTCTGGGACGGCCTGGGGGCGGCAGGTGAAGACACCTGGGCGGCGCTGCAGTCGGCGGTGGATGCCAGTCCTGATACTGATCGGCTGGGTGCCGGCGTGGCGCTGGCCGCGCACCGCGCGCACATCGACCGGCACTTTGCGCTGCCATCGGTGCGGGACATCGTCGCCTCGCTCGAGCGCGACACCAGCGAGTGGGCACACGGCGTGGCCGCGGTGCTGCGCAAGCGCTCGCCGCTGATGCTGCATGTGGTGCTGGAGCAGGTGCGCCGCGCGCGCAGCATGGGCCTGGCCGACGACCTGCGCATGGAGCGCGACCTGGTGCGCCATTGCTTTCACACCCGGCATCTGGGCCGCAGCGGCGCCGGCAGCGAAACGGTGGAGGGCGTGCGCGCACTCGCCGTGGACAAAGACCATGCGCCGCGCTGGAACCCCGCACGCATCGAGGAGGTGACGCCAGAGATGGTGGCGCCGTTCTTTGCAAGCCCCTGGCCTGCGCACGCGCATCCGCTGCGCAGCCTGGCCTGAGCCGGCTGCACGCCGCTGCGCCTAGCGGTGGCGCTGCTTCATCGCGCGCTCGACCTCGCGCTTGCCTTCGCGGTCCTTGATCGTGTCGCGCTTGTCGTGTTCGGCCTTGCCCTTGGCCAGCGCAATCTCGCACTTCACCCGGCCACCTTTCCAGTGCAGGTTCAGCGGTACCAGGGTGTAGCCCTTTTGCTCCACCTTGCCGATCAGGCGGCGGATTTCGTCCTTGTGCAGCAGCAGCTTGCGGGTGCGCTGCGATTCGGGGCTTACGTGCGTGGACGCCGTCTTGAGCGGATTGATCTGGCAGCCGATCAGGAACAGCTCGCCTTCGCGGATGACCACATAGCCATCGGTCAGCTGCACCTTGCCTTCGCGCAGCGCCTTGACCTCCCAGCCCTCCAGCACCATCCCCGCCTCGAAGCGCTCTTCGAAGAAATAGTTGAACGCCGCCTTCTTGTTGTCGGCGATGCGCGCAGGCGTGTCGGGTCGGGAGGAGGCCATGATGCAGGAGGGATGCGCACGGGCCGCGGTGGGCTTTCTACAATTGCGCGCAGGGTGGCGGATTCTACGCACCGCGGCAACACGCGACGCGCGGCGCTCGCGGCTGCCGATCCACCCTTGCGCGCCGTCATCACAGCATGAAGCATGTCCACAAGTCCGTCCTGATCTGGTACAGCGCCGAAGAGATGTTTGCGCTGGTCACCGACGTGGGCAGCTACCCGAAGTTTCTGCCCTGGTGCGACCATGCGCAGGTGCTGGAACGCGCGCCCGACGGCATGACTGCCGAAGTCGGCATCTCCTTTGGCGGCGTGCGGCAGACCTTCACCACCCGCAACCAGCACGAGGCCGGCCGGCGTGTCAGTCTGGCGTTGGTGAAGGGCCCGTTTTCCAACCTCCACGGCGAGTGGCGCTTCACGCCGGTGGGCGCCGAAGGCGAGCGCGCCTGCCGGGTGGAACTCGACTTGCGCTATGGCTTCAGCAATGCGGCGCTGGCCACGCTGGTCGGGCCGGTGTTCGACCGCATCGCCGGCAGCCTGGTCGATGCCTTCGTCAAGCGGGCAGGGCAGGTCCATGGCTGAAGCGAACGCCTCGCTGCGGGTGGAGGTGATTCACTCGCCCGCGCCGCGGCAGGTGTGGCAGCGCGCGCTGAAGCTCCAGCCCGGCGCCACGGCCCTGGATGCACTGGTGTCTGCTGGCCTGTTCACGCAGTTCCCTGAACTGGCAGGGACTGCGCTGCAGGTGTCGTGCTGGGGCCGTCGCTGCAAGCCAGACCAACCGCTGCGCGATGGCGACCGCATCGAGGTGTGCCGTGCGCTGCGGGTCGACCCCAAGAAGGCGCGGCGCGAGCGCTTTGCGGCGCAGGGGGCGCGCACTGCCGGGCTGTTTGCGCGCCGCCGGCCGGGCGCCAAGGCCGGTTACTGACGCTGCCGCGCCGCGCTCAGCCGCGGCACTCGGTTGCCAGCATCTGCTGCAGCCGCTGGAACTCCGCCGCGCGCTGCTCGTCGCTCATGAAGCCCATCTCGCCGTTGGGCATCGGTACGCGCATGCGCTGGCCTGACTGCAGCACGGTGATCGACTGGCGTACGCGGTTGCAGTTGTCCGCGCGCTGGGCAGCGGCACGGGCCTCTTCCTGCTTCACGCGGTCTTCCTCGGCCTTGCGGCGGGCGGCCTCGGCCTGTTCCTGTTCGCGCTTTCGGGCCTCCAGCGCCGGGTCGCGGCCGGGGCCGGATGCGGCAGCAGCGGGCACGGGCGCGGCAGCAGCCGGCGCGGCGCCAGGCGCTGACGCCGCCGTGTTGGCGCCCTGCGGCGCAGGGGCTCCGGCGGGTGCGTTGGCGGTGTTTGCCGACGGGTCGGGCCGAGGCCCGGGCTGGCGCAGCACGTTGCGCTCCGGGATGTCCGGTGGGGGCGGGCGGTCGCTGTAGACGCGTCGGCCCTGGGCATCCGTCCACATCCACTGCGCATGCGCCAGGCTGGCGCACAGGGCCAGCGCCACCGAGCCGGACACCAGCAAAAGACGAGAGACAGATTGCATGTAGCAAAGTGTAGCGGCGAAGACCCCACGGGTACAATTTTGCTTTTGGAGCCTGTTCATGCGCCTTCTTGGCAAAGCGCTCACCTTCGACGATGTGTTGCTGGTGCCAGCGTTCTCCGAGGTCCTGCCCAAGGACACATCGCTTGCGACGCGACTGTCGCGCAACATCACACTGAACCTGCCGCTGGTGTCCGCTGCCATGGACACCGTGACCGAGGCGCGGCTTGCGATTGCCATCGCCCAGGAGGGCGGCATCGGCATCGTGCACAAGAACCTCACGCCCAAGCAGCAGGCCGCCGAGGTGGCCAAGGTCAAGCGCTACGAGTCTGGTGTGCTGCGCGACCCGGTCGTCATCACGCCCACACACACGGTGCGCCAGGTGATGGACCTGTCGGACCAGCTCGGGGTGTCGGGCTTCCCGGTGGTCGATGGTGGCAAGGTGGTGGGTATCGTCACCGGGCGCGACCTGCGCTTTGAGACGCGCTACGAGGTGCCGGTCAGCCAGATCATGACGCCGCGCGAGCGGCTCATCACCGTGCCTGAAGGCACCACGCCCGAGCAGGCCAAGGCGCTGCTGAACAAGCACAAGCTCGAGCGGCTGCTGGTGATCAACGACGCCTTCGAGCTCAAGGGCCTGATCACGGTGAAGGACATCACCAAGCAGACCAGTTTTCCGAACGCGGCGCGCGATGCGTCGGGCCGCCTGCGGGTGGGCGCGGCGGTGGGCGTGGGCGAGGGCACCGAGGAGCGCGTGGAGGCGCTGGTCAAGGCCGGCGTGGACGCGATCGTGGTGGACACCGCGCACGGCCACAGCAAGGGCGTGATCGAGCGGGTGCGCTGGGTCAAGCAAAGGTATCCGCAGGTCGATGTGATCGGCGGCAACATTGCCACCGGTGCGGCCGCGCTGGCGCTGGCCGAGGCGGGCGCCGACGCCGTCAAGGTGGGCATCGGCCCGGGCTCCATCTGCACCACCCGCATCGTGGCAGGCGTTGGGGTGCCGCAGATCACCGCGATCGACAACGTGGCTACCGCACTGCGCGGCAGCGGCATCCCGCTGATTGCCGACGGTGGCGTGCGCTACAGCGGCGACATCGCCAAGGCCATCGCTGCCGGCGCCAGTTCCGTGATGATGGGCGGCATGTTCGCCGGCACCGAAGAGGCGCCCGGCGAGATCGTGCTGTACCAGGGCCGCAGCTACAAGAGCTACCGCGGCATGGGCAGCATCGGCGCGATGCAGCAGGGAAGCGCCGACCGCTACTTCCAGGAGGCGACCACCGGCAACCCGAACGCCGACAAGCTGGTGCCCGAGGGCATCGAGGGCCGCGTGCCGTACAAGGGCTCGGTGGTGGCGATCGTATTCCAGCTGGCCGGCGGCGTGCGCGCCAGCATGGGCTACTGCGGCTGCGCCACGATCGAGGACATGAAGAGCCGCGCCGAGTTCGTTCAGATCACCGCGGCGGGCATGCGCGAGAGCCATGTCCACGACGTGCAGATCACCAAGGAAGCGCCCAATTACCGCGCCGATTGAGCCGCGCACCCACGCCCCCCATGCAACACGACAAGATCTTGATCCTCGACTTCGGCTCGCAGGTCACCCAGCTGATCGCGCGCCGCGTGCGCGAGGCCCATGTCTACTGTGAGGTCCACCCTTGCGACGTGACCGACGACTGGGTGCGTCAGCACGCCGCCGACGGCAAGCTGCGCGGCGTGATCCTGTCAGGCAGCCACGCCAGCGTGTACGAGGAAACCACCGACAAGGCGCCGCAGTCGGTGTTCGAGCTCGGTGTACCGGTGCTGGGCATCTGCTACGGCATGCAGACCATGGCGCAGCAGCTCGGCGGCAAGGTCGAAAGCGGCCACAAGCGCGAGTTCGGCTACGCCGAGGTGCGGGCGCGCGGCCACACCACGCTGCTCAAGGGCATCGAGGACTTCCACACGCCCGAGGGCCACGGCATGCTCAAGGTGTGGATGAGCCACGGCGACAAGGTCACCGAAATGCCGCCTGGCTTCAAGCTGATGGCCTCCACGCCGAGCTGCCCGATCGCCGGCATGGCCGACGAGGCGCGGCGCTTCTACGCGTTGCAGTTCCATCCCGAAGTCACGCACACGGTGCAGGGCAGGGCGATGCTCGAGCGCTTCGTGCTCGAGATCTGCGCCGCCCAGCCCGACTGGGTGATGCGCGACCACGTGGCCGAGGCGGTGGAGGCGATCCGCGCGCAAGTGGGCGACGAAGAGGTCATCCTCGGCCTGTCCGGCGGCGTCGACTCGTCGGTGGCGGCTGCGCTCATCCACCGCGCCATCGGTGACCGGCTGACCTGCGTGTTTGTCGACCACGGCCTGCTGCGCCTGAACGAGGGCGACATGGTGATGGACATGTTCGCGGGCAAGCTGCACGC
>JBDLRH010000024.1:0-17548 GCA_039800165.1 Pseudomonadota bacterium
TCGAGTCCGTCGCGAAAGGGGAAGAAGGCGTCGCTGGCCACGGCCGTGCCCTGCAGCGACAGCTTCGCATGGCCGGCCTTGATGCTGGCGATGCGCGCCGAATCGAGCCGGCTCATCTGCCCTGCGCCCACGCCCATGGTCATGCCGTCCTTGCAGAAGACGATGGCGTTGCTCTTGACGTACTTGGCCACCTTCCACGCGAACAGCAGGTCGTCGATCTGCTGCGCGGTGGGTTGCAGCTTGGTCACCACCTTGAGGTCGGTACGCGCAAGCACATGGTTGTCGGCGCTCTGGATCAGAAGGCCCGAGCCCACGCGCTTGACGTCGCTGAGGTTCTGACCGCGATCCCAGGCGGTGGCGCCACCCGGCGGCAGCGCGATCTTCAGCACCCGAACATTGGCCTTGGCGCTGAACACCTGCAGCGCCTCGGGCGTGAAGTCGGGCGCCATCAGCACCTCGACAAACTGCTTGCTGACCGCCTCGGCCGCCGCGCCGTCGAGCGTGCGGTTGAAGGCGATGATGCCGCCGAAGGCCGAGGTCGGGTCGGTCTGAAACGCCTTGCGATACGACTCCAGCGCATCCGCACCCACCGCCACGCCGCAGGGGTTGGCGTGCTTGACGATCACGCAGGCAGGCACGTCAAAGCTCTTCACGCATTCCCACGCTGCGTCCGCATCTGCGATGTTGTTGTACGACAGCTCCTTGCCCTGCAGTTGCTGCGCGGTCACCAGCGAGCCGGGCGCGGGGTACAGGTCGCGGTAGAACGCCGCGGTCTGGTGCGGGTTCTCGCCGTAGCGCAGGTCTTGCAGCTTGACGAAGCGGCCGTTGGCCTGCGCCGGGTACTCGTGGCGCTTGGGCACCGGCGCCGCTTCATCAAAGTCAATCGACGACAGGTAGTCGCTGATGGCGGCGTCGTAGTTGCTGATGCGGTTGAAGGCGGCCACCGACAGCGCAAAGCGCGTCTTCGCGCTCAGCCTGCCGTGTGCCTTGAGCTCATCAACCACCGGGCCGTACTGCGCCGCATCGGTCAGCACCGCCACGTCCTTCCAGTTCTTGGCGGCGCTGCGCACCATCGCCGGGCCACCGATATCGATGTTCTCGATCGCATCGTCCAGCGTACAGCCGGCCTTGGCCACGGTGGCCTCGAACGGGTACAGGTTCACCACCAGGATGTCGATGGTCTCAATCCCGTGGGCCGCAAGCGCCGCCCTGTGCTCGGGCAGGTCGCGCCGCGCCAGCAGGCCACCATGCACCTTGGGGTGCAGCGTCTTCACGCGACCGTCCAGCATCTCGGGAAAGCCGGTGACCTCGGCCACCTCGGTCACGGGCAGGCCCTCTCGCGCCAGCAGCTTGGCGGTACCGCCGGTGGAGATGAGCTTCACGCCCAGCGCATGCAGCGCGCGGGCCAGGTCGACCACGCCGGTCTTGTCGGAAACGGAAATCAGTGCGTTCATGGTCGGGGCTTACTTGATGAGTCGGTGCTCGAGCAGCTTTTTGCGCAGCGTGTTGCGGTTCAGGCCCAACCACTCTGCCGCGCGCGACTGGTTGTGCTCGGCACGCGCCATCACCACCTCCAGCATCGGCTTCTCGAGGGTGCGCACCATCATGTCGTACAGCCCGGCCGGCTCGGTGCCGCGCAGATCGCGGAAGTAGCCCTCCAGGCTGGAGCGGACGATGTCTTCGATCTGTTTCTTGCTCATGCGTCTTGTTCTTCGGTGTCTTCGTGATGCTGTGCCAGCGCAGGCGCCTGCTCTGGCAGGCGGTCCATCTGCGCGGCCAGGGCATCGAAATAGGCGGCCACCGCATCACGCTGTGACTGCGGGTTGTCGATCGCGTTGATCTGCTGGCGCAGCGCTTCGCCACCCGGCAGCGCGCGCACATACCAGCCGATGTGCTTGCGTGCACTGCGCACGCCAGTCCACTCGCCGTACAGGTCGATGTGCTCGTCCAGGTGCGCCAGCAGCAGGCGCTGCACCTCGGCCACCAGCGGCGGCGCAAGCAGCTCGCCGGTGGCGAGGAAGTGCGCCACCTCGCGAAAGATCCACGGGCGGCCCTGTGCCGCACGGCCGATCATCACCGCGTCGGCGCCGGTGTGGCGCAGCACCTCGCGCGCCTTGTGCGGGCTGTCGATGTCGCCGTTGGCCACCACCGGAATGCGCACCGCCGCCTTCACTGCGGCAATCGTGTCGTACTCGGCCTGGCCCTTGTAGCCCTGCTCGCGGGTGCGGCCGTGCACCGTCAGCATCTGGATGCCGGCGGCCTCGAAATCGCGCGCCAGATACACCGCGTTGCGATGCCCGGCGCACCAGCCGGTGCGCATCTTCAGCGTCACCGGCACGCCGCGCGGCGCGCACGCAGCCACCACCGCCTGCGCGATCTGCAGCGCCAGCGGCTCGTTTTGCATCAGCGCCGAGCCCGCCCACTTGTTGCAGACCTTCTTGGCCGGGCAGCCCATGTTGATGTCGATGATCTGCGCGCCGCGGTCGATGTTGTAGGCGGCGGCCTCGGCCATCATCTGCGCGTCGGTGCCCGCGATCTGCACCGCAATCGGCCCCGGTTCGCCGGTGTGGTCGGCGCGGCGGCTGGTCTTCAGGCTGTTCCAGAGTTCCTTGCGCGAGGTCACCATCTCGCTGACCGCATAACCCGCGCCCAGCGCCTTGCACAGGCGGCGAAACGGACGGTCCGTCACGCCGGCCATCGGCGCGACGAACACGTTGTTGGGAAGGTCGTAGGAAGCGATGCGCATGGCAGCAAGGGGCGCGATTCTAGCTGCCCAAAATTTAAGCAGCCAGACCGATTTTTGTGGTAGGTACCGCGGCCGGCGCAAGGCCTGCGGGCGCGGCGCTTCCTATACTGCCCCGCATGGAAGCCTGGCTTCACATGCTGCTGGACTGGCTGGCCCTGCCCCGGGTCGGGCTCACCACCGTGTTCGTGGTGGCCTTCATTTCGGCCACGCTGCTGCCGATGGGCTCGGAGCCGGCGGTCTTTGGCCTGATCAAGCTCAACCCCGAGATGTTCTGGCCCGCCATCCTGGTGGCCACGGCCGGCAACACGCTGGGCGGCGCGGTGGACTGGTGGATGGGCCGCGGCGCCGCGCAGGTGGCCGACCGCTACGGCAAGTCGGGCGCGCACCTCAAGGCGCTGCAGTGGCTGCACCGGCTGGGGCCCAAGGCCTGCCTGCTGTCGTGGCTGCCGGTGGTGGGCGACCCGCTGTGCGCGGTGGCCGGCTGGCTCAAGCTGCCGTTCTGGCCCTGCCTGCTCTACATGGCCATCGGCAAGTTCGCGCGCTACCTGCTGATGACGAGCGCGCTGCTGTGGGTGTGGCCCGCGTAGCGCAGCGTTACGCCGCGCGGGCGGCCCGGGCTGAGACCTGCGCTCAGACCTGCCCTCAGACGTTAAACAGGAAGTTCATCACGTCGCCGTCCTTGACGACGTATTCCTTGCCCTCGGCGCGCATCTTGCCCGCGTCCTTGGCGCCGTTCTCGCCCTTGCAGGCGATGTAGTCGTCAAACGCAATGGTCTGGGCGCGGATGAAGCCGCGCTCGAAGTCGGTGTGGATCACTCCCGCGGCCTTCGGCGCGGTGTCGCCGATGTGGATGGTCCAGGCGCGCACCTCCTTCTCGCCGGCGGTGAAGTAGGTCTGCAGGCCCAGCAGCTGGAAGGCGGCGCGGATCAGGCGGTTCAGGCCCGGCTCGTCCTGCCCGATTTCGGCGAGGAACAGCGCGCGGTCTTCGTCGCTCATGTCGGCCACGTCGGCTTCCATCTTGGCGCAGATGGCCACCACCGGCGCGTTCTGCCGGGCGGCGTACTCGCGCAGGCGGTCGAGGAACGGGTTGTTGTCAAAGCCATCCTCGGCCACGTTGCCGACGAACATCGCACGCTTGGCCGTGATCAGGCACAGCGGCTTGAGCAGCGCACGCTCTTCATCGGTGAACTCGAGCGATCGCACCGGCTGGCCCTCGTTCAGTGCGGCCTGCACCTTGGTCAGCACCGCCACCAGCTTGGTGGCTTCCTTGTCGTTGCCGCTCTTGGCGGCCTTGGTGTAGCGCTGCAGCGCCTTGTCCACCGTGCCCAGGTCGGCCAGGCACAGCTCGGTCTGGATGACTTCGATGTCGGCGATCGGGTCCACCTTGCCGGCCACGTGAATCACGTTCGGGTCATCAAAGCAGCGCACCACGTTGACGATGGCATCGGTCTCGCGGATGTGCGCGAGGAACTGGTTGCCCAGGCCCTCGCCCTTGCTGGCACCGGCCACCAGGCCCGCAATGTCCACGAATTCGACGATGGCCGGCACGATCTTCTCGGGCTGCACGATGGCGGCCAGCTGCTGCAGGCGCGGGTCGGGCAGCTCGACGATGCCCACGTTGGGCTCGATGGTGCAGAAGGGGTAGTTCTCGGCCGCGATGCCGGCCTTGGTCAGGGCATTGAACAGGGTGGACTTGCCGACGTTGGGCAGGCCGACGATGCCGCACTTGAGGGACATGGGAGAGGCTTTCCGGAAGCGAAGGGCGAAAGTGTAGGCGAGTGGATTCAGTCGAACGCAAAGCGCCCGCGCACCGCCTGGCCCACCCGCAGCGTGCGCTCGGCGCCGTCGGCCACATAGGCATTCATGCCAAAGGTCAGCGCCCCGCCCACCCGTGCGTCGGCCCGGTAGCCGCGCAGCGCCGCGTTCACCGCCCCGCCGGCCTGCGCGGTATCGGGGTCCACATCGGGGATCTGGCAGCGCGCGCACGGCTTGCAGGGCTTGAGCTCCACCGGGCCTTCGGGCGTGTCGACGACGATCGACGCCAGCCGGTCCTCGTCGTGCGCCTGCACGCCCGACAGCACGATGTTGGGCCGCATGCGCCGCGCGTCCACCGCGCCCTGCCCGGCCGCCTGGAGCTTCTCTGACAGCAAGGCGTGCGAGGCCTCGCTGGTCACCAGCAACGGAAAGCCATCCGCAAACTGCGTCGTCACCTCGCGGCCGTGCGTCCACTTCATCTCGGCCAGGCGCCGGTGCTCGGGGTCAAAGCGCACCAGTCGCAGCTTCGCGCCCAGAAAGTCGCTGAACCACTGCGCGGCCACGTTGCCCATGTCGTAGGCCTGCACCACGTCGTCCCAGACGCGGGCACGCACCGGTTCTTCCACCTCGTTGACGGACAGGTGCAGTGCCAGCATGCCCGGGGCACGCAGCATGATGTCACTGTGCCGCAGCTTGGGCTGGATGAGTGCCATGCGCGGGTGGTCGCGCTGGCTGACGAACTCGCCGTGCTCGTCCACCACCATCCAGGCACGGTCGAGGTCCAGCCCGGTCTCGGTGAGGACGGCCTCGCTCACGTCAATTCCGGCGCAGGATTTCACCGGGTAGACCCAGAGCTGGGCGATGCGGGCGTCGATGTCGCTGTGAAGGGATTCCATGGGACGGGGATTGTGCCCCGCTCCTACAATGCCCTGATGGCCAACGCCCTTCGCCCTGACGTGTGCATCCGCGGTGCCGGCATCGTGGGCCGCACGCTCGCCCTGCTGCTGGCCCGCGAGCGCCTGCGGGTGGCGCTGGTGCAGCCGCCGCCGGCCGCTGGCGCGGTGTCCGCCTCGGGCCACGGCGATGTGCGCGCCTATGCCCTCAACCGCGCCTCGCGCCAGCTGCTCGACGGCCTGCGCGTGTGGCCCGAACTCACCGAGGCCACGCCGGTCGCGTCGATGGATGTGCACGGCGACGGCGAGGGCAGCGCACGCGGCGCCTTGCATTTCAGCGCGGCCGAGATCGGCACCGATGCGCTGGCGTGGATCGTCGATGTGCCCGCGCTCGAGCGGCTGCTGGCCGACGCGGTGCGCTATCAGCCGCTGATTGAATGCGTCGAGCAGCCGGTGCAGGCGGTGCTCACCGTTGTCTGCGAAGGCCGCGACAGCCGCACCCGCGCCGAATTCGGCGTGGACTACGAGACCTTCGGCTACGGGCAGCACGCCATCGCCACCCGCATGGCCTGCGAGCGGGCGCACGATGGCGTGGCGCGGCAGTGGTTCCTGGGCGGTGCCGGCGACGGCAGCCGCGGCGACGTGCTGGCTTTGCTGCCGCTGGGCGGGCCGCTGGGCCGCTCGGTGGCCGTGGTGTGGTCGGCCGCGCCCGAGCGGGCACGCGAACTCACCGCGCTGGACGACGCCGCGTTTGCGCAGACGCTGCAGGCCGCCTGCGGCGACGCGCTCGGCAGCCTGCAGTGCATCGCACCGCGCGCCACCTGGCCGCTGCAGCTTTCGCGCGCCCGCCAGTGGGTGGGCGAAGGCTGGGCACTCGCCGGCGACGCCGCCCACGCGGTGCATCCGCTGGCCGGCCAGGGCCTGAACCTCGGCCTGGCCGATGCCGAATGCCTGGCGCGCACCCTGCACGAACGCGAATACTTCCGCGGTATCGGCGAGCGCCGCCTGCTGCGCCGCTACGAGCGCGCACGCCAGCTGGACGTGGGCGCGATGACGCTGGTCACCGACGGACTGCAGCGCCTGTTCAGCGCCCCGGGCAGCTGGACGCAGGACCTGCGCAACCGCGGCCTGAGCGCCTTTGACCGCAGCGGGCCCCTCAAGCAGTGGTTCGGCCGCCAGGCCATGGGCAGCACCTGAACGCCAGGGAACCCGCCGGCCCACGGCAGATCACAACCACATCACAGTCTTTCAGGGAGCCCCATGAACACCCCCTCTTTGCGCCGCGCGCTCGCAGCGCCTGCTCTACCCGCTTTCGTGCTTGCCCTCGCGGCGCTGGCACTCACCGCGCTGGCACTCACCGCGCTGGCGCCAAGTGCGCATGCCCAGGGCAGCAACGCAGCGGCTTCGGCAGCGCAGGCCGGCGGCAACCCGCAGCCGGCCGATGCGGCCACCGCGGCGCGCATCCGCAAGAACCTGATGGAGCGGCTGCCGCAGATCGACAAGGTCGACGAGGTGAACCGCACCTCGATGCCCGGGCTGTTCGAGGTGCGCATCGACACCGACATCGTCTACACCGACGCCGAGGCCAACTTCCTGATCTACGGCAACCTGGTGGACACGCGCTCCAAGCGCAACCTGACCGAAGAACGGCAGGCCAAGCTCAACGCGCTGGACTTTGACGCGCTGCCGCTGGCCGATGCCTTCACCGTGGTGCGCGGCAACGGCAAGCGCAAGATCGCCGTCTTCCAGGACCCGAACTGCGGCTACTGCAAGCGCTTCGAGCGCGACCTGCAGAAGGTCGACAACATCACGGTGCACATGTTCCTGCTGCCGATCCTGGGCAAGGACTCCACCGACAAGTCGGGCCACATCTGGTGCGCCAAAGACCGCGCCAAGGCCTGGCAAGACTGGATGCTGCGCAGCCAGGTGCCGGCAGCGGCCAGTTGCGACACCGCTGCGCTCAAGCGCAACGTGGACTTCGGACGCAAGCACCGCATCAACGGCACGCCCACGCTGGTGCTGGCCGACGGCACCCGCGTGCCTGGCGCCATCAACGCCGAGCAGCTCGAGAAGATGCTGGCCGAAGCAGCCCGCTGAATCCGCACCCCATGCCCGCGACGCGCCGCTCTTCCCCCCAGGCTGCACCGCGCAGCAGTGCGGTGCATTACCGGGTGCAGCCCGCCGACCCGCATGCGCACCTGTACCGCGTCACGCTGACCGTGGCGCAACCGGCGGCGCACCAGGGGCTGTCGCTGCCGGTGTGGATTCCGGGCAGCTATCTGGTGCGCGAGTTCTCCAAGAATGTGCAGCAGCTCGAGGCCACGCAAGGCGGTCGGCCGGTGGCGCTGGCGCAGCTGGACAAGTGCAGCTGGCGCGCCGAGTGCGCCGCCGGCGTGCCGCTGGTGCTGACCTATTCGGTGTACGCGCTGGACAACTCGGTGCGCACCGCGTGGCTGGATGCCGCGCGCGGCTTCTTCAACCCCACCAGCCTGTGCCTGCGGGTGCATGGCGCCGAAGAGCAGCCGCACGACCTGGAGGTGACGCTGCAGCCGGCCGCCAAGGACCGGCCGCGCACCCGCCGCGCCACCGAGTCGCTGGCACGCTGGGAACTGGCCACCGCACTCAAGCCGGTGAAGGTGAATGCGCGCGGCTTCGGCCTGTACCGCGCGGCCGACTACGACGAGCTGGCCGACAGCCCGGTGGAGATGGGTACCTTCTGGTCGGCCGAGTTCCGCGCCGCCGGCGTGCCGCACCGCCTGGTGGTGGCGGGTGCCCCCGCGTCGTTCGACGGCGCGCGGCTGGTGGCCGATGCGCAGCGCATCTGCGAGCACCAGATCCGCTTCTGGCACGGCCGGCGCAAGCCGCCGATCGACCGCTACGTGTTCATGCTCAACGTGGTCAACGACGGCTACGGCGGCCTGGAGCACCGGCATTGCACCGCCTTGATTGCCAGCCGCCGCGACCTGCCGCGTGTGGGCGAGGCGCGTGCCAGCGACGGCTACACCACGCTGCTGGGCCTGATCAGCCATGAATACTTCCACACCTGGAACGTCAAGCGCATGCGGCCGGCCGAGTTCGCGCGCTACGACTACACCCGCGAGAACTACACCCAGTTGCTGTGGTTCTTCGAGGGCTTCACCAGCTACTACGACGACCTGCTGCTGCGCCGCTGCGGCCTGATCGACGACGCCACCTACCTGAAGCTGCTCAACAAGACGATCAACCAGGTCGACCAGGCACCGGGCCGGCTGGTGCAGTCGGTGGCGCAAGCCAGCTTTGACGCCTGGGTGAAGTACTACCGTCAGGACGAGAACACACCGAACCAGACCATCAGCTACTACAGCAAGGGCGCGCTGGTGGCCCTGTGCCTGGACCTCACCCTGCGCAGCGAGGGCCAGACCACGCTGGACGAGGTGATGCGCGGCCTGTGGGCGCGCTCGGCAGGCGGCCCGCTCAGCGAGGCCGACATCCTGTCGGTGCTGCGCGAGAAAGCCGGTCGCTCGTTCGAGCGCGAGTTCGCCCAGTGGGTGCACGGCACGCGCGAGCTTCCGCTGCCCGAGCTGCTGCCGCGCCTGGGCGTGGCGGTGTCGGATGACGCTGCGCAGTGGCAGCAGCGCCTGGGCCTGCGCAGCGCCGAAGCCAACGGCAGCGTGATGATCAAGAACGTGCTGCGCGGCGGCGCGGCCGAGCAGGCGGGCTTCAGCGCCGGTGACGAGTGGCTGGGCATCGAGGTGGCGGGCCAGGGCTGGCGGCTGTCGCGCGTGGATGACCTGCCCTTGTATGCCGGCGCCAACCGCAAGGTGACGGCTATCGTGTCGCGTGACGCGCGGCTGCTGCGCCTGCCGCTGGACCTGGGCGCCGCCGTGCATACGCGCCGGCTGGTGCTGCGCGACGCCGCGCTGGCAGCACCGTGGCTGTCGGGCGCCAGCTGAGGCCTGCGGCACGGCGCAACGCCGTGGCCCTGGGTGCGGCGCTCGCGCTGGCGCTGCTGCTGCACGCGCTGGTGGCCTGGTGGGTTGCGCCGCTGCTGGCGCGCCCTGCCGACACCCACGCTACGCTGCAGGCCTTCAAGGCCCCGCTGCTCAGCCGCATGATTGCGCCGCAGACGCCGGCGCCTGTGTCTGCAGCACCCACGCCCGCTTCTGCGCGCAACGCAGCTGCGCCAGCGCCGGCGGCGCGCGTGATCGAATCGTCCGCGGGGGCGGTGGATGCGGTATCAACAACGGCAACCGCATCCGTAGTTGCATCCGTTCCTGCATCCGTTCCTGCATCAATATCGGCGCCCGACACCCAGGGCCTCGTCGAGTCGATGGCCGCAGCATCGGATGCACCGGGCACGGTGGAAGCCGCGTCACCCGCAGCGGTGCCTGCGCCGTTGCCTGCCCCCTTACCTGCGCCCTTATCTACGCCCCCACCCGCACCCGGCACCGACCCCCACGCCGAGTGGCCCACCGACACGCGGCTGAGCTACCGGCTGCAAGGGTTTTATCGCGGGCCGATCGATGGCGATGCGCAGGTGACCTGGCAGCGCGAGGGCGACCGCTACCAGGTGCAGATCGCCATCCGCATGGCGCTGTTCCTGCGCGTCACGCTCACCAGCCAGGGCCGCATCGTCGGTGACCAGCTGCAGCCCGCGGCCTATCAGGAGCAGATGCCCAACCGCACGCGCTCGGTGCGCATCGACGGCACGCAGGTGCTGCCGGGCAATGGCAGCGCGCTGCCGCGCCCCGACGGCGTGCAGGACACTGCCAGCCAGTTCGTCGCGCTGTCGCATCGCTTTGCCACCGGCAGGCAGGCGCTGGCCGAAGGCGAAGTGGTGCGGCTGTGGATGGCACGACCCGGCGGCCTCGATGAATGGACCTACGACGTGCGCGGGCCGGTGACGCTGGGCACGCCGGCCTGGGGCGCGGTGCAGGCCTTTCACCTCGTGCCACGACCGATCGAGCGGCCGCGCGGCAACATCACTGCGCAGATGTGGTTTGCACCCTCACTGCAGTACCTGCCCGCTCGCATCCGCATCGCGCTGGGCGAAGAAGCCTGGCTTGATCTGATGGTCGAGCGCATCGACCAGGCCGCGCGCTGAGCGTGGGCGGCAGGCCGGCGGGTAGGCAGTCCGGTATGCCGCGGCGCCTTACTTGGGCCGCTGGTCGATCACCCGCTTGGCCTTGCCGATGCTGCGCTCCACACCGCCTTCTTCGCGCAGCTCGATCTTCGCGCTGCTGCCGATGAAGGTCTTGATGTCGTGCTGCAGCGCCTGCGCTGCCTGCCTGGCCGCCGCGCTGTCGGGCGCGATGCCCGGGCGCGTTTCCACCGCCACCGTCAGCGCATCCATCGGGCCGTCCTTGCTCAAGATGCACACATAGTGCGGCGACAGCTCGGCGCGCTTGAGGATCAGCTCCTCGATCTGCGACGGGAACACGTTGACGCCGCGTACGATCATCATGTCGTCGCTGCGGCCGGTGATCTTCTCCATGCGGCGCATGGTGCGCGCGGTGCCCGGCAGCAAACGCGTGAGGTCGCGCGTGCGGTAGCGGATGATCGGCAGCGCCTCTTTGGTGAGGCTGGTGAACACCAGCTCGCCCATCTCGCCGTCGGCCACCGGCTCGCCGGTCTCGGGGTGGATGATCTCGGGGTAGAAGTGGTCTTCCCAGATGGTGGGGCCGTCCTTGGTCTCCACGCACTCGTTGGCCACGCCCGGGCCCATCACCTCGCTCAGGCCGTAGATGTCCACCGCGTCCATGCCCATACGCTGCTCAATCGCCAGGCGCATGTCGTTGGTCCAGGGCTCGGCACCGAAGATGCCCAGGCGCAGGCTGCAGGATTTCGGATCGATGCCCTGGCGCTCGAACTCGTCGGCGATCGCCAGCATGTAGCTCGGCGTGACCATGATGATGTCGGGCTTGAAGTCCTGGATCAGCTGCACCTGCTTTTCGGTCTGGCCGCCGCCAAAGGGCACCACCGTCAGGCCCAGCCGCTCGGCACCGTAGTGCGCGCCCAGTCCGCCGGTGAAGAGGCCATAGCCGTAGCTCACATGCACCATGTCGCCCGGCCGCGCGCCCGCCGCGCGAATGCTGCGCGCCATCACATGGGCCCAGGTGTCGATGTCGTTCTTCGTGTAGCCCACCACCGTGGGCTTGCCGGTGGTGCCGCTCGATGCGTGGATGCGCGCGCACTGCTCGCGCGGCACCGCGAACATGCCGAACGGATAGCTGTCGCGTAGGTCCTTCTTGGTGGTGAACGGGAACTTGGCCAGATCGCTGAGCGACTTGCAGTCGTCCGGGTGCACGCCCTCGGCGTCGAACTTGGCGCGGTACACCGGCGAGTTGGCATACGCGTGGCGCAGCGTGCCCTGCAGCCGCTTGAGCTGCAGCGCACGCAGCTCGTCGATGCTGGCTTTTTCGATGGGCTCCAGTGCAAAGGAGGTCGGGAAACTGCTCATGGCCAAGTCCTCGTCGGTCTGTCTTTCACTCGGGGAACACCGTGCCCTGGATCACCGCGCTCTTGCCGCGGAACAGGGCCACGGTTTCACCGCGCTGATTGGTCACCTTCATGTCGTAGATGCCGTGCCGGCCCGACAGGGTCTGCTCCACGCCCTCGCAGGTGAGCACGTCGCCCTCGTGCGTGGGCCGCAGGAATTCGATGCTGCAGCCGGCGGCCACCGCGTTCTTGTTGTGGCTGTTGCAGGCAAACGCAAAGGTGGTGTCGGCCAGGGTGAAGATGAAGCCGCCGTGGCAGATGCCGTGGCCGTTGAGGTGCAGCTTCTTCACCGCCATGCGGATGCGTGCACGGCCGGGCTCCACGCCCAGCAGTTCCATGCCCATGGTGTCTTTCGACGCGATGTCGTTGGCCCACATCGCGGCGCCCACACGGCGGGCGCGCTCTTCGGCAGTGATCGGCGTGTCGCTCATCCTGCGCTCACTCGCCCTTGAACTTGGGCGCGCGCTTTTCGCGGAAGGCCATCACGCCTTCGATGTAGTCGTGCGTCTTGCCCAGCGCCGACTGCGTGTCGCGCTCCATGTCCAGCTGCTGGTTCAGCGAGCGCATGGTGCTGTCGCGCAGGATGTGGCGCGTGGCCACCAGCGCCTTGGTGGGCATGGCGGCGAGCTTTTGCGCCAGCGCCAGCGCTGCATCCACGCAGGCCTGCGGCTCGCCTTCGACCACGTCATACACCAGGCCGAACTGCAGCGCCTTGTCGGCGCTGAGCTTGTCGCCGGTCATCGCCAGCGCGATGGCACGCTGCATGCCCACGCGCTGCGGCAGCAGCCAGGTGCTGCCGGCATCCGGAATCAGGCCGATCTTGCTGAAGGCCTGGATGAAGCTGGCCGCACTGCACGCGATGCTGATGTCGCACGCCATGGCGAACGACATGCCCGCCCCGGCTGCCACGCCGTTGACGGCACACACCGTGGGCACGCGCAGGTTTTGCAGGCGTCGTGTGGTGGGGTTGAAGGCCTGGTCGATCACCGGGCCGGGGTCGGCGCGCTGCACCAGGTCTTCGCCCGGCTTGAAATCGAATTCGGCGAGGTCGGCACCGGCGCAGAAGCCGCGGCCCGCGCCCGTGAACACGATGGCGCGGATGGCCGGGTCGGCCTCGGCGCGGTCGAGCGCGGCCCACAGGTCGCGGTGCATCTGGCGGGTGAAGCTGTTGAGCGCCTGCGGGCGGTTCAGCGTGATCAGCGCCACGGCGCCGCGCGCCTCGTACAGCACGGTGGTGTCGGTCATTGCGGTATCTCCTCCGCGCGAACTGTAACACCTGCGACGCATTAACCGACCGAGCGGTCGGCGAATGAAATCGCTTGGGTATAGTCTGGCCGCATCCCCGAAAAACCCCCCAGGAGAAGCCATGAGCCACGAATTCATCCAGGTGCGCACCGAAGCCGGCAAGGTGGGCATCGTCACCCTCAATCGACCCAAGCAGCTCAATGCGCTCAACGGCGCGCTGATGGATGAACTGGGCAGTGCGCTCAAGGCCTTCGATGCCGACCCGGCCATCGGCTGCATGATCATCACCGGCAGCGAGAAGGCGTTTGCCGCAGGCGCCGACATCGGCGCGATGGCCACCTACACCTTCGCCGATGTCTACAAGAGCGACTACATCACCCGCAACTGGGAAACCATCCGCAGCATCCGCAAGCCGGTGATCGCTGCCGTCAGCGGCTTCGCCTTGGGCGGCGGCTGCGAGCTTGCGATGATGTGCGACTTCATCATCGCCGCCGACAACGCGAAGTTCGGCCAACCCGAGATCAAGCTCGGCGTGATTCCCGGCGCAGGCGGCACCCAGCGCCTGCCGCGCGCCATCGGCAAGGCCAAGGCGATGGACCTGGCCCTGACCGGCCGCATGATGGACGCCACCGAAGCCGAGCGCAGCGGCCTGGTCAGCCGCGTGGTGCCGCTGGACAAGCTGATGGACGAAGCGCTGGGCGCCGCGCTGCAGATCAGCGACTTCTCGCAGATCGCCACCATGGCGGCCAAGGAGTCGGTGAACCGCGCCTACGAGGGCACGCTGGCCGACGGCATCATGTTCGAGCGGCGCCTGTTCCACGCGCTGTTTGCCACCGCCGACCAGAAAGAAGGCATGGACGCCTTCGTGAACAAGCGCAAGGCTGAGTTCAAGCACGAGTGATGCGCAGCGCGGCGCAGCACTGCTGACCGCACTCAATCGCCACGGGCACCGGCTGCCCAGAATGACTTGCACCGGACGCACACCGCGTCCGCCCTGCAAGGAGTTCGCGTGGCCTCATCCATCCATTCCTCCGGGCTGCACCGCGCAGGCGCTGCCCTTGACGTGCTGCGTGCGTGGCTCACGCATGCCACCGCCAACCTGCTGCTGGCACTGGCGCTGCTGATCGCGTGGATCTTCATCCTGGCGTGGATTGCGCCGGACGCCCGCGCCCAGACCACCGCGCGGCCGGCACAGAAGGCGCCCACGATGCGCGACGCCGGCAAGGTCGAATTCGAGTCGCGCTGCGCCAGCTGCCACGGCGTCAATGGCAAGGGCTCGGGCCCGGTGGGTGAGCTGCTGCGCAAGAGCCCGCCCGACCTGACGCTGCTGGCCAAGCGCAACAGCGGCGTGTTCCCGATGGCGCGGCTGTACGACTCGATCACCGGCGACGCACTGCCCGCCGCGCACGGCACGCGTGACATGCCAGTGTGGGGGCGCGTGTACCGCGAAGACGCAGCCACCTACTACATGGAGCTGCCCTACGACCCCGATGCCTACACCCGCGCGCAGGTGCTGATGCTGCTGGAGTACGTGCACCGGCTACAGCAGAAGTGATACCCCCGTCCACCCTTCCACCCCACCCCTTCAGGAGAACCCCATGAACGCACCTCATCCCCGCGCGCCGTGGCTTGCCAGCGCTGCACTGTGTGCTGTGGCCGCCATCAGCGCCATCACCTTCGTCCCCGTGGGACAGGCACAGGCACAGGCACAAGCCCCCGCGCAGCAACGCGTGCAGCAGCGCGACGCCACCCGAATCGATGCCGGGCAGCGCGCCTACGAGACGCATTGCGCCAGTTGCCACGGCATGAGCGCGCGCGGCGACGGGCCGATGAAGCCCTTCTTGACGACGGCGCCCAGCGACCTGACGACGATTGCCAAGCGCAACGGCGGCGCGTTTCCAGAGCAGTTGGTGTGGGAGATGATCGACGGGCGATCGAGCATCAGCATCGGCCCGCATGGATCGCGCGAAATGCCGGTCTGGGGCCAGGAGTTCCGCGACGAATCCAGGCGCCGCGGCGACCAGAACCCCGAATGGTCGGCCCGCAACCGCATCGTGGCGCTGCTGGGCTACCTGAGCGGCATGCAGCAAAAATGACCGGGGCGGCGGGCGCCAGTGGCCCTCGCTATAATGCGCGGCTCTGGCGCTTTAGCTCAGTCGGTTAGAGCGATGGAATCATAATCCACAGGTCCGCGGTTCGAATCCGTGAAGCGCCACCATATCGAAGCCTGCTGTGTTCGCGCAGCAGGCTTTTTCACGTGCATCGCGCGGTTGTGTGCATCGCCGCGCTGGCGAAACAACGCAAGGCAATTCAGACGCTGCGCTGCCAGCGCGGGGCGCTTTGGTGAACAAGCGCAGCACCTTGGGCTGGAGCGTGCCAGTGTTCTCCCAGGTGCGCTACCAACTGCCCCAACAGATCACTGTCGTTTCACACGACAGCACACATAGCCCACCAGCAGCCAAGCCTGCCACCAAGCCCAAGCCTGCTGCCACGCTCTCTGATCTTCCTGCGGCTGCAGCACCCCTGATCCATCTGCGCGATGGTGAAGTAGTGCTATTCAAGATCGCTCGCAGCGGCTACTGGCAGGCACGCTTCAGGCTTCAGTCACCACGCTGGATTCGCTTCAGCACTCGCCAGCGCAACATGGCTGCTGCGGCTCGCACAGCCTGCGAACGCTACGACGAAGCAAGATTCCGCGAACGCCATGGCTTGGCACCAGTTGTCAAACGCTTTGCGGATGTGGCGCAAGCCTGCGTGGCAGATCTCAAGCAGGACATCGCTGCAGGCACTGGGCGTCGTGTCTACACAGCCTACATAGGCGTCATCGAACGCTACTTCATCCCCTTCTTTGGGCAACGCTATCTCACCACGCTCACAGCCAAGGACATCTCTGAGTTCGAAGCCTGGCGCAATCAGCAGATGCGACGCCCACCCAGCGCCAGCACCCTGCTGACATTTACCAGTGCCTTCAACCGCATCCACCAGACTGCCATTGCCAGAGGCTGGATCAGCGACAAGGTACCCATACCCAGGCTCACAGCCAAGGGCGAGCCAGGCAAGCCACGCCCAGCGTTCACCACTGCGGAAGTAGCACTATTGCGTGAACACCTTGCCACCTGGCATCAGGGCGTTCAGGGCAAGACAGGCGAATTGCGGCGCTTGCTGCGCGACTTGGTAGATGTGCTGTTGCTCACAGGCATGCGGCAGGGCACAGAGAGCATGAACCTGGAGTGGCGCTACTGCCAATGGCATCTGGACAAGGGCGTGCGCTACCTGCGCATCTGGGTATCAGGCAAGACAGGACCACGCTGGCTGATTGCCAAGCATGAGTGTGTTCGTGCGCTGCAGCGGCTGCATCAGGAGCAGCCAGACATCGCGCACCTGCCGTTCGACACAGTGATTGAGCAGGAGTTGCCCTTGCGGGTGTTCAGGTTCGCGGATGGCACGCAGCCCTACGAGTTCACGCATGTGTTTCGCAGGCTCATGGCTGAACTCCGACTTGCCAAGGACGCAGGGGGCGGCACACGCAGCCTCTACAGCCTCAGGCATACCTACGCCACACAGGAACTGCTGTCAGGCATGGACATCCACACGTTGGCGCGGCAGATGGGAACCAGCGTCGTCATGCTTGAGCGGCACTACAGCAAATTGACAGCGACACTTGCTGCGGATAGATTGGCATCAGACGTCGCTTGACTATCCCTCCCAGAAGAGCCCCAATGAAAGTATTTAGATACCTGTTCGCGAGTATTGTTTCAGCCACGTTTTTTGTTAATTATGCAAGCGGGCAATCATTTAAATCAGTTTTTGTCTTCTCAGAAGACGACGACCCAGACTCCAGAAAGTGTCAAACAAGCAGTCAATCAGTTGAATCTGCGGCAGAATCTGCACTACGATTCAATCGAATATCAATTTCTACCAATAGAAGCACAGAGGTAAAACTTCATATATCCCCCGTAGTTCTGTCGCTTACAGAACGGTTCTGCGCAGCCAACGTCAGAATAACTTTCTTAAAATACGCACCCACCGCAATCAGCGAAAGCCAAAAGCCCATTTGGGCATCGCACGTATTTTGCACAAGATCTACGCTATTTGCCTACGATCGCAACGAAATACAAAATAGAATAAATTTAAAAGTGAAGCAGATGGTTGACGAGTGCATCTCCGAAATTGAAAAAAACTAGTCAGCCAGTTAATATGCTTTATTGAGCAAGTGATTTATGCACAAAGTAAACATGTTATGCTACTTAACGAGTTTGGCGCTCACGGCAAGTATTTGCACATCTATGTCAATGGACTTTGGGCAATATCCTGCGGAGTCAATTGAGCACGGGGGAGGATGTAAGAAAAATTCGCCGCCTGGGCTGTGCTGTCATAGACAGTCTTCAACTGGCACAGTTCACTGTCATTGATTTTTCAGAGAATTTATACA